>NZ_JBWZCI010000004.1:0-293679 GCF_059383495.1 Pseudarthrobacter sp. RHLT3-21
CTCGGTTACCGACGGCCTAACGAAGTCCACTATGGTTATCAACAGCCAGCACTGGCAGCGTAGAAGAATTCACCAATTCCGCTGTCCGAAATCCTCGCGGCAGCTCACTTTAACGATGACCTGCACGTGCGGGTGGCTGGCGGTTAGCTCGGTGACGATCGGTAGGAGACTCCTGCGGATCGCTGTGATAAAGCCGGCGACGCGGACGGTGCCTGCGGGCTCGGCGTCGGGGTCGAGATCGGCGTGTGCTGCCTCTACCGCGGCGAGGATGGCTCTTGCATGATCTGCCAGGCGTCGCCCGGCCGGCGTCAGCCGGACGCCCCTGCCCAAGAGTTCGACTACGGGCGTGCCGATTTCGCGGGCGAGCATGGCGATCTGCTGGGTCACAGTAGATGTTGTGGTGCCCATCAGATCGGCCACACCGCGCATCGAACCGACGCGCGACAACTCAAGCAACAGCTGTAATCTCCGGGTCTCCACAGGCATCATTGTGCATGATTCTTGAACGAAATGTCGCGGATCGTCACGTGGACGCGCAGAGATTGGACCCTGTCTACTGGCCTTATGAATCCAGTTCTCCAGCCCGTCCGCGTCGGTACCTCCATGGCTTTGGTGGCCATGGGCAGCGTCCAGCTGGGCCTTGCCGCGTCCGTGGGAATAGCTGATCAGATTGGTCCGGAGGCTACGGCCTGGCTGCGGCTGGCATGGGCCAGCATCATCTTGGTTGCCGTCGCCCGTCCCTGGCGATCTTCGTTTACCCGTTCGGCTTTGCTTACCTGCATTCTGTTGGGGATCACCACCTGGGCATGACCCTGCTCTTCATGGCTGCCGTTGTCCGGATACCCCTCGGAACCGCCAGTGCGCTGGAGTTTGTTGGCCCGCTGACGATAGCGGTGGTCCGCGGGCGGGGACGGGCACGGTTGTGGGCGGTCGCCGCCGCGGCAGGAGTACTTCTGCTCACCGAGCCCTGGCATGGCGCGACGGATCCCCTGGGGGTGCTCTTGGCACTAGTTGAGTAATTCCAAGGGATGTTAGTGGTCGTAGGCGGTGAGTGAGCGGCGGATGGTTGCGCCGGTGCTGTCGTTGTGCCAGATCGCTGTTGTCATTGCCAGCAGTCGTTGAACGATTCTTGCCGTGACTCCGGCCGGGGTGCGTCCGCCGTGTTGTTCAAGGTCCAGCTGGCCCTTGAGCGTGTCGTTGATGGATTCGATGATCTGGCGCAGGGGTTTGAAGAATCGGGACCCGGCCCGGGGTTTTTCGCCTTTGCGGGCCGGGCGCAACAGCTCGATTTCGGTCTGATCGACGGTCTGTTCAAATTCTGCTCCGAAGTAGTTCTTGTCACCGATGAGGATTTGGCGCTTCCCGTCCACCCGGACCCTGGCCATGGCCATGGCCGGGGTGCCGGCGAGGATGTCCAAGAAGGTTTGGCGTTCGTCGGCCTTGGCGCCGGTGAGCGCGTAGCCGACCGGCAGCCCATGGAGCGTGCAAACGAGGTGCAGGCGCAGCCCCCCAGAAGTAGCGTGAGTGCGAGGCGCAGTAACCATATTCGGCCCAGCCGGCCATCTCTGATCGGCGGACCGTTTCCTTGGATCGGGCGCATTCGACCGGGGTGGAGTTAACCACCCAGACGTCGTCGGTGCCGATATCGCTTTGTTGGACCAGGACCCCGATGAGCCAGTTCATCGTCGGGCCCAGCCGGCGAAGCCGCTTGTTATAGCCGGACTGGCCCGGCAGGAAGGGGAACATCGTGGCCAGGTCCTGCGGGCGTGACGTAGCCATCTGGCTTCGCTGGCAAAGCCGAGCAGGGCTTGCATCACGGCCAAGGTGATCAGCTCAGCATCGGTGATCTTCGGGCTAATTCCGATGCGGGGCCGGGCCGGGATCCGTTCCGGATATGCCTTTAACAGATCATCGGCTTGCACATAGAATGCTGTGGCAAGGGTGTCCAGATCGGCGTCCACGTGAGCCTCCAAGTTCGACGTTGGGTAGATAACGCCGATTCTGGACACCCTTGCCCTTTATATCGCCGCGCCGCGCCGAAAACACCCCTTGGAATTACTCATCTAGGCGCCGCTGCCTGCTGGGCGGGATATATCCTGCTGACCCAGCATGCCGGGGATCAGCTGGCCGGCCTGCAGGCCCTGGCCGTATCCATTCCGGTCGCCGCCGTCTGCGCAACCCTGATTGCCGGACCTTCCCTCATCGGTCACATCAACTGGCAGCTGCTACTCGTCGGCCTTGGGCTGGCGCTGCTGATGCCCGTGGTGCCATTCAGCCTGGAACTGCTGGCACTGCGTAGGCTGACCGCAGCCTCTTTCGGAACCCTGATGAGCCTTGAACCAGCCATCGCTGTTCTCATCGGACTCACCGTCCTCGGCCAGATCCCACGAATCAGCGCCTTGGCAGGAATTCTCCTGGTGATCGCGGCCGGTACCGGTGCTGCCCGCACCGGGGCGCGTATGCAGGAAACCAGCTCTGAGGATCACGAAGGACTCCTTGGGAGTCCGGCCAAGCAGGTGGGCGATGGTGGCCAGCAGGTCAGCAGGGCCGGAGAGGTTGAGCTTTTCAGTCATGATTGTTTGTCCTTTGCATAGGATTTCGGTGGCCTCCGTCGGCCACAGCTCCGCAAGCTTCGCCAGCAGCCAAAAAACAACGGGGGGAAAGGGAGCAGGCCGGTCACCTGATCGCCCCATCCACCGAAATCCTCTGCAAAGGACAAAAAACCATGAGCTCAGTTTCAACACACGCCGTCACCACCGCGCGGACACCGCCGAAACCATTCCCGCCGCCGTCGTGCTGGGCGATTACCACGTCAATGACGGATGGGACTGGATGGACCTGATCGGTCAGCACGGCTGGGCACCGGTGAACGTATGGGATGCACTAAGTTCAACAGCCGGGGCAGGCGCTGTGTGTTCGAGATCGCAGAAGCCGGATTTCTGTCCCACTAACGTGATGGCTACAGAACAAGCATCATTTGGGTGCATCGGAATTCCGTTCCAACAGCGCAAAGGGATGCGATGTACCGGGTGATATGGACGTTGTCCTCGCCGCGTCCGGATCAATCAGAAACGGTGGAAGGTAAAGAATATGGTCAGGGCTATTTGGAAAGGGAAAGTCATTGCCGAGTCCGAGGACACAGTGATGGTCGAGGGCAACCACTATTTTCCCCGTGAAACGGTGAATCCGAGCTATCTCAAAGACAGTGACATGTACTCTGTGTGCCCATGGAAGGGGCAGGCCAGCTATCACACACTGGAAGTCGACGGCCAGGTCAACGTGGATGCAGCCTGGTTCTACAGCGAACCAAAAAAGCGGGCTATGCCGATCAAGGACCGCATCGCCTTCTGGCGGGGCGTGACGATTGAAGCATGATGCGACGGGGTGCAGGCATGGTCAGAGGTAGCTGCACACTCTGGACTGATCGCACGTTGCCGGGTCGCCGGCTGCGACGGCCTTGTAGGAGGCGGCCACACCTTCCCGCAGGGCTGTCAGTTCCGCGATTTTCAGGTCGAGCTCGGCTAATTGGCCCGCCAGGACGTCCCGCACATGGGTACAGGGAGCGTTGCCTGGCTCCTGGACGGCAAGGATGCTCCGGATCTGGCTCACTGACAGTCCGGCGGCCCTGCCCCGGGCAATGAAATCGAGCCGGGCTACGCTGTCGCCTCCGTACTGCCGATAACCATTGGAGCCCCGTTGCGCAGGAGGGAGCAGGCCCTGCTCTTCGTAGAACCGAAGGGTCTTGGGCGTCATCCCTGCGGCTTTGGCAACTTCACCGATAAGCATCACTGACCTCATTTCCCGGCACCTTGTGCCGTTGGAGTTTCAGGGGTCCCCGCTATCTATGGGTCCCAGTATAGGTAAAGGTTGCCGCTGCCTCAGGAGACGCTACACAGGGAATACCGAGGAATCTGGTTCCCTTGACCTTCCCCCGGGGGGGAAGGTGCAGGCTGGGACAGGGGAAGGACGTCGGGCCAGCCCACCAGGAGCCGCCGCCCAACCCAGGACCCAAGTTCGCTGCCATTACCGGAGGTTTTATGTCTGCTACGCAACGGTTCGACTTTGATCTGGCGATCATCGGCTCAGGTGGGGGCGCGTTCGCGGCCGCCATCCGCGCCACCAGCCTGGGCAAGAGTGTCCTGATGGTGGAGCGGTCAACAACTGGCGGGACCTGTGTGAATACCGGCTGCGTTCCCTCCAAGGCGCTGCTGGCTGCAGCCGAGGCCCGCCATGTGGCCGTTGATGCCGGCGGCAGGTTCCCGGGCATCAGCGCTTCTGCCGGCGCGGTGGACATGCCGGCCGTGATCGGCGGGAAGCGAGCCCTGGTGGAGGGGATGCGCGCGGAGAAGTACGTTGACCTGATCGCTGATTACGGGTGGGACTTCAGGCACGGCGATGCGGCGTTCGTCGGCACGCCGGAGGACCCGGCGCTGGAAATCACCTCGTCCGACGGCGAGCGGGAGTCAGTGACCGCGGCCCACTATCTGGTGGCCACCGGTTCAGCGCCGTGGACTCCCCCGGTTCCCGGACTTCGGGAAACAGATTATCTGACCTCCACCACCGCGATGGAGCTGGAAGAGGTCCCGGAATCCCTGCTGGTGGTCGGCGGGGGCTACGTAGCGATGGAGCAGGCCCAGCTGTTCGCGCGCCTGGGATCCCGGGTGACCGTGCTGGTCCGCTCCCGGCTGGCTTCGGCGGAAGAACCGGAGGTCTCGCTGGCACTGATGAGCGTTTTCGCTGATGAAGGCATCCGTGTCATCCGCCGTGCCACCCTGGCCTCCGTCGGCCGCGACGCGGCGACCGGCGGTGTGACGGCGGTGGCGGACATTGCCGGCGGCCAGGAGGAATTCCGGGCTGCACGGCTGCTGATGGCCACCGGGCGCCGCGCAGTTACCGAGGGCTTGAATCTGGACACCGTCGGTGTGAAAACCGGGGACCGGGGCGAAGTCCTCGTGCAGAACACGATGGCCAGCACCAACCCCCGGGTCTGGGCCGCCGGCGATGTGACCGGGCACCGGGAGTTCGTCTACGTCGCATCGGCCCACGGCGCCATTGCCGTGGAGAATGCCTTCAATAACGCCGGCCGCGAAGTTGACTATCACCACCTTCCCCGGGTGGCTTTTACCAGCCCTGCCATGGCCGCCGTCGGGCTGACCGACAAGGAGGCAAATGGCGAGGGCATCAGCTGCGAATGCCGCGTTCTGCCGCTGGAGTACGTACCGCGCGCACTGGTCAACCGGGACACCCGGGGATTCATCAAGCTCGTGGCCGAGAACGGGACCGGCCGGATCCTCGGACTCACAGCGGTCGGGAAAGAAGCCGGCGACATTGCCGCCGCAGGCGTCTACATTCTGGAAGCAGGCATGACCGTTGAACAGGTCGCCAACCTGTGGAGCCCGTACCTGACCATGGCGGAGGGCATCAAAATCGCCGCACAGTCCTATACCACCGACATTTCCCGGCTCTCCTGCTGCGCAACATGACCGCTACTCCGCTATACCGGCACTCCGCGAAAGGCAGGAACTGATGGAGCAACACTTTGATGTGGCCGTTCTGGGCATGGGCCCAGGGGGTGAAGTGGCAGCAGGCCGGCTTCTGAAGGCCAGCAAAAAGGTCGCCGCGATAGAACGCGAACTGATCGGCGGCGAATGTGCCTACTGGGCCTGCGTGCCCTCCAAAACACTGCTGCGGCCACCGGAAGCCAGGACGGCAGCGACCCGGGCGGCCGGCGTCACGGGAGCCGAACTGGACTGGGCTGCGGCCAGTGACTAACGGGACTACATAATCCGCCCCCTCGACGACAAGGCACAGGTCGATGGCTATGCAGGGCAGGGCGCCACGGTCATCAAAGCCGAAGCCAGCATCACGGGGCCCGGCACGCTGCAGGCCGGAGGTACCACCATCCGGGCCGACCACATCATCATCGCCACCGGCTCCGAGCCTGTGGTCTCCGAACTGGAAGGGTCGGAGAACGTCACCCTGTGGACCAACCCGGAAACGTTCACGGCCACTACTTTGCCCGGGCGGGCCGTGGTGATCGGAGGCAGCGCAGTGGGCACCGAAACCGCTACCTTCCTGGCCCGCTTCGGCGTGGCAGTCACCCTGGTGCACCGCGGTAAGCGCCTCATGGAACGCGAGGAGCCTCGCGTCGGTGAACTGACACGGCTCCATCTCGAAGAGGCCGGGGTGGACGTGCGGCTCAGCTGCCGCGCTGTCCGCGCCCGGCGCGAGGGGAACAGCAGTGCGCTGGAACTCGACGACGGCACATCAGTGAGCGCCGACGTCGTCGTTTTCGCGACGGGACGCAGGCCCCGCAGCGCGGATCTGGGTTTTGAGTCCGCAGGAGTGAAGCTTGACGCCAGGGGCAGCGTGGAGATAGATCCGCAGCGCCGGGCCGGTGAAGGCGTGCGGGCCATCGGCGACGTTACCGGAGTCATGCCCGTCACCCATGTGGCCAAGTACCAGGGGCGGATCGTGGCGGATGCCATCCTGGGCCACGCTAGGCGGGTCACCCATGACGGCATCCCGAGGGTGGTCTTCGGCGATCCGGAGATAGCGGCCGCGGGTCTGACCCAGGCCCAGGCCGATAAACAGGGGCTGTCCACTGCCTTTGCCGAACTGGACCTGGCCGAGTCAATCACACGTCCTTCGACTTATGAGCAGGAACCCCGCGGCCACCTCGGACTTCTCACGGACACCGATAAAGGTGTCCTCATCGGGGCATGGGCCGTCTCACCCCTGGCCGGCGAATGGATCCATCAGGCCTCCCTGGCGATCCGGGCCCGGATCCCCATCGCCGTCCTGCATGACCAGGTCGCCCAGTTCCCCAGCTACAGCGAGGCCTTCCAGGCGGCCCTCGACAACCTCAGATACCGGAAGGAAATATGATGAGCAGCGCAAAAAATGTCACCGACAGCACGTTTGAACACGAGGTCCTGCAGTCGGACAAACCGGTCATCGTTGATTTTTGGGCGGAATGGTGCGCGCCCTGCAGAATGGTTTCCCCCGTCCTGGACCAGCTCGCGGCCGAGCACGCCGGAAAGATTGACGTAGTGAAGGTCAACATTGATGAAAACCCCGGCGTAGCGGCGGAATTCGGCATCACTTCCATCCCTGCCATCTTCCTGTTCACGGACGGCGCCCTCAAATCCGCGGTGATCGGTGCCCGGCCGAAGCAATACCTTGAGAAGGAATTCGCGGAGTACCTGTAATCAACGCACGAAGGAGAAGCCTGCATGACACCCTCAATCATTGTTTTCGATGTCAACGAAACCCTGTCGGACATGGCCTCCATGGGGCAACGGTTCGTTAAGGTGGGTGCACCGGCGCACCTGGCAAAGCTGTGGTTCGCGGCCCTCCTGCGGGACGGCTTCGCGCTCACTGCCGCAGGAGACAACGGGAGCTTTGCCGACATTGGTGCCGAAGGGTAGCGGGGCCTGTTGGCTGGCACGGAGCTGAACCGGGATCTCGAACCGGCCGTGCAGCACATCATGGGCGGTTTTTCAGCTCTGGGGCTGCACCCGGATGTCACCGCCGGGCTCAAAGCCCTGCAGGCTGCCGGATACAGGCTCATCACTCTGTCCAACGGTTCCACCCAGGTTGCCGAGAAGCTGCTCATGGACGCCGGCGTCCGGGACAGTTTTGAGATGCTGCTCTCCGTGGAGGGTGCCCCGCTGTGGAAGCCCGGCCAGGCTTCCTATGACTATGCGGCCTCAGCCTGCGGCGCAGCACCGGAACAGATGCTCCTCGTGGCCGTGCACCCCTGGGACATCCACGGCGCGTCCCGGGCCGGCCTAGCCACCGCCTGGATCAACCGCACAGGAGGATCCTACCCGGGCTATTTCCAGGCACCGGATCATACTGTGGCCGCGCTGCCTGAACTGGTCCAAGCCCTGGCAGGCGGAAGCTGAGGAGCTGGCATGGCTATTCGATTGAGCGTTGAAATGAGGGCTTTGGCGCACCAACTGCGCTACGAGCCGACGCCGCGCAGAATCAGGGCAGACGCGGGCGGCCGGACCATTGTCGATTCGCAGGACGCACTTCTTGTCTTCGAGCCACGGAAACGGACCCCGCTGTTCGCGGTGCCGGAAGCGGACATCGCTGCGGAGCTGGTCCCCACATCCCCGAACGGAGCGCGCAAGGGCGACCGTTCGGGCTTCGCCCGCCATACAGCTGAAGGCCAGGAGTTGACCCTGCGAAGCGGCGGGCTGGAGCTGCCGGCGACCGGGTTCCGGCTCTCAGACCCTGACCTTGGCGGCCACGTGCTGCTGGATTTCGGGGCGTTCGACCAGTGGCGCGAAGAAGACGAGGTGATAGAAGGCCACCCCCGGGACCCCTTCCACCGGGTCGATGCGCGTGCATCATCTCGCCGCGTCAGTGTGCGCTTCGGGACGACGGTCCTGGCTGAAAGCGTACGGCCGGTCTTCGTCTATGAAACGATGCTGCCCGTACGGACCTACCTGCCGCGCGAGGACGTCGACTTCGGGCTGCTGGAGCGCACCTCACACAGAACGATCTGCCCCTACAAGGGCACGGCGTCGTACTGGTCCCTCACCGGCGCCGGTGCCCGGGGCGAGAACATCGCATGGAGCTACGAACATCCTCTCCAGGACGCAACGCAGCTCACCGACCTAATCGCCTTCTACGACGAACGGACCACCATCAACGTCGAGGGCAAACCGGCAGCGCTCGGTCACAGCCGATAGCCTGAAGCCGAAGTTCGAAACAAGACCGACCACGGCCCGGCCGGGCCCTGCAGTGAAGGGTGATATGTCTGAACAGCCCGCGCAGCGGAAGCAAATACAGGTCAATGGGACCGGGCTGTCGTATCTGGAAGCAGGTGGAGGCAGCGCCGCACCGTTACTACTGCTGCACGGCACCTTCTGGCTCCCAGTACTTCCCTTACTGGGCGTGCGGGCAAGGTGTGTGGCACTTGACCTGCCGGGTTCGGTGCCAGCGAAGGAGAGCTAGCCCTCCACACCGCCACGGTGCCGGAACTGGCGCAGACGGTGCTCGCTGCCGCCGACGCACTAGGCATCGACCGGTTTGCCCTGGCCGGCCACGACATCGGCGGCCGGGTCGCACAGCATCTGGCCGCGACATCCGACAGTGTGGACCGGCTCGTCCTGATGAAGTCGGTGACCTTCGATTCCTGGCCTATACCGGCCGTCGAACGTTTCCGCAACACCGGGGTACGCGCCTCAATGGGGCGGGTCAACGAAATGGTGGCCGCACGCGCCGAAACTACCCGCAAAGCCGTGGGCAGGACGCTGAGCGAGGATGAGGTCGCTGACTACGTCTCACCGTGGAAGGATCCCGCCAGCTAGGCGCTCAGGGCCGGTGCGGCCGGGACGTCCAGCTCTGTCCTTGCGTAGTGGTTGAAGTAGTTCGTGAAGAGGTTCGCGGCAATGTGCGCGAAGGCTTCGGTGAGCTCTTCGTCGGTCCAGCCGGCGTCGAGAGCTGCCTGCCAGACAGGGTCGGAGACGTTCCCGGTCCGTGCCGCGGCTTCGCGGGCCACTTCGGTGATGGCGGCCAGCTTCGGATCGAAGTCCACGTCGCCTGCGCGTATTGCGAGGATCTGGTCGTCGGTGAGCCCTGATTTGCGTGCCGAGAGCGTGTGCGCGGCCTGGCAGTAGTCGCAGCCGTTCTGGTTGCCCACGGCCAGGACGATGGCTTCCTTGGTCCGGGCGTCGAAGGACCCGTGGTCGGCGATGGCCTTCGAGATGCCGCCGTAGGCGCCGATCACGGCCGGTGAGTGGGCCATGCCGGCGTGGATGTTCAGGAACTTTCCCATTCGCCGTTGCAGATGAGTGGCTATGTCCTTGGATCCGTGGGGGGGGTGCCGTCGACGGTGTGGGCACGGGGCATGCTGGCTCCTTGGTTTTCGTTTCATGTGGCGGATCTTTGAAGGCTCTCCGTCTGTGTGGGGTCCCCGGCTCGTGCAACCTGCCCGGCATCCGGGTTGATTCCCGGTCACACGACGGTGCTTCCAGCCGCTGCCCGCAAAGCCGCCGGGTTCTGGATGGTGATGCGGCCGCGGCCTTGACGAATGATTCCTTTCACAGCGAAGTCGGCCAGGGCTTTACTGGTGGCCTCCCTGGTTGCCCCGAGAAGTCCGGCGATCTGCTCGTGGGTGAGCCTGATGGCCCGGCCTTGTCCGAACCGTCCACTAGGCGCCGCAGCATCGAGGCTGATCAGGATGGAGGCGGCCCGGGCTGCGAGCGGCCGCAAGGCCAGGTCCGTCAGGCGTTCCTCCAGCCGGGCCACCTGCTCCCCCAGCAGCCGCGAGATGCCGATCGCTATGCGCGGGTCAGAGATCAGGTACCGCTCAACATCATCGACCCCCAGCCGGCAGATGGCAGAGTCCTCGATGGCCTCAGCATAGTTGTCATACATACGCTGACCCACCAGCATCATTTCCCCGAAGACAGCTCCCGGCTCCAGATGGCCATCGTGAGGGCTTTCCCGTCCACGGCGACGCGAAAGACCCTTATTCGGCCTGATTTGAGGATAAAGAGGGCCATGACGGGCTGGGACTGGCTGAAGACGAGCTCCCCGCGGCGGAACATCCGCGCCGGGGCCATCATGTCCATCGCGTGCATCTCTTCAGCGGACAGGTCGGCGAAGAGGTCCACTTCGTTCAGGTGAAGGGGTCCTCCGGCCCCTGCCGTGAGTGGATACGGTTCGCGTTGGCCCGGAGACCAGGACTGGAGGCCGCCCACGGCGGCTTCCAGCCCTTTTTCCAGTTATCGCTCATGTGCGGACTTTAGGTACGGAAGACCACGGGAGCCTGGATGACCCCGTAGATCAGATGGCCCATGAGGGACCATCCTGCGGTCGCATCGACCATGAACAGGGGCATGCCAAGCATCATGGGCACGATGAGCAGCGGCCCGAGTACCCACCAGATCGCCCCATAGGCCAGACCGATCAGCACAGCGCGGCCATAGGAGGTCAGAAGTCCGGAGAAGGGCACGGTCAGGCCCCAGCCGATCAGGATTGAGATCACCATGTGAATTTCGAAGCCCACCACGGCAGAATTTGAACCGGCCATAGAGGCAATCATGGGCAGCATGCCCATCATGGTCATGAGGACGCCGAAAACGAGGCCACCGGCCACACCTCCTACTGCTCCGGCGGTGATGCCCTGGCCAAGGTGAAGAGTGAGGGCGTAGTGTGGCTGTGCCACCGAGCATGTAGCGGACCTCGGATGCTGCCTTTCGTCGAAATGATTGTTGCTTACCCTCGAAAGGTAGGCCCGCACGGTTCACGTGATCTGTGAACGCGGACACATAACGTGCGCCAGTTCTGCTTCAGCGTCCCACAACGTCTGCCGTGACTGGGGCGCCCGGCTACTCACTCCCGGTTCAGTTCACTTTTTCCATGCTGTGTCCGCAGCAGCAGGTGGGATCCCGGTCTTCGCCGTGACCCGGGGCTGCCCCCTTGGTGACCGTGATTTCACACCCGCAGGCCGTATCCGGGCAGCGGTAGACCTCTCCTTCTTGCAGGGCCATGGCCAGCTCCTTCCCTTCAGTTTTTGGTTGCTGATACTGTCACGCTAAAACCTTCCAGTCCGGGGAAGTCAAGGGCGCACTTCGGTGTTCTGCAGTTCCGCCGACTACTGCCAACGCGGGAGTGGGAAGCTGGATACGGACGGTATCACCTGTGGCGAGGGCAGGTAAGTATTCTGGGGCACACAGGGGCCCGCTCTTTCGCAAGGCGTTAGGAAGGGCCCCTCCGAAGCGTGCCTGCGCGGATCTGCAGATGCCCTGACCGGGCGGAGGCCCGGATGACGTCGGTGCAGTCCTCCTCGACGGCCTGCCAGGGGTGTGCTGCTATGTCCGCGCCGCCCAGGGCACACGCGGCCCGTGCCAAGGGAGTGAGCAGCCGGGCCCATCCCACCGGCTCCTGCATGTCCACCACGGCGACCCTGGCATCATCGTTCAGCAGCGCTGTGAGATTGGCCCAGGCTCTCCCCCAGTCCGGCATCAGCGACAACATCGAACCGGGAGATCACTGCGGCCAGGCAGGCGACCGCGTGCCAGTCGCGGGTGGGTGAATCCTTGGGTCCGGCCGTCCATTTGGCGGTCAGGCTGCCGAGGGCACGGATGTTCCACGTCCCGATCAAGAGGTTGGACTCGGTCCTGGCGGGGATGGCGTTGTCCAGGGCACTGCGCAACCGGTCCAGGTCTTCGGCAACAGATGCCGGCGGCTGCTCCGTCATGCCTCCATGCAAGCAGACTGCGGTGGTAATGGACGCAGACACACCGCGGACCCTTATCGCGCAAGCAGAATCGCAAGGACCAGCTTCCGACGAAAGTGATTCAGAACGTGCGGATGACGATCAGTTTGTGGCCCTCGGGGACCATTGCCTCCAGAGCTGTCTTGGCCTCATCGTAGGTTCCGTCTTCGGCGTTGGTATGCGAAAAGCTGCCGTCCGGGCCTTCAATGGTGCCTGTAAATCTCACCCCTAAACTCTATGTCCTCATGTCACAGGGAGCGTGGATCGCGGGATTTGGTGGGGCAGGGCCGTTGACATTTCTCCTACTTCTGAGGATCGTCATTGTTACCTGATTTACACATGTATTTGTCATGATCAGCTTTTTCACGACCCTCTACAGCCTTGGAAAACTGAAGTCGCACCGGCTCCTTCCCGGCAGTTTCGCCGGGAAGGAGCATAGGTTCGTTCCTGCAGCGCGTCGGTGTCACGTCTGCTGTCCGCCTTCCACCCTCTGTGCATGCCAGCGCTATGGATGATGCGTTTGTTTGGAGAAGAGGCACTTAGATGGGGCACCCCGGTGACGATGGCAGGCTCCCGGTAGTCTATGTCCGCGGTTTCGCAGGCACTGGGTCCGCTATCAACAACGCAGTGGACGATCCCTTCTACGGCTTCAGCCAAGGATCGGTGCATGTCCGCGCTGACAGCAACGGAAGGGCAAAGTTCCATCAGTTCGAGTCCCCCATGCTGAGGCTTGTTACTGACCACAAATACGAAGTGCCAGTTCACGGGGACCAGTGGGCCTTCCTGAACAGCGCGGAGGCCGGCACGGTGAATTCCGCGTCCGTTTGGATTCACCGCTTCTACGACGAATCGGCAAACACGTTCTCTGAGGGTGCCGAGAACTTCTCGATCGAGGAGGCCGCCGGTGACCTGTTCGACCTGATCAAACTTGTGCTGCAAAAGACCGGCGCTCCGAAAGTGTTTCTTGTCGCCCATTCAATGGGCGGGCTGATCTGCCGTTCGCTCCTGCAACGGGTCATCCCGGAGGCTCTTGCCCAGCCCGATGGTGGCATCGATCCTGCCGCCGGTACGAAGTATGTGGCCAGGGTTTTCACGTACGCCACCCCACATGGAGGAATCCGCTTCGCGGTGGGCCTTGGGATGCTGGAACGCGTCCGCGATGCTACAGGAATCCATGGGGCTGACATATTTGGCCCCGACCGCATGTATGACTACCTCACACCACCAGCACTGCGGCAGACACGTACCCGCGACAACTTCATCGGTACCGAAATGCCGGACGATGGGTTCCCGGTCGACGAGCTGTTCTGTCTGGTCGGCTCCAACCCCGAAGACTACGATGTTGCGTTCGGCCTGTCCTCCAAGGCAGTAGGTGCCCGCAGTGACGGCCTCGTCCAAATCGATAATGCCGCTGTCCGTGGAGCACCACTGGCGGTCGTCCACCGCAGCCACAGCGGACGCTACGGCATAGTGAACTCCGAAGAGGGCTACCAAAACCTCCAACGGTTCCTCTTCGGAGACCTGAAAATCGAGGTGCAGCTCATGGGCTTCACTGTTGGCAGGGAAGCCCCGCCCGAAATCGAGTTCCAGCTCGACGTAGGACTGGCCATACGAGGACTCCCGGTCCTCGTCCATGAGCAAAGCGCCGCCCACTTCTGCCCTGTTCAAATTGAGCACTGGAAGGAGGGGGACCCGATTGATTCTCCCGTGCCGCTGCTGACTGCTTTTCTTTCTTCGCAGGCACCCCGTCCGCGCGTCGGAGGTCACGAAGTGCCAAGGCTGCGTCACGCACTCAGGCTGCGGCTCATGTCGATCAGAGAAAAGGAAGGGCATTTCTTCTTTGATGACCACATGGAACAGATGGAGGACTGGCAGGACACGCTTCTCGTCGACATCGAGCCTCCTGGCGGTGACAGGCCCCTGCCGAGGGCGTGGGCTGCATGGAACAGCACCATTCCAGCCGCTCTCCGGGACTGGAACCCCGAGGACAAGGACTTCCTCGCAGACACGGACGACACCCCCAACCGCTGGAGCGGCCGCATAGATGTCCCACCAGTTTCCAGACACCTGCTGGGGCGGAACGCAGGGATCCGCCTTACCGTGACCCCCCGGTCGCTGGTCTTCTGAAACCACCGGAAAGCTACCCGTCAGATGCGGCTCCCTGGAGACACCGGCGCTAGACGGTGAGGATACCCCATCTGACCGGCCCACCAATCGAATCGTTGGTCCAGGAAGCAAGTTCAGAAGCGGGTACCTGTAGCCGCACAAAGCAGGTACCCGCCACTCGTGTCCGCGGAAATTCATCTGCCATACCCCTGTTCCACGGCACCGGCAATACCGGTGCTGGAGGCTTCGGGGTTGAATCCCGATTCCCCGGGCTGGGCCGGGGCGCGGAGACCGGGGCCGGTGACGAGGGTGTGCGACCTGAGACCGCGTGCACCCACCCCAGCCGCCACCGGCCCCACCTACCGGCTATGACTCCAGGTGGAATTCGACGCGGTATTTCATGAAGCGGATGTTCCGTGTCATGGAGAGGGCCCGGCGGATCCGCAGGTCATCCTGCTGGGCGATGATGACGCCTTCGACGGACTGTCCGGGTTCGAGCAGGGCTTCCTGGACAAACCCCATGTAGCGCTGGATCTGGCCGACGACGGCGTCGCTGGCCCGCCCTCGCTTCAGCTCGACAACGAGGAGTTTCGTACGGTCCTTGCTGACGGCGAGGATGTCCATGGGACCGGTGTCGGTGAGGTATTGCTGGCCCGTCTGGCCATCCTCTTCGTAGATGTCGTATTCGCGGCCCAGGGACGTACTCGCCCAGTTGTGGACCAGGAAATCTTCAAGCTGCTTCTCCATCTGGAACGCGAGCTGGTCCTCGACCTGTGCTGAGATGGCCTGTGCGATGGGCGGGGCCGGGGCTGCCAGCTGCGTGAGGGTAGCGAGTTCGGCGGTGTGCGCGGCCAATTGGAAGACGGTCATCAGCGAGCCAGCCGAGGATGCCAAGGTGGGGCTCATGTCGTCTCTACTGAACGAACCCTTCCAGTCAACGCGTCGCCGGTGCGGCAGGTCCGTGCCGGGGGAGAGGTGGCGCGAATGGATAGGGCTGCGGCTCAGGAGATGCGGCTCACTAGGATGGGTTCATGACTCAACAGGTGCCATACTCAACAGTCTTTCCAGACGCAAAGTGTTTTATTCAGGAGGCTCCAAGAACCGAAAAACCCTGCAAACAGTGGAGCTAAGGAGATTCGAACTCCTGACCTCTTCGATGCGAACGAAGCGCTCTACCAACTGAGCTATAGCCCCGGAACAGTCCGCGCCCCCCGGGAGGAACGGCAGTACCGGTGACCTTAGGCTACAAATTTTCGTCCCGCATTGCGAATTGACACTCCGCGCCCGCCTCGACAGCCGGCCTGGGCTGCGTGAGCAGCACTGGCGACGTATCAGGCGCGGCGGCGCTGCAGGACGTCGTCGAGGTTGCTCAGAGCGCTCTGCGCCTTGGTGAGGGGCTTGGCGGCAGGTGCGGCAGGCGTGGCTGCGGGAACGCCCTGCTTCAGGGAAGGCTTACCGACGGCTTTGGGCGCCTCGGGGAGATCAAGCGGCTGGGGGGCCGGGCGCTCGGCCTTGGCGGCCTCAACGTACACCGGCTTCGGCACGTCCACCGGTTCCCAGGTTGTTTCGGCTGGCAATCCCGACGCGGCGGCGGCGCTGGCATCTCCGGCGGCAACAGCGACGGCCAGAGCGGCTTCGCGGAGCTCCATCGCTGTCAGGGGCTTAGGCTTAGGCTTCGGCTTGGGCTGGTGGGCCTCGGCGTCAAAGAGCCGGCTTTCCGGCCGGGCGGCGGGACGCGCTGCGGGGTCCGTGGAGACAGGTCCGTGACGCCGCACGGGGGCACTCATCGCGGAGCGGAACGCTGCGTTCACTTTAGCTTGGCGGTCCCGCACGGCCAGGAAGCGGAGCACGGCCACAGCTGCGATGGCGACGGCAAGTCCGGCGACCGGCAGCAGCGCGCTTCCGATTCCGAACGGCAGAAGAACACCCGAAACAAGTGCGGTCAACAACGCCAGGACACCAACAAGGGCCATCCCTGACCTGCCATAGCGGATCCGGAACGCGCCGCCCGTCGTGGCACTGCCGGTCGTTTCCCTTGCGGTCTGGGTGCTCTTCCTGATCTCCATGGTTTTCTCCTGCTGGGCGGTGATGTTCAGTACCGTCCCGGCTCTCGGTTCCGACGATTCAATGGCTGGTACTTCCGCCAGGAAGTCGCCAGCGGCCTGGGCCTGGTGCCGGCGGTTCCGCAGAACGTAGGGCGCAACCCACACGATCCAGAGCACAACGGCAACCACAAGGATCACTGAGCTGCTTAGGGGGAAGTCCACAATCAAAACCGTATGAGTATTACGGCAGCCGCCCCCGCATTAGCCACGGTGTGTCGCCGGCAACGTGGCAATACATTGGATTTATGACCTTGGAAGTACCCAGGGCCGGTTCAGGGCCGGCGGGTCAGGAGCTGGGCGCGAGCCACCGGGCGCGAAGCCCCTCCGGGACCTCGTCAGCGGTCAGCGCGAAGGACCGGTGGTCCGCCCACTCGCCGTTGATGTGAAGAAAGCGCGGACGGTAGCCTTCGTCGCGGAAGCCCAGTTTCTCAACCACGCGCAGGCTGGGGCCGTTCTCGGGCCGGATGTTGATCTCCATCCGGTGCAGGCCGAGGGCCTGGAAGCAGTGGTCCGTTGCCATAGCCACGGCCGTGGGGGCGATGCCATGACCGGCGCGCCCCTGGTCAACCCAGTACCCCAGTGTGGCCATCATGGCCGAACCCCACACAATCGATGACACAGTGAGCTGGCCAACGATGACAGGGGCGGCCAATCTGGGCGTGCGCTCAGTGATCAGGAACGGCAAGGCCGTCCCTTGGGCGGCTTGGATTTTCAAGGACCGCACCATCTGCCGGTAGTCAGGCAGCGCACCGCCAGGTGCCGGGTTGGAGGCTTCCCAAGGCGCCAGCCACTCGCTGTTGCGCCCCCGGACCTGGGTCCATTCCTTCTTGTCCCGGTACCGGATGGGGCGCAGGATCAGGTCGCCGCATTCGAGTGTCACGGGCCAGATGGGTCCGGGGCGCACGGCAGCTATTTAGCGAGACCGGCTGTGAAGGCGGGCAGCCACTCCCTCAGGCCAGGGCCGAGGTCGTCGCTGTCAATGGCGAGCTGGACGCAGGCCTTGAGGTAGCTGAGCTTATCGCCGGTGTCGTAACGGCGGCCCCGGAAGACGACGCCGTAAACTCCGTACCCTTCGCCTTCGCCGGCTGCCAGTTCCTGCAGGGCGTCGGTCAACTGGATCTCCCCGCCCCGGCCCGGGCCGGTGTGCTCCAGCACGTCAAAAACTGCCGGGTGGAGGACGTAGCGGCCGATGACGGCCAGGTTTGAGGGCGCATCGTCTACGTCGGGCTTTTCGACGAGCTTGTTGATCCTGACGTAATCTTCACCGGCGATGGCCTGCACATCGGCACAGCCGTAGGCACTGATCTGGGAGGGTTCCACCTCGATGAGGGCCACCACGGATCCGCCGGTCTTGGCCTGGACTTCGATCATGGTGCTGAGGAGTTCGTCCCGGGCATCGATCAGGTCATCGCCCAGGAGGACGGCAAACGGTTCGTTGCCGACATGCTGCTTTGCGCGCAGGACTGCGTGACCCAGGCCGTTGGGGTCACCCTGGCGGACGTAGTGGATGTCACCGAGGTTGCTGGCTGCCTGGATGGACTCAAGTTTGGCCAGGTCGCCCTTGGCTTCCAAGGTGTCCTCCAACGACGGAACCCTGTCGAAGTGGTCCTCCAGGGCACGCTTGTTGCGTCCCGTGATCATCAGGATGTCGTTAAGGCCGACATTGACAGCCTCTTCAACCACGTACTGGATGGCCGGCTTGTCCACCACCGGGAGCATTTCCTTGGGCATGGCTTTTGTGGCCGGCAGGAACCTGGTACCGAGTCCGGCAGCGGGAATAACGGCCTTGCGTACTGTCTGCTGAGTGGTAGTCACTGGACTAATCTAACGGAGGGACTGATCATTCAGTAATTATTGGTGGGCTCCCGGGCCAGCGCGCCGCAGACGCCGCAACGGCCACACTGAACGGCAAGGAAGGAGCAGCATGTCCGAAGGCAGCAGCCAAGCCAAGGCGGACATCCGCGCACGCCATCGTGCGCGCCGCGCCGCGACGGACGCCAGCCAACGCGACGCGGCCGGCGCCTCCCTTGCCGTCCACGGCGCCGCATGGGCCGAACAGCTGACCGGTGGGACGCCGTCGACCTTTTGCGCCTACCTGGGAGTAGTCCCCGAGCCGCCCACGCTGCCCCTCATCAGCGAACTCCACGGGCAGGGCCACACAGTCCTGCTCCCTGTCTGTGAGCCCGGCCGCCGGCTGAGCTGGACGCAATGGAGCCCCGGCGCCGAGTTTGTCCGCAGCCGCTATGCCCCGGTGCTGGAACCTGCCGGACCACGCCTTGACCTCGGCATCATGGCCTCCGTTGCCGCACTCTTCATCCCCGCCACGGCCGTGGACAGGGACGGCAACCGCATAGGCCAGGGCGGCGGCTACTACGACGTTCTGCTGGGCTCCCTGGCGGGGGACGGCCTGGAGATCCCGTTTGCGGCAATAGTCTTCGATTCTGAACTGCTCCCGGCCGGAAGCATTCCCGCCGAAGACTTTGACCGGCGGGTTCCGGCTGCCCTGACCCCCTCAGGCTTGATCCGGCTGCCCGACCCCGCCTGACGAAAGGCTGGTTTCGCGGGGTGATAGAATTGGCACTCAGGCCCTGGGACTGCTAATGGACGGTTGCCGTTCAGCGCAGCACAGGACCTCTCGTTTGCCCCAGAGGAGGATCACCAGTGCCCACTTATGCCTACGCCTGCAAGGATTGCGGCCACGCCTTCGACATTTTCCAGTCGTTTACGGACAGCACCCTGACTTCATGCCCGGAGTGCAAGGGCGCCGTGCGCAAGAAGTTCAACAGCGTTGGTGTGGTCTTCAAGGGTTCCGGTTTCTACCGGACCGACTCCCGGGATGCCAAGGGAAGCACTGTTTCGGCTGCCCCTTCCGCCCCCGCAGCCGCACCGGCGCCGGCACCTGCCACGGCCGCTGCCGCCAGCTGACCTCCGGTCTAAAAAGACGTACGACGCCGGCAGCACGGTTGTCCACATAGGCACCTTTGCCGCTGTCGGGTTTGGTTGCCGCTACGTAGCGTGGTTCCTATGCCCGCTACCTTCTTTCGTTCCAGCCGCGGATCCGCCCCGCCGGGACGCCAGCTCCGCCGCCCGCTCCCGTCAGCACGCCCCCGGGGCACGCGCAGCCACAGGCTGTTGTCGTGGCTGGGCCGGAACCGGCGTCTTGCGATAGCCCTCCTGCTCAGCCTTGCTGCCGGGATCACCGTCCATCAGCTCACTCCCCCGCCCGCCGATACCATCTCGGTAGTGGCGGCCGCGCGGGATCTCCCCGCCGGAACGGCCTTGTCAGCCACAGACCTGACGGCAATGAAAATCCCGCCGGGGTTGCTGACCGCCGGGTCCCTGTCCGACACCAGGGAGGCCGCGGGAAAACAACTGGCAGCCCCTTTGCGGAAGGGCCAACTGGTGACGGACTCCCTGCTGCTGGGACCCGGTCTGTTGACCGGAACGCCTCCAGGCTCCGCAGCCGTGCCCTTGAGAATGGCCGATCCTTCCTCCATCCAGCTGGTATCGCCCGGGCAACTGGTCAACGTAGTGCTGACCGGGGCGAACGGCTACGACCAGCAATCCCCCTCCGAAGTGCTGGCTTCATCCGTTCCGGTCCTCTGGACGTCAGGACAGGGCGGCAAGACAGGTCAGTGGTTGGGCACCGGTGAGACCGACGGATTGATCGTCGTGGCAGCAGCCCCGGAGCAGGCTGCCCGGCTGGCGGGCGCCTCCACCCAGGGCAAGCTGTTTTTTGTCCTGGTGGGACCCGAGGGCCGGGCCGGGTGACGCCGTGGCAGCCTGGAACTCAGCCCCAGTGGGGCGGCTTGTTTTCCTTCAGCCATGCGTCGTGATCGTTGTCGGGGCCATCGCCCCAGCCTTTCGGGTCATCCTCCGCGGCCTTGTTGGGCAGGATACCCGCGGTGCCTGCCTGCTGGCGGTCCGGCACCGCCGCGTTCCCGGCGCCTGTAGGGTCCGCCTTGTTGCTACCGGATGTCTCTGCCTGATCGGCGTTCCGTGGGGTTACAACAACCGCCTCCTCACTGGCCAGGCGTTCGGCCTGGTCTTCGTTCCTGTCGTTTTGTACGTTCCCCAGCGCGAGGGAGTCCATGTCCTCGTCGAAGAATCCGCCCGAGGCCGTCCCTCGTCCGGGCGGCAGAACATTCTCAAGGCCCAGATAGCCGGCGATCCGGTCCGCGCAGGCGGACGGGTCCGTAAAGACTTCGATGGTCCACAGCGGCATGTACCGCCAGCCCATCCGTTCCAGCAGCTGTGGGCGGAGCCGGCTCCGTTCACGGACGCTCATGGTCCGGTATTGTTCCGTGCCGTCCGATTCGATAGCCACCGGCCGCGGAATGTCGGCGTCGTCCTGGCCCATGGTGCTGAGGGGGTCTGCCGCCGCCACCACGTCAATGACGCCGTCATACTGGTGCCAGACGCGCGCGCCGCGGGCACGCAGCCGGTCGCCAAGATCGGCGACGAGGGGATCGGCTCCAAGCGCCTGCTCACTGGCAGCGGCCCGGGACGCCGGGGTGCCGAGATCGGTCTTTCCCGCAATCTCACGGTTCAGGAGTTCGTAGAAGTCCACCGCGCCGTAGGACAGCCGGGTGTGATCGAGGTCTTCGGGCTGGAAACACGTCAGGACGTGGAGCGAACGCCGGGCACGTGTCATGGCCAAAGCGAATTTCTCCCGCCCGCCCTCAGCGGACAGCGGACCGAAGTTGTGCAGCGCCCGGCCATGCGGAGTACGGCCGAACCCGGGCGAGAAGATCACGTGGTCACGGACCAGCCCCTGCGCCCGCTCAAGGTCAACCACCCGGAACGACTCGGATCCTGCGCTGAAGAAGCTGGCCAGCCCCGGGTGGTTCGGGAGCTGAAGGCGAATGGACTCACCGATCCGGGCAGCATGGCGAAGGCTGGCGGTGACCACTGCCAGCGACGTGCGTGGCCGCGTCCGTGCGTGCTCAAAGACCAGCTGCACCACCCGGTTAACCTCGGCCACCACGGATTCGACGCCTTCGTGGTCGGCGCTGGGCAGCCCCGTGCCGTCGGGCAGGTACTCAACCAGGAGCGCCCTGTCCAGCCCTGTGGCCGACTGTCCTTCCGGGAGCCTGCGGAGGGCGCCGTCGTAAGAGTTCTTGCTCAGCTGCAGGACCAGGTCCTCGTCAACCGCGCGGTAGACAAAATTCAACCGCCAGACAGGCAGGACGCCAGACAGGGCCGAGTACGCGCTTTCGACGCGCTGGTGGGCCGCTTCACCGGCGGCCAGCCGCTCGACGCCCACGGTGAAAGTCCGGGGGCTGGCGATCTTGGCATCACCGAAAGCTATGACCTGCCGGGCGCGGGCGATGGCGGGAAGAACGGCCTGCAGCGACGTTGCTTCGGCGTCCAGGATGACAACGGCGTCGAAGCGCTGTTCGGCCGGCAGGAGCCCGGTCATGAGGTAGGGGCTGACCGACCAGACGGGCACCAGCATGGGGACCAGCTCGGCGGCCTGGGCCGTCAGCGCGGCGAGGGTAACCCGGCCGTCCTTGAGCAGGCTCCTGAGCAGGTGGGCCTGGCGCGGGTGCTCCGCAAGCGCGGCCCGCCACCGTTCGGACAGGTCCCAGCGCAGGCGCGCCGCCCCGCTGGCAATATGGGCGTTGTCCGCGAGCCGGTATTCGGCCTCAAGCTGCCGGAGTGCGTCCCCGTCAGACATGGCCAGGTAATCGTCGCCGCTGATCATCGCTTCCAGCGCGGACTGCCACCAGGCCAGCTCAAGCTCGGCGGCGACGGACTCCGCTGGAACCTCCCGGTCCGCGAGATCGGCGAGGAGTTCCCCCAGCCCGTGTTCGCGCATGTTTTCCACGAGCAGCGTGCGCTCGGGCAGCGTTTTCAGCGTTTGGGTGTCGGCCACGAGCCGCTCCAGCCGCTCCATGAGTTCTTCATAGCGGGCCGTTGCGAGCGAGCCGCCAGCCTGTGTGTGCCGCAAGGCCTCCCCCAGCTGGTTCAGCTCCCGGTCCAGCGACCGGTACATCACGTTCATTTCGGCGAGTCCCGAGGGGACCGACGGGTGGCGTTGCGAGGTAGCGTATCCGGACCAGAGGGCACGCTGGTCCTGCACCAGCACCAGCGAGCTGTGGAGATCGGTGATGTGGACGCCAGGACGGACGTACTCTTTCGCGACGCGGCGCAGGCGGGAACGCTGCATGGAGGCCATATCCACGTTGCGCTCCCGGCGCCAGGCGGAGGACGCCGTAGCAGAGATGAGATCGTTGACCGGCCTGTCAAAGATGTCCGGTGTGAATTTATCGAGACTTTCGCGGACAGCCATGAGGAGTTCGAGCTGCTCCCCCCACTCCAGGAAGGATGTGCCAAGCCGTATCTCGGCATGCTCGGCCACGCTGTTCATCCGGTCCCGCAGGACCGGCAGGTTATTCGCCACTGACCGGGCAAGCTCCTGGGCTTCCTCGGTCTCTTTCCGGGTGAGCAGCCGGGCGCCGTGCCACGGGCTGGTAGTGGACGCGCGGCTGAAGCTGCCAAGCTCGGCGGCACGGCGAAGCCTGCCGGCGAGCTCGTTGCGGTCGCGGATGCTGTCCAGCACACTGCGCTTGAGCCGCACGGTGGTGGCGGGGGCGGGGTTGATTGAGGTCAGCTCGGCCAGTGACTGCATGGCCTGATACGGCGAGCAGCCCCAGCGCTGGCGCACGTTATGCAGGGACGCCACGTGGTCCATCAAAGCGTGCCGGTGCTCGGTAAGGGTTCTGTGGAGGTTCCCCAGCTGCGGTTCGAGTGATTTTTCGTTCCGCACAATGGCCCGCACCAGCTGGGCCTTGAGCTGCTGTGGTGTGGCTGTGCCGGAGAGCTGGAACAGGATGGATTCAAGTCCAAGCGATTCCAGTTGCGCCGATACTTCGTTCAGGCTGGCCCGGCGGTCACCCACCACCAGCACTGACTTCCCGGCGTCCACCAGGGCACCGATGGTGTTGATGGCCGTCTGCGACTGGCCCGTGCCCGGCGGGCTGCTGACCACCAGGGAGTCTCCTGCACGCGCGGCATCAATGACGTACTGCTGGTCCGGATCGGCATCGAGGAGGAGGAGTTCGTCGTCGGGGTGGCGCGTGTCCACACTCGGGAAGCGGAAGAGGTCCGGCGCGGGTACGTCAATGACCTCACCGGCGGCGGCCGTGGCCAGGGCAGCGACCAAGGGGTTGCCCTCATTGATCCACGGATCGTCCAGGTTGCCGGAGAGGTCCGCGAAAGTGGACACCAGCAGATTGTGCTGGGCTTCGGCGCCGTGGATGGGCCGGATGAGAGTTGAGAGCCTGTCCAGGACAGGCTGGGGATCGAAGCGTGCGGTGCTGTACGCGAGGCGTGTCACGGCGTTAACGTCAAAAACAATGCCGTGGATGGTCTTCAGGTGCCGGACGAGGGCGGGATTGATATTGGCCTGCTCGGTGAGCTGCAGTTCATAGTCGTCCTCACCCGGGCGGACCGTGAGCGAGATTGCGGTGAGCATCACCGGCGCGGAAACCCGCTGGGGTTTGCCCCCAACGGCGGAGGTCCACACGACGGTGCCCGCGGAAAGGTAACCGGCATCAATGCCACGGTCATTTCCGAGTTCGAAGATTTTCGAGCGGATGTTCCGCGATGCCCGGGCCGCGACGACGTACTGCTGGTGGTCACGGATGAGTGTGGACAACCGTGTGCGGCGGCCGGCCATAAGCTGGGCCAGACCGGACGGGTGCGCATAGGTCAGGTCAATGGAACCTTCGGGGGTCTTGGTGAAGCGCAGCATGGTGTCTGCCCCGGTGACGGGTTTAAGCCCCGACAGCCATTTCCCGAGCTCCTCGGAACCCTCCGGGTGGCCTTGACCAACTGACACTACTGCCTTCTTTTCTGCGTTTGCACGTGACGCCTTGGACCATACCGGCATACTTTCGAGCGTAGCCGCAAAGAAGCCGGGATGAGAGACCGCAACACTGGATCCGGCCAAATTGCGGTGGATTTCAACGGATGACAGCAATGGCCGGCCTCCGCTGACGGAGACCGGCCACTCACACTGTTATTCCCACTCGATGGTTCCCGGCGGCTTGCTGGTCACGTCCAGAACCACCCGGTTGACGCCTTCCACCTCGTTGGTGATCCGGTTCGAAATCCGGGCCAGGAGATCGTACGGCAGGCGGGACCAGTCCGCCGTCATGGCGTCCTCGGACGAAACGGGACGGAGCACGATCGGGTGGCCGTAGGTGCGGCCGTCACCCATAACGCCCACACTCCGGACGTCGGCCAGCAGGACCACAGGCATCTGCCACACCTCGTTGTCCAGCCCGGCTGCGGTCAGCTCGGCACGCGCAATGGCGTCCGCCTTGCGGAGCAGGTCCAGTCGCTCCTGGGTGATGTCCCCGACGATGCGGATGCTCAGTCCGGGCCCGGGGAACGGCTGGCGTCCGACGATTTCCTGCGGCAGGCCCAGCTGGGCGCCCACGGCGCGGACCTCGTCCTTGAACAGTGCCCGTAGGGGTTCCACGAGTTCGAACTGCAGGTCCTCGGGAAGGCCTCCGACGTTGTGGTGGCTCTTGATGTTCGCAGCACCTTCGCCGCCGCCGGATTCGACGACGTCCGGGTACAGCGTGCCCTGGACCAGGAACTTGATCTTCTCGCCGTCGGCCGCGGCCTCGGCGATGATGGCCAGCTCAGCCTCTTCGAACGCGCGGATGAACTCACGGCCGATGATCTTGCGCTTGGTTTCCGGATCGCTGACGCCGGCCAGGGCCGACAGGAAACGCCCCTGCTCGTTGGCCACATACAGCTTGACGCCGGTGGCAGCAACGAAGTCGCGTTCCACCTGCTCAGCTTCGCCTTCACGCAGCAGGCCGTGGTCAACGAACACACACGTCAGCTGGTCGCCGACGGCCCGCTGGACCAGCGCTGCTGCAACGGCAGAGTCAACGCCGCCGGAGAGCCCGCAGATAACCCGGGCGTCGCCGATCTGCTTCCGGATCCGGTCCACCTGCTCCTCGAGGATGTTCCCCGTGGTCCAGTTGGGCTCCAGCTTTGCGCCCTTGAACAGGAAGTTTTCCAGCACCTGCTGGCCATAGGCCGAATGCTTGACCTCGGGGTGCCACTGCACGCCGTAGAGGGCCTTCTCTTCGTTGGCGAAGGCAGCCACTTCAGCGCCGGCCGTCGTCGCCAGCACTTCGAAGCCTTCGGGGGCCTCGTGCACGGAGTCGCCGTGGCTCATCCAGGTGTTCTGGTGCTGCGGCATCCCTTCGAGGACGGAGCGGCCCTCACCGAGGATGGTGGTTTCAGTGGAGCCATACTCGCGCAGGCCGGTCTTGTCGACCTTCCCGCCCAAGGCGTTTGCCATGGCCTGGAAGCCGTAGCAGATGCCGAAGACCGGGATTCCGGCCTCAAAGAGGTCGGCGCCGACGGAGGGTGCCCCGTCCGCGTAAACGCTGGAGGGGCCACCGGAAAGGATGATGGCGGCGGGGTCCTTGGCCAGGAGCTGCTCGGTGGTGAAGGTATGCGGAACTACTTCCGAATACACATTCGCTTCCCGGACGCGGCGGGCAATCAGCTGCGCGTACTGGGCACCGTAGTCAACAACCAGCACCGGCTTCTGGGAAGTCTGGGATGCAGTGGGAGTAGTCACCGTACTAGCCTACTTTGCGGCATCGCCCTGCCGCACCTTGGCATGCCCTGCTGTGACGGAGCAGACTTTCCCCGCCCCGGTGCCGCTCCCCCTTACGCTTCCTCAGTACCGCTGCGCGGCCTGCGGGTTCGCGGCCAGTTCGGCTTCCACCTCGGCGTGGAACTTCTTCTCCACCACGAAGGACAGGAACGGCACCACGCCGCCCAGGGCCAGGAGGATGAGCTTCATGAAAGGCCACCGCATCAGCGCCCACAGGCGGAAGTTGGAGATCAGGTACACCACGTACATCCAGCCGTGGACGATCAGCACGGCAACGGAGATGTTCGCGCCGCCCACCACGCCCTGGGGCTCGGCGTCGGCGAAACCCAGGCCGAAAGGCTGGCCTGTGACGGCGTTGGTGCCGCCGGCAAACAGGTACTGGCCAAAGGCGTAACGTGCGATGAGTTCGGCGCAAAGCAGCAGCAGCATGGCGCCCGTGAGGTATGCCAGCACCTTGTAGAACTTCAGGGCGGAACGGATCTGCCGCTCGGTACCGCCGAAGCGGCGCTTCTTGCCCTTGCCCTGTGCAGGATCCTGCTGGACGGCCGGTTTCGGTTCGATCATGGCTTTACCTTTTGTTGGAGCTGTTCAGAAGTTGCTTGGGTGGGCTGAGTGGGCGGAGCATCCTGGTGGTGGTCGTCGTCCAGTTCCTCTTCGAGGTCCCGCCGGTAGTCGTCCTTCACCAGGCGCCACCAGATAAACAGGGCGAAGCCGGCGAACACCACCCATTCGAGCGAGTAGAAGAGATTGAGCCAGTTGACCTGCTGCGCGGGCGGCTGGGGACCGATTTCCAGGGGTTTCAGGGCTCCATCAACGGCCGCGGCGGACAGGTCGGACCCGGCCGCCAGTTCGGAGGTTGCGGCCACGAATCCCGGGTACATGCTGACGTCCCAGTAGTTGATGAGTTCGGCAACCGACACAGCGGAGGCGCGTCCGGCCTCCGGTGCCGTGGACGGCATCGGCGATTCTGACGGCAGCAGCCGTCCGGTCAGGTTCACAATGCCCGACGGCGGTGCGCCGGCGTCGTCGGGATCCGCCGCCCAACCGCGGGCTACTGGAATCCAGGTCTGCGGGGAAGCAGCGACGCCGGTGACCGCGGGCGCTCCGGTCACGGCGAAGGCGGAAACCACCCAATATCCGGTGTCACCGTTCTTCAGGCGCCCGGGCACCAGGACCTGCTTGGCGGGGTCGTACGTTCCTTCGGCGGAGACCATCTGGTCTGACACCGAACCGGGGAAGAAGGCTCCGGGCTCAAGTGTCTCCGTCAGCACCCTGACGTCCTCGGTGGCGGGATTCACCGCAACTTCGGGCTGCGTGGAGCGCCCGAACTGCCACTGGCTGAGCAGGACAAACACCCCGGAAACGGCGATCGCGAAGATCAGGCCTGCTATCCATCGGGGCTTAAGGGCTGTTTTCCACACGTCTTAACCGTACTTCGTTCCTCTGTAGAACAACTAAACGACCAACGTTCAGCCCCAGAGTGGGGCAGCCGGGTCCCTACGTGGCGACGGAGTCGACACGAAAGGGCCTGCCCCAATCTCTAGTGGTCGAAGAACACCAGGCTGGAGTTGATGAGCTCGGCGATGACTTCGGGATCGTAGGCCCGCCGAAGCGACTCCCGGAAGGACTCCTTGGACAGGGAGCGGGCCAGCGTGGCCAGCACTTCGAGGTGATCTGAAAACGAACTTGCAGGGGTGGCGATCAGCAGGATGACGGTGGCCGGACCGTCGGCGGCACCGAAGTCCAGGGAGTGACCGTATTTGGTGATTCCCACGGCGATGGACGTCCGCGAAACGAATTCGCTGCGGGCGTGCGGGAGGCCGATCCCGCCCGGCAGCCCGGTGGCGAGCTGGTGTTCGCGGGCATTGACGTGCGCCAGGAACCGCGGCAGGTCCGTGACCCGCCCGGCGGCGAAGAGGCGTTCTGCAAGTTGCGCCGCGGCGTCCGACTTGTCCGTTGCCTCCAACTCCAGAATCACCAAATCGGAGGTGGTGAGATCGGCATCGTACCGGTCAAGTGGTTCCGCCAAGGCGTGTCCCTTCAGTCAGGAGAATTGCTGGTGTGCGGTGCCGCCTCAGCGCAAAGGGACAATGTCCTCCACGCCCAGCCGTGCGGCGTCGGCGGATTCGTCGTCCGGCTGTTGCTGGCTCAGCCGTTCAGCTTCAACGCGTGCGATGTAGTGCTTTATTTCGCTTTCGCGCTGTACATCGCTCCAGCCGAGGACT
This sequence comes from Pseudarthrobacter sp. RHLT3-21, assembly GCF_059383495.1. Classification (NCBI taxonomy): domain Bacteria; kingdom Bacillati; phylum Actinomycetota; class Actinomycetes; order Micrococcales; family Micrococcaceae; genus Pseudarthrobacter; species Pseudarthrobacter sp. RHLT3-21. Next base: position 28,333 of record NZ_JBWZCI010000004.1, read on the forward strand.
TCGCCCATCAGTTTAGCGACAACCGGCACCGCGGACACGCCACGGTCCCAGGCCTCGATGGAGATGCGCGTCCTGCGGGTCAGGACGTCATGGACATGCCGGGCGCCCTCGTGGGTCGCGGCGTACACGGCTTCGGCCTGCAGGTAGTCGTCGGCGCCGGGCAACGGCTCCGCCAATTCAGGATTTCGCGCGATGATATCCAGCACCTCCGGAGTCATGGACCCGTAGCGGTTGAGCAGATGCTCCACGCGGGCCACGTGCACGCCGGATTCTTCAGCGGTCCGGCTCCTGCGGTTCCAGGCCGCCTTGAAGCCGCTGGCGCCCAGCAGCGGAATGGTTTCGGTGCAGCTCGCCGGGACCCGCTCATCCATGGTGCGGGTGGCCTCGTCCACGGCGTCCTTGGCCATGACCCGGTAGGTGGTCCATTTGCCGCCGGCCACCACCACCAGGCCCGGTACCGGGTGGGCCACGATGTGTTCACGGGACAGTTTCGCCGTGGAATCGTTCTCCCCTGCCAGGAGCGGGCGCAGTCCGGCGTACACGCCTTCAACGTCCTCCCTGGTCAGCGGGCGTTTCAGGACCCGGTTGACGTGCTCGAGGATGTAGTCGATGTCCTTGCTGGAGGCCGCCGGGTGGGCCTTGTCGAGGTTCCAGTCGGTGTCGGTGGTCCCGATGATCCAATGCCGGCCCCACGGAATAACGAACAGCACGGATTTTTCGGTGCGCAGGATCAGCCCCACCGTGGACTGGAACCGGTCGCGGGGCACTACCAGGTGGATGCCCTTGGACGCCCGGACCTTCAGCTGCCCGCGGTCAGTGACCATGGCCTGGGTTTCATCGGTCCACACCCCGGTGGCGTTGATGACCTGCTTGGCCTTGACGTTGAACTGCGAACCGTCTTCGTGGTTGACCACTTTGGCCCCCACCACGCGTTCACCTTCCCGCAGGAAATCCACCACCGCCATCTGGTTCACCGCATGTGCGCCGTAGTGCGCTGCTGTCCGGACGAGGTTTGCCACGTATTTGGCGTCATCCACTTGGCCGTCGTAATAGCGGATGGAGCCCACAAAGGCGTCTTTTTTCAGGCTGGGGGCCGCTCTGAGGGTGCCCCGCCTGGTGAGGTGTTTGTGGAACGGCACGCCGCGGCTGTGCCCGCCGGTGATGGACATGGCGTCGTAGAGGGCGATCCCGGCGCCCACATAAGGCCGCTCCAGGAACGGTTTGGTCAGCGGATACAGGAACGGCACAGGCCGGGCCAGGTGCGGGGCCAGGACCGAAAGAATCAGGCCACGCTCGTGCAGCGCTTCCTTAACCAGCCCGAAATCCAGCATCTCCAGGTAGCGCAGGCCGCCGTGGATCAGCTTGGATGACCGGGACGAAGTGCCGGCCGCCCAGTCGCTGGCCTCCACGATCCCAACGCTGAGGCCGCGGGTCACGGCATCCAGCGCCACACCGGTGCCCACGATGCCGCCGCCGACAATCAGGATGTCCAGTTCGTTGCCGGGTTCCGAGGTGGCCCTCAGCCTGGCGATCGATGCTTCCCTGGCCGCGGGACCAAGGACCCCGCCTTCGTTTGGAACAGTGTTCACGGAACGCCTCCCTTGCCGCTGCTGCCGGTAGTAAAACCACACTACTTCCTTGCCGCACAGTTGGGCAGGGCAGGTTCGGCCCGGGAGGCGCTCCGGATGACGTCAGCGGCGGCGGCCGCTTGTCAGTAAGAGGCTGTCAGTTGCCCGTATACGGAGAAACTACGACGTCGACGCGCTGGAATTCCTTCAGGTCCGAGTAGCCTGTGGTAGCCATCGAACGGCGGAGTGCGCCGATCAGGTTGGATGTGCCGTTGGTGTGGTGGCCGGGCCCGAAAAGAACCTCTTCGAGCGGTCCGACGGTGCCGACGTTGGCGCGGTCACCGCGGGGAAGCTCCAGGTGGTGGGCCTCCTGGCCCCAGTGCCAGCCGTTGCCGGGTGCCTCTTCGGCCCGGGCGAGGGCGCTGCCCAGCATCACGGCGTCGGCGCCCATGGCAATTGCCTTGACGATGTCACCGGAGGTGCCCATGCCGCCGTCGGCAATGACGTGGACGTACCGTCCGCCGGATTCATCCATGTAGTCACGGCGGGCGGCCGCGACGTCGGAGATGGCGGAGGCCATGGGCGAGTGGATGCCCAGGGCGCGCCGCGTCGTGGCGGTAGCTCCGCCGCCGAAGCCGACCAGGACGCCGGCGGCGCCGGTGCGCATCAGGTGCAGGGCGGGTGTGTAGCCGGCTGCGCCGCCCACAATCACGGGGACGTCCAGTTCGTAAATGAACTGCTTGAGGTTCAGGGGTTCGTGGTCCTTCGAGACGTGCTCGGCTGACACGGTGGTCCCGCGGATCACAAAGATGTCGACGCCGGCAGCCACCACGGTTTTGTAGTGTTCCTGGGTGCGCTGCGGGGTCAGCGAGCCGGCCACCGTGACACCGGCGGCGCGGATCTCGGCGAGGCGGGACGTGATCAGGTCCGGCTGGATGGGAGCGCGGTACAGCTCCTGCATACGGCCGGTCACCGCGGGGCTGTTGACCTCGTCCTGGAGTGCGCCGATCTCGTCAAGGATGGGCTGGGGGTCCTCGTAGCGGGTCCAGAGGCCCTCCAGGTCCAGCACGCCGAGGCCGCCCAGCCGGCCCAAAGCGATGGCCGTCTCCGGGGACATGGCCGAATCCATCGGTGCAGCAATCACGGGCATGTCGAACTTGTAGGCATCGATCTGCCAGGAAACGGAAACGTCCTTGGGGTCGCGGGTACGACGGTTGGGGATAATCGCAATGTCATCCAGGGAGTAGGCACGACGCCCACGCTTGCCACGGCCGATCTCGATCTCGTAAGTCACTGCTCTAGGTTATCCTCCAACGGTGTCAACTGCGATTCGAACATCCGGAAGTAGCGTCCGCGCAGTGCCACCAGCTCCTTGTGGTTACCCTGTTCCACAATCTGCCCGTCCTCGAGCATGTAGACAATGTCGGCCTTCTCAATCGTTGCGAGCCGGTGGCTGATGGCAATGATGGTGCTGCTGCGGTCCGCGAACAGCCGGGTGAAGATCCGGTGCTCGGCCAGCGCGTCAATGGCAGACGTCGGTTCGTCCATCACCATGAAGGTGGCGTTGCGGTAGAAATTCCGGGCCATTGCGAGCCGCTGCCACTGGCCGCCCGAAAGCCCGCTCCCCTTCCGGCCGCGCGGGTCCTCCATCCAGTTGCTGACGTAGTTGTCCAGGCCGTTGGGCAGCTTATTGATGAACTCCAAGGCTTCGGCGTCGCTGGCCGCCCCGCGGATCCGTTCATCGTCACGGGGCGACTCGACGTCGCCAAAGCGGATGTTGTCGGCGGCAGTGGCGAACTCGTACTTCAGGAACTCCTGGCTCAGGACCGCCAGGTGGCGGTGCCAGGACTTCACGTCGACGGCGGCGAGATCGACGCCGTCGAGCATTACCTGCCCTGAGTCCGGCCGGTAGAGTCCGGCGAGGATCCGGATCAGGGTGGACTTTCCTGCCCCGTTCTCACCTACGACGGCGATGTGCTGGCCCTCGCGGATGGTCATGCTGATGCCGCGGATCACCTCGGCGTCGCTGCCCGTGTAAGTGAAGCGGATGTCCCGGAGCTCCACGGTTTTGGGTGCCTGCAGCAGCGGCGGCGAATGCTCCGAATGCACCGGCATGGCCATAAACAGCTCGTAGTCCTTGAGGTTGGCGAGATCCTCGTCAATCGAGCTGAGGGAGGAGACCAGGCTGTTGGCTGTGGAAAGTGCGCGGCTGACGATCTGCTGGACATAGAGGAACTGGCCAACGGGCTGGGCGCGGGCGATGATCTGGCCCACTACCCAGATCAGGGAGATCACCTCGGCCCCGTACTGCAAGGCGTCAGCGGCGAGCTGCTTGGGAATGTAGCGCTTCTGGAAGTCCAGGCGGCGCCGCTCATCAGCATCGCGCAGCCGGGAGCGGAGGTCCATCAGGTAGCCCACGATCCCGTAGAGACGCATCTCGGCGATGTGCTGCGGGCGGAGCAGGTTGGTTTCGATCATCCGCCGCTGCCGGCGCGAGTCCACTTGGGTGTTCCAGTGGGCGATCTGTTCACGGGAGAGCTTGAACTGCAGGTAGACGCTGGGCACGATCGCCACCAGGACAATCACGGCGATCCACCAGCTGACCAGCAGCAGGGCTCCCACGGCCAGGATCACGGAGACCAACTGGGTGAAGATGGCCGCGATCCGGTCCAGAACGCGGGCATACGAATCCGAGAATCGCTTGGCTCTGTCGTAGAGGTCCACGGTTTGTTTGTCGTCGTACCGCCAGAACTCCAGCGCCAGGAAGCGCTCGTACATCTGGTCACCCACGATGGCGCCCACCTTGAAGCTCATGAGCTGCTGGATGTAGCGGTCCACGCTGCTGAAGCCGCCCCAGAAGAGCCCCAGCGCAGCCGTGATGATGACATACACAATGGCCTGTTGTCCTGCCGCGGAATCGCCGGCGTAGGCTGCCGCCAGCGCCGTGGTGGTCAGCGCTGCGAAGTAGGTGGTCACCAAAGGCAGCGTCGCCGATATAAGCGAACCGACTACTTTCATCACGACGGCGGCCGGCGAGGCCCGGAAGCTGACCCGCAGCACCTGGGCTACAGCCCGGGTGTAAGGCCTCAGGGCCAGTTTCCGGCTGGGCGCCCGCGCCGGCCGCAGTTCGGACATCTTCGTCTAGCGCGAACCGTAGTTCGGGGCCTCCACCGTCATCTGGATGTCGTGGGGGTGCGATTCCTTGAGGCCCGCCGGGGTAATGCGGACGAACTTGCCGCGGACCTTGAGCTCAGGGATGGTGGGGGCACCGGTGTAGAACATGGTCTGGCGGAGGCCGCCCACCAGCTGGTACGCCACTGAGGCAAGCGGGCCGCGGTAGGCGACGCGGCCTTCGATGCCCTCGGGGATGAGCTTGTCATCACCGGAGACGTCCGCCTGGAAGTAACGGTCCTTGGAGTAGGACGTGTTCTTGCCGCGGGACTGCATAGCACCCAGGGAGCCCATGCCGCGGTAGCTCTTGAACTGCTTGCCGTTGACGAAGATGAGCTCGCCCGGGGACTCATCGCAACCTGCGAGGAGGGAACCCAGCATGACGGTGTCGGCGCCGGCAACCAGCGCCTTGCCGATGTCGCCCGAGTACTGCAGGCCGCCGTCGGCGATCAACGGTACGCCGGCAGGGATGGCTGCCTTGGCGGACTCGTAAATGGCGGTGATCTGAGGGACGCCCACGCCGGCCACCACGCGGGTGGTGCAGATGGAGCCCGGTCCTACGCCCACCTTGATGCCGTCGGCACCGGCGTCGATCAGGGCCTGGGCGCCTTCGCGGGTGGCAGCCTGGCCGCCGATGATATCCACGTGCGCTGCTACGGGATCGGACTTCAGGCGGCGGATCATGTCCAGCACACCCTGGGAGTGGCCGTTGGCCGTGTCAACGAAGAGTGCGTCGACGCCGGCGTCCACCAGGGCCATGGCGCGTTCCCAGCCGTCACCGAAGAAGCCGATGGCGGCACCTACGCGGAGCCTGCCCTCGTCATCCTTGGTGGCCAGCGGGTACTGCTCGGCTTTCGTGAAGTCCTTGGTGGTGATGAGGCCCTTGAGCCGGCCCTGTTCGTCAACAAGCGGAAGCTTTTCGATCTTGTTTGTGGCCAGCTTGTGGGAGGCTTCCTCACGGCTGATGCCAACATGCCCGGTGATCAGCGGCATCTTGGTCATCACGTCGCTGACCAGCCGCAGCGGGAAGTCGGCTTCGGGCACAAAGCGGGTGTCGCGGTTGGTGACAATACCGAGGAGGCGCATGCCGTCGTCCACAACGGGGAGGCCGGAAACCCGGTACTGCGAGCAGATCTCGTCCAGTTCCGCCAGCGTTGCCTCAGGGCCAATGGTCAGCGGGTTGGTGATCATCCCGGACTCGCTGCGCTTCACGCGGTCCACCTGGTCGGCCTGGTCCTGGATGGAGAGGTTGCGGTGGATGACACCCAGGCCGCCCTGGCGTGCCATGGCAATCGCCATCCGGGATTCGGTGACCGTGTCCATGGCGGCGGACAGCAGCGGTGTGTGGACGGTGATCCGCTTGGAAATCCGCGATGACGTGTCAGCCTCGGACGGAATGACGTCCGTGTGGCCCGGAAGGAGCAGGACGTCGTCGTAGGTCAGGCCGATGAAGCCGAAAGGATTGTGCTCGGGCTGGGTCATGAGTGCGCCTCTTACCTTGGTTATGGGGTCACGGGTAGGGGTTGCAGCTAATGACCAGCCCGTCATTACGGGACTGGTCCGTGCAGGGCCTTAGTACATTCGGGTGCCTCATGCGCGGTCACCGTGCAGAAAGCTTTGAGTAAATATTAGAACCTCCACGCCGATCCCCCTATTCCGGGAGTCCATTGTGAGCAACGGCACGCTCCCCACCCGTTCCCTAACCTCGCAAGCTCGGCCAGGGAACCCTGCGGGCGTGGGCCCAGCATTCGGGGAGGAGTCAGTTCCAGCCCGTCGCCGCCAACATCCGCTCCTCAAACATGGGGATCATGCTTTCCACGTAGGTCCGGCTGAGGTGATTGTCGTCCTTATACACGTAGACATTGCCCACCACGGCCGGGCAGATGCCGCCGGCGCAGATGAAGTCGCTCAGGTCCATCAGGTGCAGTCCGTCCACCTTCCCGCGGTAACTTTCCAGCGGTGACGGCTCCACCAGCGATTCGTTCAGCGGCGGGTTGCAGGCCGGGGCGTCCGCGCTGTGACGCTGGACGCACTCGGGCATGTTGACGGTGAAGCGCGGGTTGTCCCGGATGCCGACGATCTCGATGCCGGCATCCGCGATGGGCTGGATTCCCTCGAGGTACGCCGGCACCTCGGTCTCGAACGGGGCTTCCTCATGGGTCAGCGTGGCCACGGTGAAGACGGCATCCGGCCGGCGTTCCAGCACGTACGCTGCGCTGGCCCGGTTGTAGGCGTTGCACTCGGCATTCCGGGTCTCGGATTCGGCCCCGAAACGGCATGCCGGCATCAGCAGGGTGACCAGCTCCCAGCCGCGGACTTCCGCAGTGGGAGCCAGGGCGGCCAGGTACTGCTGGGCGTGGGAGTCGCCCAGGACAACTATCCGTTTGGTGGCTTCGCCGTCGGGGAGGGCCTGCCGGCAACCTTCAAGGATGGGGTCCTCGGTGGCATTCGGCCCCGTGCAGGCCTGGTGGATTCCGGCCCAGTCGCTGTCCAGGGCGGTCGGTCCGGGAATGATCCTCCCCTGCGGCGCCGGCGCTCCGGCGTTGCCCGGGGTCAGCAGGGCCGCTCCCGGCGTCAGCTCGCGGGGCTGGGCAGCAGTGGCAGCTTCCTCGGCGGTGAGGCTCGTCTGCCAGACCGCCACCGGTCCGGCCAGCAGGGCACAGCAGGCAACCACAACGACGGCGGTGCGCCAGGAGCGCACCTGCGGCCAGCGCCACTCGCGGAGCGGTTTTTCCACAAAGCGGGTGGTGAGGACGGCCAGGACCACCGAGGCAGCAATGATCGCCGCGCCCTGGATGAGGGTGGGTGCCTCGACGCCGGTAGCTGCCAGTGCCAGCACCAGGATGGGCCAGTGCCACAAATACAGGGCGTAGGAGTTGTCCCCCAGGGAGACGAGTGGCTTCCAGCTCAGGAGGCGGTCCACACCAAACCGGCTACCGCTCTGCCCGGCCACAATGATTGCCGCGGCAGCCAGCGTTGGCCACAGTGCCACGAATCCGGGGAACGCCCGGTCCACGGTCAGCAACAGACCGCAGGAGACCATGGCCACGAGGCCGGCCCAGCCGAGCACCACACGCAGGAGTTTCCCTGGTTTCAGGTGCGGGAGGCTAAGTGCCAGCAGCGAGCCCAGAGCGAATTCCCAGAGCCGTGTCCGGGTGTCGAAGTAGGCGTAGGCCTGGTTCGTGGCCGTCTGGTCAATCGAGAACGCGAGCGAGGCAACGAGGATGCCGGCGAACGCGGCCGCCACTACGGCCCGATAGCTGGCGTTGTACCGGTGCCGGAGGAGCCGCCACACAATAGCGCAGGCGGCGAAGACGAGCGGCCACAGGATAAAGACCTGTCCTTGGATGGACAGGGACCAGAAGTGCTGCAGGGGGCTCGCCGCGGCGTGGTCCTGTGCATAGTAGTCCACGGCGGTGTCCGCCAGCAGCCAGTTCTGCCGGTACAGCAGCGCCGCCCAGGCCTGGTCCAGGATGACGGGCCAGCGGCCTTGCGGGAGGATCAGCCAGGTGCCGGCCAGGACCCCGAGGATCACCACAACGGCGGCCGGCAGCAGCCGTTTGAAGAGGTGCAGCCAGTGCCGGAGGAGATTGAGGGAGGTGCCGGCTTCCACCTTCCGGACGAAGGACAACGTCAGCAGGAAGGCCGAGATCAGGAGGAAGATATCCACCCCGCCGGACACCCGGCCAAGCCACACATGGTAGGTGACCACCATCAGTACGGCGAGCGCGCGGAGGCCTTGGACTTCGGGACGGAACGTGGGTTTCCGGGCGGGTGCCCGCGTGCCCGTCTTTGCGTCCAACGCAGTGCGCGGGGCAGCCCCGGCTGGTGCACTGGACACAGAAGACCTCTCCAAGCGGGTAAGCAAAGTATCAAGCCTACGGAGCCGCGCGGCCAATGGCCAATCAACGGCGGCCTTCGAGCCCCGTCGGAGCATGCCACAAACTATGCTGGCCACAGGCCAGCGAAGGGAGCCCATGTGATTGTCCAGCTGCGGATCTGTGTGCCCAGTGAGCTGTCGGCAATGACGCTGGATACTTGTAAGGAGCACACGGGAACCGCCGAGGTAGCGCTCTTTCCGGGAGCATCCGTGTCGCCGCAGGGTGATGTCATCGACGTCCAGGTTGCCAGGGAAGCGGTGGAGGAACTGCTCGAGAAACTCCACGTCCTGAAGGCGCAGGAGGTGGGATCCATTGCCATCTCCACGCCGGAAATCGTCCTGTCCCGGCGCGCGGACAAAGCCGAGGCGTCTGCCCCTGGAGACGGCGCAGACGCCTTGATCTGGGACGAGGTCACCCGCCAGACGGGCGAGGACTCCCGGCTCACGTGGAGCTACCTTGCCTTCCTGATACTGGCCACGCAGCTCGCTGCCATCGGCATCGTGACGAACTCCACCATTGCGATCGTGGGGGCGATGGCCGTGGGGCCGGAGTTCGGCCCCCTGGCGGCGCTGGCGGTGGCCCTGGCCCGGCGCCAGTGGGCACTCGGGCGGCGTGCTGCCCTGGCGCTTGGTGTGGGATTCCCGCTGGCCATGCTGCTGGCGGCCTTAAGCACGTGGGTCTCCGCGGCGCTGGGCCTCTTCGCGGACAACACCCTGGACACCGGGTCTGCGGTGGAGTTCATCTACCACCCGGGACCATATTCCCTGATCGTGGCCGTGCTGGCCGGCACGGCGGGCATGCTGTCCGTCATCAGCCGGCGATCGGCGGCACTCATCGGTGTTTTCATCTCCGTGACCACAGTTCCTGCTGCCGGGTTTGTGGCCGTGGCACTCGTGCTGGGCGAGTTTGAGAAAGCAACGGGGTCGGCCCTGCAGCTGGCGCTCAACCTGATGGGCATCGTGGCGGCGGCAGTTCTGGTGCTGGTCTTCTACCGGCTGGTTTCCAGGCGCTTGCCCGAAGCCGCCGCCCGGCGCCTCAGATGGCAGCTGACGCGGACTCTCGGGTGACTGGAACCGGGATCCTGCCGGCCAGGTACCGGGCGTCACGGCTGGCACCCGGAAGGGTTGCCGACGCCGCTGCGTACATAAATTCCTGGCCCAGGAAGAACAGTCCTGGGGTATCAAGTGCCACCCCGCGCCGCTGCCTGGGCAGCGCGCCGTCGTCGAGCATTGCCGGATCCATCCAGCCGAAGTCATCCCGGAATCCGGTGCACCAGATCACGTTTGAAACCTCCAGTCGGGTCCCGTCCGAGAGGACAGGAAGCCCGCTCTCCACCCCGGCAATCCGCGGCAAGAGCCTGACGCCTGCGGCGGCCAGGTCTTTGGACTTCGTCCGGATCAGCGGCGCCGCGTGGGCTTTGAAGGACGGTGCGGCTTTGCGGCCGATCGGGTTGTTGAGGGTGAGGACGTGGAGCCCGAGGAACCGCACCACCGGCAGGAAGTAGCGTGCTGCCGTACGGCCATGCTTCACGGGAATCTCACGGCCGGGCTTGCCGGCCAGGACAGTGGGATGGCTGCGTGACACTTCCAGGCCGATCTCCGCTCCGGAGTTTCCCAGCCCCACTATCAGGACAGGCCCTTCCTGCAGCTGCCCGAGGTTCCGGTACTCGCTGGAATGGAGCTGGACGATGGCGGGTGCAAGTTCCGCGGCGAATTCCGGTACCTTGGGCGCTTGGCTGCAGCCGGTGGCCACCACCACGTTGTGGGCCTCCCAGCGCCGGCCGTTGGAGGAGGCGACGAAGCGGTCATCTTCCCGCCACAGGCGTTCCATCCGGACTCCGTTCAGTACTGGCAGGCGGAATCGTGTGGCGTACCCCTCGAGATATCCGGCCACCTCGTCCTTAGTGGGGAAGGACAGCGGGTCCGCGGGGAACGGAATGCCGGGGAGTCCGTCGTATTTTGCCGGCGTAAAGACCCGAAGCGAATCCCACCGCTGGCGCCAGGCGTCACCGAGTCTTGGATTCGCGTCCAGGATCAGGAACTTCCGGTTTTGCTCTTTCAGGTAGTGGCCCGGGGCAAGGCCTGCTTGCCCGCCACCGACGATCAGGGTGTCCAGTGTGTGCCGGTCACGCCGTTGTTATTCATGGCTGCTCTCCTTTGTTTTCCATGGGGATGGTGATGGTTGAACCTTCCGTGTGCTGGCTATCCGGCCGGCCCTGTCCGCCTTCCCGGTACCGGAGCCCCCATGCCAGCATCAGCACGGATGCCAGAAGGTAGGCCAGGCGCAGGGCCCAGATGGGTCCGGCGGGGAGGTTGAAGACGTAGACGGAATGGACGGCGTTGGCAACGTTGGTCAGCAACAGGTTCCCGAGGCTGTAGGAAGCCAGGTCCTTCGTCCGGACTGCCTTGACCAGCATCGGCAGCATTCCGGCGGCGAACAGCACCGTCGAAAGTGTGCCGGCAAGGACTGGAAGGTTCATGCTTTGAGGCTATGACCGCGCCCCGGGTGCCCGCGTCGGCCGAATCATGCAACTTCAGTCACGGCGCAGCTGGGTATTTCTATGTAGGCCGGCGTCTTAGCCTGCGAGCCCGTGTTCATAGGCATAGCTGGTGGCGGCCGCCCGTGAAGACAGGCTCAGTTTCAGGAAGATGTTGCTGACATGCCGGGCTACGGTCTTTTTCGCTCAAGAACAGCTGGCTTGCGATGGCCCGGTTGCCCCTTCCGGTTGCCACCAACTGGAGGATTTCAAGTTCGCGGCGGGTGAGGAGGCCCGCGGTGTCCGGCGTGGGTCCGCCGTCCGGCATGCCTTCGTGCAGCCGCGATGCCGCCCAGGTTGCCGCCGGCGCCGCGCCGAGGTCCAGGAGCGCAGCGTGGGCTGACTCCAGATACATCAGCGCCGAGGCCTCGTCGCCAAGCGTGCGGCAGGCGCGACCGGCCAGCGCCGGGCAGCGTGCTGCTTCGTACGGAACACCAAGATCCTGCCACAGTCTCCACGCCTCCCGGAGCGGTTTCAGGGCAGCGGAGGGGTCGCCGTCGGCCAGGCGGACCGCGCCGTCCGCCTGGGCGGCAACGGCCCGGACCATGGGCATAGGGAATTCAAGGGCCAAGGCTTCGAGCTCCTGAACACCTCGCCGCGCGGCTTCCAGGTCGGAGGCGGCCAGCTCGATCTCCACCAGTGCCGGAAACATGTTCCGGCGGGTAGCGACGTCTGCCGCGCCAGACGCCCTCCGGATCATCGCTTGTGCCTGCTGCGCATTTCCACGGGCCAGCCAGAGCAGCGCGAGGCCAGGCTGTGGCTCATAGCCAGATCGGGCAGCCTGCCGGTAGGAAGCTTCGGCGTCGTCCAGTTTTCCACTCAGCCGTTCCACCTCTCCCTGCTGGTAGTAGCCTCCGTAAAGCGCCTGGGGATCACCCTTTACGGAGAGTCCCTGGGCAGCCGCAGCCGCCATCAGCGCCTCGGCCCAGGCCCCGTGGAGCATGAAGAGTTCGGCGCGGTGTGACTGGCACTGGCAGCTGAACGTCACCATGTCAGGGCGTGCATTGCACCAGCGGTCCAGGGCAGCCGTCCATTCCAGGGCCCTCTCCAGGTCGAAGGCCAGGTCGCAGTTGCCGATTACTGCGCAGTAAATAATCCCTGAGGGGATCGGGGAGAGTTCACCTGCCGTGACGGCCACCATGACCTCGTCGAACATCTTGAGTCCCTTGTCAGGGTGACCAAGCATCAGGTGGCCTGGCCCGTGCCAAGGAGGCCCAGCGCGGACACGTCTTTGTCGTGGAACCGCTGGCCGAATTCGGAAACGCTGGAGAAAACCCTGCAGTGCGCCCGCCGGGTCACCGCCGTAAAGTTTGCCCAGGCCCTCCGGGATGAGCAGGAGGCCCTGCACGGCGCTCGGCTCGGCCAGTTCATCCACGAGCCGCTGGCCGCGGGCCAACCACCCTCCGGCCCGGGCCGGCTCCCCCAGGAACATCAGTTGCATGCCCATCCAGCCCGCGCACCGTGCGGCACTCTCGGCGTCGCCCATCACCAGGTACTCCTCGTAGGCACGGGTGAGGGTCTCCATCCCTGTGGTGCTTTCCCCGGTCAGGATCTCGGCCGTAGCCAGCCGTTCGAGGTCGGCAGCCGGCAACCCGCCGCGCTTATCGGCTTCACGGAAGGTCTGGTTGGCCTCGGTCCAGCGATGTTCCTGGAAGGCTGACCTGCCCCGGTCAATGCCGGTTTCAGCTGACATCTGGCCCCTCTCGGATACCAACCGCCCAAACAGTTGGCCCGCCGAACGCAGGGCGTGACTGTGGTTAAGCGCCACGGTACGCCCGCGGCATTCCCGGCACAAGCGGGCCGCAGATGCCTCGCGTCCTGGTCCTGGTGTCATCTGCGGCGCGTCGAATGCGGCCGCCCCGAAGGGATTCCTCTGCAACCGGTTACGAACGCAGCAGTGCGCGCAGCGTCTGAATGGTGTCGGCCTCCGCCGCCGCCTTGTCGTCGCGGTAGCGCTTGACGCGTGCGAACCGCAGCGCGATTCCGCCCGGATAGCGCGAGGAACGCTGCACGCCGTCAATCGCGATCTCGACCACGGTGACGGGCTCGACCCAGACGGTACCCGCCGTGCGCCGCACCTCGAGCTCTTGGAACCTCTCGGTCTGCCAGCGCAGCAGTGCGTCGGTGAGGCCCTTGAATGTCTTGCCCACCATCACGTAGCCGCCGGGTTCGCCGAACTCGCCGGTCGGGTCGAGGGCTCCCAGGTGCAGATTCGACAGAAGCCCGGTGCGCCGTCCGGACCCCCACTCGCAGGCGAGCACCACCAGGTCGTAGGTGAGCACCGGCTTCACCTTGATCCAGTTGGAACCACGCCGGCCGGCCGCATATGCCGATCCGACGGCCTTCACAACCACACCCTCATGGCCCGCGGCGAGCGCATCGCGCGACACTCTCTCAGCAACGGCTGCATCCGCCGTGATCTCCCCCGGGATCCGGTGTTCGGGGGCGATGCGCTCGAGCACGCCGATGCGCGTCGACAGCGGCTCGTCGAGGAGGTCGCGCCCGTCGATGTGCAGCACGTCGAAGAACCACGGATGCAGCACCGTGGCACGCACCGTGTCCGCCCCGAACCGCGCCATGGTCTCCTGGAACGGTCGCGGGCCGCCGTCCTCGTCGAGGGCGAGGGTCTCGCCGTCGAGGATCACATCGCGCACCGGCAGGCCGCGCACCACCTCCACCACCTCGGGCAGCCGGTGGGTCACCTCGGCCAGGGTGCGTGTGTAGATGCGAACATCGTCGCCGACGCGATGCACCTGGATGCGCGCCCCGTCGAGCTTGTATTCCACAGATGCCTCCCCCGTGGCCTCCAGCGCCGCGCTGGCGCTGGCCGCGGTTGCGGCGAGCATGGGCCGCACGGGACGGCCGACGACGAGGCCCACATCGCCAAGCTGGGCCGCCGTACCCGTAATCGCCAGCAGGGCCGTCCCACCGAGATCGCCGGAGAGCATCGCCGCGCGGCGTACGGCGTCGACGGGCCGATCGGCGGCGCGGGCAACGGCATCCGTCAGCACCGCCTCGAGCGCGCCGGTACGCAATTCACCCAGCAGCACGCCGGCGATGAAGGCCTGCTCGCGCTCGGTGGCTGCCGCCGTGAGCACCCGGAGGATCGCGGCGCGCTCCGCGGCTGATCCAGCGCCTGCGGTGGCGTACAGCCGATCCAGCGCAGCGTCGAGGTCGGCCACAGTCAGACTCGGCTCGGCGGCCGGCTCCCCCATGGCCGCTGTCATGCCGCGCCAGCCGATCCCTACGCGGCCCTGCCGCGGCTGGGCGATGAGCAAGCCGACGGCCGTGGCGATGTCCCCGGGCTCGAGCCGGCGCAGCAGGTCGGCCAGTGCATCAACTTTCGCGAGCCGGGAGCGGGTCGACGCTACGTCATCCGTGGTTTTTACGAGCTCGTCGAGCAGCATGGCACCAGTCTGCCACGCCAGCCGGCACCGGGCCGGGGAGCGGCCCCCGACGCTGGACAGCGCCGGAACGCTGTTTCAGAATGGACGCATGGGTATCATCGTCGCGAACCTGTTCCTCACCCTCGACGGCGTCTACCAGGCGCCTGGCGGTCGCGAAGAGGACACTGCGGGCGGCTTCGCCTTCGGCGGCTGGCAGGCGCCGGTGTCCGATGACGAGGCCGGCGCGGCCATCGGCGACGAGATCGGCCGCATCGACGCCCTGCTGCTCGGCCGGAAGACCTACGACATCTTCGCGGCCTACTGGCCGCACCAGTCCGGCGTCATCGGCGGCACGCTCAACCGGGTGCCCAAATTTGTTGTCTCCAGCACCCTGACCGCTCCGGGCTGGGCGGACACTACGGTGCTGCCGGATGCCGCGGCTGCGGGTCGGCTCCGCGAGGAGTACAACCAGGTGCACATGTTCGGCAGCGGCGTCCTTATCCGTTCACTGCTCGCGGCAGACGTGCTCGACCGCCTCCACCTCTGGCTCTATCCGATCACCCTCGGGCAGGGAAAGCGCCTTTTCGACGCCGGGACTATCCCCGCCTCCTTCCGCCTCGCCGAGCCCGCACGCAGCTTCCCGAAGGGGGCGGTGTCGCTGGTCTACGAGCGTGCGGGCGCCGTCGAAACGCAGGACATGCCGGGCACGTAGGGCGGGAAAGCGGCCGCAGGATTTGTGGCACAAAAAACCGGCCCAGCGGAGGCTGGACCGGTTCTTTGTGCGGAGACTTGATGCAGCGGCTCTGGGCCCACGCCGTCAGGGTTCCCTGACCGAGCGAAGCGAGGTGAGGGAGACGGTGGGGACTAGTGGCTGTGGCCTGCGTGCTCGTCGTCGTTTGCGGGCTTCTCCACAACGAGGGTCTCGGTGGTGAGAACCAGCGCAGCAATGGATGCCGCGTTCCGCAGGGCTGCACGGGTGACCTTGACCGGGTCGATGACACCGGCGGCGATCAGGTCCTCGTACTCGCCCGACTTGGCGTTGAAGCCGTTGTTGGTTTCGAGCTCGGCAACCTTGGCGGTGACAACGTAGCCGTCGAAACCGGCGTTCTGGGCGATCCAGCGAAGCGGCTGGACCAGTGCGCGGCGGACGATGCCCACAGCAGCGGCGGCGTCGCCTTCGAGGGCCTTGACTGCAGGATCCTCGTCGAGGGCCTTCAGTGCGTGGATCAGTGCGGAACCGCCACCGGCCACGATGCCTTCTTCGAGGGCGGCGCGGGTGGAGGACACTGCATCTTCGATGCGGTGCTTCTTTTCCTTCAGCTCAACCTCGGTGGCTGCGCCGACCTTGATGACGCCGATGCCGCCGGCCAGCTTGGCCAGGCGCTCCTGCAGCTTTTCGCGGTCCCAGTCGGAATCGGTGCGGGTCAGCTCGGCGCGCAGCTGGGAAACCCGGGCTGCGACGTCTTCTGCGGAACCGGCGCCGTCAACAATGGTGGTGTTGTCCTTGGTGACCGTGATGCGGCGGGCGGTACCCAGCACCTCAAGGCCAACCGAATCCAGGCTGAGGCCCAGTTCGGCGGAGACAACCTGCGCACCGGTGAGGGTGGCGATGTCCTGCAGCATGGCCTTGCGGCGGTCGCCGAAGCCCGGAGCCTTGACGGCAACCACGTTCAGGGTGCCGCGGATGCGGTTGACGATCAGCGTGGACAGTGCCTCGCCCTCAACGTCTTCAGCAATGATGAACAGCGGCTTGGAGCTCTGCAGCGCCTTCTCCAGCAGCGGCAGGAAGTCCTGCACGGAGGAGATCTTGCCCTGGTTGATCAGGATCAGGGCGTCTTCGAGGACAGCTTCCTGGCGTTCGGAGTCGGTCACGAAGTACGGCGACAGGTAGCCCTTGTCGAACTGCATGCCTTCGGTGAGGACCAGTTCGGTCTGCGTGGTGGAGGACTCCTCGATGGTGATCACACCATCCTTGCCGACCTTGCCGAAGGCCTCGGCGAGGAGCTCGCCGATTTCGTCGCTCTGGGCCGAGATTGCTGCCACGCTGGCAACCTGCGTGCCTTCAACCGGGCGTGCGTTCTCGAGCAGGCGGGCTGCAACGGCTTCTACGGAAACCTCGATGCCGCGCTTGATCTGGCCCGGAGCGGCGCCAGCCGCAACGTTGCGCAGGCCTTCCTTGACCAGGGCCTGGGCGAGCACGGTGGCCGTGGTGGTGCCGTCGCCGGCAACATCGTTGGTCTTGGTGGCTACTTCCTTGGCCAGCTGGGCGCCAAGGTTTTCGTACGGGTCATCCAGCTCGATTTCGCGGGCGATGGTGACGCCGTCGTTGGTGATGGTGGGTGCCCCCCACTTTTTGTCGAGGACAACGTTGCGGCCGCGGGGGCCGAGCGTCACCTTGACAGTGTTGGCGAGCTTATCGATGCCGGCTTCAAGCGACCGGCGTGCAGCGTCGTTAAACGCAAGCTGCTTTGCCATGGTTTTGTCCTTTCAAGACAGAACCCCGCGCAGCTGACCAGCGGAATGCATGATCAGCGGCACGGGGATCCAAAGAGTTACTTTACGACGATCGCCAGAACGTCGCGGGCGGACAGCACGAGGTACTCGGTGCCACCGGTCTTGACTTCAGTTCCGCCGTACTTGGAGTAGATAACAACGTCGCCAACAGCTACGTCGACAGGTACGCGGTTGCCGTCTTCGAAGCGGCCGGGGCCTACTGCAACAACTTCACCCTCCTGCGGCTTCTCCTGTGCGGAGTCCGGGATAACCAGGCCGGAAGCCGTGGTCTGCTCGGCTTCGAGCGGGCGGACAACAATACGATCCTCAAGAGGCTTAATAGAGACCGACACTCGGACCTCTCCTTCTACGTCAGCAAATTCATGGACAGTTGAGCTGCTTCGCCGTGGCTGGCAAACCGTCGTCGCGGTGCCGGCAGCAGCCTGGCTGGCAGCTCTTCATGTATTAGCACCCTCCTAGGGAGAGTGCTAATGATGACTCTATGTACTGGTTAGCACTCGGTCAAGGCGAGTGCCAGAATTATGTCTCCGGCGAACAGACTTTTACCGGCCGGTGAGGTCCTCAAAATCCACGTCCTCGTCGCCGTCGTTCTCTTCATCGACGGTGCCCCGCCGCAGGTACAGCACCACGGCGCCGCCTACGGCAGCCAGCAGCGAGACCACCAGCAGGATGATGCCGCCTACGCGTGCCCCGGAGTAGAGGCTGCGGATTTCCTGTGCCTCGTCCGTAGCGTCCTGGATGTCCTTGCCGCCCACGGAGTAGACGGTGGCGTTGAACGTGTCCAGGAAGAAGATGATCACGAGCAGCGCGACGCAGACCACGGCCACTGCGGATCCTGCAATCAGCGCGGGGCGGGCGAACTTCACCAGGTCCGTGTTTCTGGCTTGGGGTAGTCCGGACGGCTGGGTGCCTGCACTCTCTTCCATGCCTTCAACCCTAGCGGGAACTGGCCGCGGGGCCACCTCCACTAGGCTTGAACGCATGGCTCAAGCACCGCAGGACCAGATCGCCCCACTGCTCACGAGCGAAGGCTGGGAGCTGCTGGCGTCCCTGGGCCCGTACCGCGAGGACAAGGCCTTTGAGCTCAACGCGGCCCTCCGCAAGGCCGGGCACTCCCCCGCGCTGGTCTCCGCCGTCCTCACCCAGTCCCGGCTGCGCACCAAGGCCGAGCTGAAGTTCGGGGAGTTCGCCCGGAGCATGCTCTTCACGCAGGCCGGGCTGGAACAGGCCACTCGGCTCACTGTTGCCGCCCGGCATGCCGAGCGCTTTGCGCAGGCGGGCGTCCGCCACGTGGCCGACCTCGGGTGCGGCCTCGCCGCCGACTCCCTGGCTCTGGCGTCCATGGACATCACCGTCACGGCAGTGGAAATGGACGAGACCACGGCCGCCTGCGCCACGGTCAACCTGATCCCCTTCCCCAACGCCACCGTGGTGCATTCGGACGCCACCACCGTTCCCCTGGACGGGGTCGACGGCGTCTGGCTGGATCCCGCCCGCCGGGTCACCTCCACTTCGGGTACCAAGCGGATCTGGGATCCTGAGGCGTTTTCGCCGCCGCTGTCCTTTGTGGAATCGCTCGCTGCCACCGGGCGCGCCGTGGGAGTCAAAATGGGCCCAGGTATGCCGCACGAATCAGTGCCCGCCGGCTGCGAGGCGCAGTGGGTGTCGGTGGGCGGCGATGTCACCGAGGTTTCCCTGTGGTTCAACTCCGTGCACCGGCCCGGAGTCCGCCGGGCGGCGCTGCTGCTCGGTCCGCAGGGTGCCGCCGAGCTGACCAGCGCCGAAGACTTCGACGGCGGTCCGGCCGCGCCGGTGGGTCCGGCGGCGGGCTACCTGTATGAGCCCGATGGTGCGGTGATCCGCGCCGGCCTGGTGGCCGACGTCGCGCTTCAACTGGGCGGTCACCTGCTGGACGAGCACATCGCCTACATCTGCGCCCCGGAACTGGTGGACACACCGTTCGCGCGGGCCTACAAGGTCCTGGAAGTGATGCCGTACAACGTCAAGGCCCTCAAGGCCTGGGTGAAATCGAACGGCATCACGGTGCTGGACATCAAAAAGCGCGGCACCTCGGTAACCCCGGAGGAACTGCGCAAGCAGCTGTTCGCCGGGAGCAAGAACGCCGGCAAGAAGGCCGGACAGAAAACAGCCACGCTGGTCCTGACCCGCATCGGGGAGGACCGGGTGGCCATCTCGGTGGAACCGGTCTGACGCAGCAGACTCTTCTGAGGCCGGGCCTTATTGGGCCCGCATAAAGTCCTCGGCGGCCCGGACCTGCTCGTCGGTGGGCCTGACTCCGGTGTAGAGCACAAACTGTTCGAGCGCCTGGATGGTGGCCACCTCGGCGCCCGTGATGACCTGTTTCCCGGCGGCGCGGGCCGCCGTGATCAGTGGCGTCTCGGCCGGCAGCGCCACAACGTCGAACACCACTTTGGCTGCCGCAATCACATCTTCAGGGAAGGACAGGGAGTCCACTTCCGGACCGCCCGCCATACCAATAGGCGTGACGTTGATGATCAGGTCCGCGGTGCCGCCGTCGAGCGTTGCCTTCCACTGGAACCCGTACTGCTCAGCGAGCGCCCGGCCGGTGCCTTCGTTGCGGGCGATGACCGTGACGTCCGTGAAGCCGGCGTCGCGCAGGGCCGCGACGGTGGCCTTGGCCATGCCGCCGGCGCCCTGGACCAGCACCGAGTAGTCCGTGGGCACGGCGTTGCTGGCCAGGAGCTGCTCGACGGCGGTGTAGTCGGTGTTGTAGGCCAACAGACGCCCGTCGGTGTTCACGATGGTGTTGACCGAATCGATGGCTTTGGCGGAGGGATCCAGCTCATCCACGAGGGCCATCACGTCCTCCTTGTACGGCATGGACACCGCACAGCCGCGGATTCCCAGACCCCTCACGCCGGCGATCGCCTGGGCGAGGTCGGTGGGGGCAAAGGCCTTGTAGATCCAGTTCAGGCCCAGCTGGTCGTAGAGGTGGTTGTGGAACCGGGTCCCGTTGTTGCTGGGCCGGGCCGACAGCGAAATACACAAGGTCATGTCTTTATTCAGAATGGGCACATGTCCATTAAACCCGTCTCCCCCAACTAGGTCGCGCTAACAGTCGTTTTGAGACCTCAAAACGACTGTTAGCGCGACCTAGTTGGGGTGGGTACGTGCCGTTACGGGCAGCCCGTCCCGGCCGGATAGCTTCCGACGGCGGCGGGCAGCTTCCCCGGGGCAGCCGCCTTGCCTGCCAACACGGCAACCAGGGCGTCAAAGGCACCCGGCGTCCGGCCGTACAGCGCGATTTTCACCGGCGCGCTGGAATCCTGCAGCGGCCAAGGCGCATCCAGTGCCACGGCGACATCGCCGCCGACCGGCCGCCCGGCGTAGCCGATGAGGCTGACCAGTGGGCCCGCCCCGGTGCCGAGCCCGGCCTTCGCTGCGGCCGCCTCGAACCGTGCCCTGTCCTGCGGTGATCCGCCGGCAATCCGGAGGCTTCCCTGGACGATTGGCGCGCCGCAGTGTCCGGACAGCACGGTGACTGCGGCCGCGGAGACCCGCGCCGAGATGTCCCCGCCAGTGCCGGGGGCGGCTCCCGCGGGCGCAGCTCCCGGCGGCGGGGCGACGCGGCCGCGCCAGGTCATCATGGTGGCCACACGGTTGGCCGCTTCGTCCAGGCGTGCCGCGGGCAGGGTTCCGGCGGTCACGGCACTCACGATGGCTGCGTGGGCCTGCCCCACGTCCGTAGGCATCAGAAGCAGGTCCGCTCCCGCGGCGAGCGCCGCCGTTGCTGCGGAGCCGCCCGGGTATTGCTTCTGGACTGCACCCATGTTGAGGGCATCGGTCACGGCCACGCCCTTGAAGCCCATGCCGCGCAGCGCAGCATAGGTGGGGCCGGACAACGACGCCGGGACGCCAGGTTCCAGGGCCGGCACGGCGATGTGCCCGGTCATGACCATGGGCACACCGGCGGCGATGGCTGCCCGGAACGGCTTCCAGTCCCGGGCCCCGAGCTCCGCGATGCCCGCGGGCTGCACCGGGAGGTCCTGGTGCGAGTCAACGGTGACGGAGCCGTGACCCGGGAAATGCTTCAGGGCCGGCAGCACGCCTGCCTCCTGCATGCCCTGGGAAAACGCCACGGCAAGCGCCCCTGCGGCGTCCGGGTTGCCGGACATTGACCGGGCACCGATGGTTGGATCCGCGGGGCCGATGGTCACGTCCGCAACGGGCGCGAAGTCCACCGTGAAGCCCAGCGACCCGATCTCCGCGGCCAGGGCCCGGCCGGCGTCCTTGGTGAGCGGCACATTGCCGGCGGCTCCGTAGCTCAGGGCCGTTGGCCATTCGGTCAGGGGGGCGCCGAGCCGCGCCACGATCCCGCCCTCCTGGTCCACGCCGATGAGCCCGGGCCAGGGCCTGCCATCGGCCTTCGTGGCCTGGTCCAGCCGGGCGTTGACCGCCGCCATGGCAGCCGGATCCGCCTGGCCGCGCGCGTCGAGGGGGACGTTGTCGCCCATGATGATGGACCCGGCCAGATGGAGGCGTTCAATGGTTGCGGCGTGGGCTTCAGCGTCGGTACCGGCGTACACGGACATCAGCACCTGACCGGCCTTCTCCTCCACCGACATCGCCGCCACTGCGGCCGCGGCAGCATCCTGGTCCCGCTGTTCGGGGCCCCAGCCCAGCGGCCGCAGCCCGGGGTCAGGTGAGGGAGAAGCGGACGGAGGCGCCGTCGTCGGACGCTCTGATTCCGGGGTTGAGGCCGGCGCAGGGCTGGAGGTCGCCGGGGCGGTGGCGGGAACCGCCGTGCAGGCCGTCATGGCGGCCACGGCGGCAGCCGCAAAAAAGAGGGTGGATTTGTGAATACTGTCACGGGTCCACGGGAACAAGGCCATCAAGACGATGCTACCCCCTGCACTAGACTTGAACGCGGCGCGTGCCCAGGGATATCCGAACAGTTAGGGGAACGCATGAAGATTGATTTCGCTTCATCGAAGCAATCAACTCTTGGTGTGGAATGGGAGCTTGCCCTCGTGGACGGCCAGACCGGCGAACTGGCATCGGTAGCCAACGAAGTGCTCAGCGGCGTGGTTGCCAAACACCCCGAACTCAACGAAGACGACGAACACCCCCACATCAAGCAGGAACTCCTGCTGAACACGGTGGAACTGGTCACCGGGATCTGCCAGACCGTCGGCGAAGCCAAAGCAGACCTCAGCCGGTCCCTGGCCGCCGTCCGCGAAATCACCGACCCCATGGGCGTTGAGGTCTTCTGCGCCGGCAGCCACCCGTTCAGCCCGCCGCAACTGCAGCCTGTGACGGACAAGGCCCGGTACGCCAAGCTGATCGACCGCACCCAGTGGTGGGGCCGGCAGATGGTCATCTACGGCGTGCACGTCCACGTGGGGCTGGACCGCCGTGAAAAGGCACTCCCCGTGCTGGATGGCCTGGTCAACTACTTCCCGCACTTCCAGGCGCTCTCGGCGTCGAGCCCGTTCTGGGGCGGCGAGGACACCGGCTACGCGTCGCACCGTGCCCTCATGTTCCAGCAGCTGCCGACGGCAGGCCTGCCCTTCCAGTTCACGTCCTGGGACGAATACGAGTCCTACGTCCAGGACATGTTCACCACCGGCGTGATTGACACGCTCTCCGAGATCCGTTGGGACATCCGCCCGGTTCCCAACCTCGGCACGATCGAAATGCGCATCTGCGACGGTCTGGCCACATTGGAGGAAGTAGGCGCGATTGCGGCCCTCACCCAGTGCCTGGTGGATGAATTCTCCACCACCCTGGACGACGGCGGCACTATCCCCACCATGCCGCCGTGGCACATCCAGGAGAACAAGTGGCGTGCCGCCCGCTACGGCATGGAGGCCATCATCATCCTCGACGCCGCCGGCAACGAACAGCTGGTCACCGACCACCTCCTGGAGACCTTGAACCGGCTGGAGCCGGTGGCCGCGAAGCTCGGCTGCCCCGACGAACTGGCCGACGTCGAAAAGATCATCCGCCGCGGCGCCGGGTACCAGCGGCAGCGCCGCGTCGCTGCCGAGCACGGCGGCGACCTGCAGGCCGTGGTGCTGGACCTGGTCAAGCAGATGCGGAACGGGCCCACGGGCTAACCCTCCCCCGTTCCACCCTCCCGTTGCTCTATCAGTTTTGGTCCCTAAACCGGGGGTTTAGGGACCATACGTGATAGAGCAAGTTGGATCAAAGCGGGGAGTCAGGCGGGGAGTGAGACCGCGGTGACCGGCATCGAGGAGTCCGGGGCGAAGCGGATGCCGCTGGGCCCGATCCCGGCCATCACCAACTGCGCGCCGAGGGCCGCCACCATGGCGCCGTTGTCCGTACACAGGTCCAGCGGCGGCACGTGGAGTTTGATTCCGGCGGACGCGCAGCGCTGGCCGGTCAGTTCCCGCAGCCTGGAGTTGGCCGCCACTCCCCCACCCAAGAGAACGTCTTTGATGCCGTGCTCGCGGCAGGCCAGGACGGCCTTGGACGTGATCACGTCAACCACAGCTTCCTGGAAGGCTGCGGCGATGTCGGCCACCGGCACGTCTTCGCCGCGGGCCTCGAACTGCTCCACGCACCGCGCCACTGCCGTCTTCAGCCCGCTGAAAGACCAGTCGTAGCGGTGCTTTCCCGGTTCCTCGGCCGTGCCCATGTATTTGGGCTGGCTGAGGCCGCGCGGGAACCGGATGGCTTTGGGGTTGCCGGTGCGGGCCAGCCTGTCGATGGCCGGGCCGCCCGGGTAGCCGAGGCCCAGGATGCGGGCCACCTTGTCATAGGCTTCGCCGGCAGCGTCGTCGATAGTGGAGCCGAGGAGCTGGACGTCGCTGGTGATGCTGTTGATCTTCAGGATTTCGGTGTGCCCGCCGGAGACCAGCAGGGCGCCCAGGTTTTCGGGGAGACGGCCGCCGTGGCCGAGCCCGACGGCAGGCCCGGCCTCGTGACTGGCGGAACGATCGGCCCCGCGGCCGGCGGCAGCACCGCCGTCGGGGTTTCCGTCCAGCAGTCCGACGCCGACGTGCGCCACCAGGTGGTTGATGGCATACAGCGGCTTTCCGGTGGCCACGGCCAGGGCCTTTGCGGCGCACACCCCCACCATCAGCGCGCCCGCGAGCCCCGGGCCGGACGTGACGGCGATGGCGTCCACATCCTCCAGCGTCACGTTAGCGTCTGCCAGGGCCTGGCGCAGGGTGGGCACAAAGGCATCAAGGTGTGCACGGGAGGCGATTTCGGGGATCACTCCACCGAAGCGGACGTGCTCGTCCATCGAGGAGGACACCGTGTTGGTGAGCAGCGTGGTGCCGCGGACGATGCCGACTCCGGTTTCGTCGCAGGAGGATTCGATGCCCAGCACCAGGGGCTGCGAACGGTTCATGCATGGCCTGCTTCTGTTGTGGGATCGGAGGCTGGTGCCGGGTCGGCCGATGCCTCGGCTGGTGTGGGGTCAGTCGCTGTGCCTTCGTGGACCAGCTGCAGCCGCATGATCAGGGCGTCAACGCCGTCGCGGTAATACCCCCGGCGAACGTGGATCTGTTCGAAGCCGAACCGCACGTACAGCTGCTGCGCCCGGGGATTGTCCGAACGGACCTCCAGGAGTACGTCCGCGGCCCCGCGGTGCAGCGCTTCCTCAATCAGCCGGGTCAGGAGCGTTGAGCCGATCCCCATACCTTCGAATTCAGGCACGACGGCGATGGTCTGGACATCCGCGATGGGCTCGACGCACATCAGGCCGGCGTAGCCCACAATGTCGCCGCCGCTTTCCGCCACCAGGTACCGGCGCGTTTCGTGCTGGGAAAGTTCGGACAGAAACATGTGCAGCGGCCAAGCATCCGCAGGGAACAGCCGCTGTTCGAGGGCGTCCACGGCGGGCACGTCCTCCAGGGTCATGTCCCGGAAGACCACTCCGGCGGCGCTGGTGGGCATGCTCACAGGGCCCGCTTCCGCGGGCCGGGGACCTGGGCGTCCGATTCCCGGAGGTACAGGGGTGTGGAGTCGAGCAGCTGCCCGCCGGCTGCGAGCCGGGCCAAGGCGAACTGTCCGAGGTAGAGGGCGTCCGGCTGTTCATTGCTGAAGTCAGGGTCTGCTCGCAGCACATCACGGTAGAGTCCGGCGCCGGCACCGTAGGCAGGGAGGTCCGGGAGGTCGGCGGCGAAGCTGACGTGCGGGCCGTCCTCGAGCTGCGGCAATTGGCCGTCGGCGAGGCTGTACCGCGCCCAGTAGACCTCTTTGCGCCTCGCGTCCGTGACCACGAGGAATTCGGCTGCGGCGTCGGTGGACTCCGCGACTTCCAGCGCCACGGCGTCCAGGCTCATCAGCCCGTACAGCGGTTTGTCCCAGACGAAGGCGAGTGTCCGGGCGGTCGCGATCCCTGAGCGCAGGCCGGTGAACGGGCCGGGGCCCACGCCCGTCACGATCGCGTCAATGTCCCGGCCGGTGACGCCGGCAGAGGCAAGCAGGTCCTCGATGCCGGGGGCCAGCACTTCGGCGTGGCTGCGGGTGTCCTCCGTGGAGAAGCTGGCCACCACGCCTTCGAGGGCGTCGTCCGAGACCAAGGCCGCACTGGCCACGGCGGAGGTGTCGATGGCGAGAATGAGCATCAGAATGTCCCTTCAATGGCGCCGCCCAGGACGGGTTTGGTGCTCCAGCGGGGACCGAACCCGCGCAGCACGATAGTGCGGGGTTCGTCGAGGTCCTCGGTGTCAAAGTCCAGGATTTCGGTGTGGGCGGGGTTGCGTTTCGGTGCCGCGGCGCCCCCAGCGTCGAGCCCGACGGGCTCCAGCCCGATCGCGCGGTGCAGGTCCACTTCCAGCCGGCTCTCGCTCAGGTGCTCCACCCGGCCGCGTCCCCACTCCACCACCGTCACGGACGAGTCCAGCGTGTTTTCCAGGTCAATGTCGTCAATTTCCGACGCCGATCCCAGCCGGTAGGCGTCCACGTGCACCAGATCCGGGCCACCGGGTCGCGGGCCGTCGGGCAGGTTGGGATGGATGCGCACCAGAACAAAGGTGGGCGAAATGATGCCCGCGCGCACGCCCAGGCCATCGCCGAGCCCCTGCGTGAAGGTGGTTTTCCCGGCACCCAGCTCGCCGGTCAGCACCAACAGGTCCCCGGCCTGCAGCTCCGCCCCCAAAGCGGCGGCGAGCGCGTGAGTCTGGTCCGCCGTCGTGACTCTCAGCGTCTCTTCCCAGTGAGGCATCCCTGCCGGGGGCACGCTCACGGCGTCGCCTCCCCGGCGTCGGGAATGCCTGCGTCGCGAATGCCCACGCCGGGAGCACCGCCGGCAGGGCTGCTACCGGAAGGGCCGACGGCGGGACTCTCGTTGATGAACCGGCGCGGCACCCGCGGGCTGATCCGGGTCACGATCTCGTAGTTGTTGGTGCCGGCGGCGACCGCCCAGTCATCTGCCGTGGGACCGCCGTCGTCCCCGTTGCCGAACAGCACCGCTTCCGCGCCGAAGTGGTCCGCGCCGGCAGGGCCGATGTTGCCGAGGTCGATGACCATCTGATCCATGGCGATCCGGCCCACCACGGGGTAGGTCCGGCCGGCCACCCTGACGGGACCGCCGGTGGCAATGCGGGGCACGCCGTCGGCGTAGCCCAGCGGGATCAGCGCCAGGGTGCTCGGGCCGCTGGTGCGGTAGCGCAGGCCGTAGGAGACGCCCTGCCCGTCGGGGACCTGCTTGCATTGGGACACCAAGGTGCGCAGCGTCATTGCGGGCCGAAGGCCCAGTTCGGCGGACGTCTGGCCTTCAAAGGGCGAGAGGCCATAGATGCCCAGGCCCACGCGGACCAGGTCAAAGTGCGTATCGGGGCGGGACAGCGTGGCCGGGGTGTTGGCCAGGTGGCGGACTTCGGGGTCCACGCCCGCGTCCTCGGCCACAGCCAGCACCTCGCGGAAAGCCGCCAACTGTTCATCGGTTTCCGGCCGTTCGGGTTCATCGGCCACGGACAGGTGGGAGAAGATGCCCACCACGCGCAGGAGGCCCTGGTCCTGGTACTCCATGGTTTCGCCCAGCAACTGGTCCCAGGCATCGAGTGTTGCGCCGTTCCGCCCCAGCCCCGTATCCACTTTCAGGTGGATCCGGGCGGGACGCTCCTGGTCACGCGCGGCGGCCACAATGCGGTCCAGTTCCCAGCCGGAGCAGCCGATGTCGACGCCGGCAGCCACCGCTGCGGCGAAGTTGCTTTCCGCAGTGTGCAGCCAGGCCAGCAGGGGGGCGTCGATGCCCGCAGCCCGCAGTGCCAGTGCCTCGGAGATATGGGCGACGCCCAGCCAGGATGCGCCGGCTTCGAGGGCGGCCCGGGCCACCGGGACCGCGCCGTGTCCGTAGGCGTCGGCCTTCACCACGGCCATGACCTTGGCAGGTGAGGCCGCGTCCGCCAGCCGCCGCACGTTGTGGCGGATGGCGTCCAGATCGATGACGGCGGACCGCTCGTACAGAGGATCAGGTCCTGAGGCCGCGCTGAAGTCACCGGTTATTGCGGGATAAGTCACCCTAGTGATTCTAGTGCGGGCGCTCAGGGCGGGATAATCGCGCCATTCAGGCGCCCCCGTTCACGAGCCACGGCGTCATAAGCCACGGCGCCCGCGTCACGGCTCAGGCGTCGGAGAGGTGCGCGATGGTGGCGGACGCCCGTCGCTGTGCCGCGAGCGGGACGTCACTGACAATGTCGGCCAGGAACCCGAAGCGGCGAAGCCATTGGCTGCTCTGGCGTTCGGGCCGGGCGTTGGCCCGCTTCCACCAGTCGGCGATGTCTCCCCAGCCGGGCGCCGCCAGCGAACCGCCCACCTCCTGGACGGCCAGGGAGGCGCAAAGGTTGGCGAAGCGGAGCCTGTTGCCCAGCGGCCAGCCAGCCAGGCTGCCCACGATGAAGGCCGCGTCAAAGCAGTCGCCAGCTCCTGTGGGATCAAAGGCAGTCACGGGCAGCGACGGCACCCACTCCTCCTCCCCCGTTTCCGAGTCCACAGCCATTGCACCCTGCGCGCCGAGTGTCACCACTGCAACGGGCACACGGTCCGCCAAGGCATAGAGTGCAGACCACGGGTTGTCCTTCCCCGTGAAGGCCATCGCCTCCCGCTGGTTGGGCAGGAAAGCGTGGAAGTACTGCAGGTTTTCCAGCCGGACCGGTGACCACTTCCCGCTGGGGTCCCAGCCCACGTCCCCGAACAGCTTGACGCCGGCCTGGTGGGCGGCCACGGCCCACGGTTCAATCTCATCGTCGAGCGCCGCAATGCCGGCGAGTGCAGGGGGCGGCGGACCGATCAGTTCCGACGACGTCACCGGGGCCGGGTGGCCATGCGTCACCAGGGAACGGTCGTTGTGGACGCTGAGCGAGACGGTGACCGGGGAATGCCACCCCGGGATGCGCCGCGACAGGCTCAGGTCCACGTGTTCCTGCCCGGCCAGGATTTTCCAGTTGTAGTCCCCGTAGCCGTCGTCCCCGAAGGCGGCGGCCAGTCCCGTGCGCAGTCCCAGCCTCGCCGCCGCAATGGCCTGGTTCGCGACGCCGCCGGGGCAGCTGCCCATGCCCTCGCTCCAGATTTCCGTGCCCGGCTCGGGCGCGTGCGGCAGCCCTGTGAAGATGATGTCCTGGAAAACCGTGCCCGCCAGCAGCAGGTCGAACCCGCCGTCGGACGGTGTGCGGACGGTTGAGAGCGGATCGAAGCGGCGGTCCGGGATGGCGTCCATGTCCGGCACACTACGCCCTGCCGCGGCCCCACGGTAGGGGCGTGCCCGGCGCCCGCCGCGGGTGAACTGCCCGGCGGCCCCCTAGACTGCTGACTATGCGGCTTATGATTGCCGGCGGCGGCGGATTCCGCGTGCCGCTTGTCTACCGGGCGCTGGCGTCCGGCGCGTTTGCGGGGCTGGTCAGCGAACTGGTGCTGTTCGACGTCGACCCCGCCCGCCTCAGTGCCATCACCGCGGTGCTGCAGGCCATGCCAGAGTTCGACGGCGGTGCTGCCGCCAGCGCCAACGAGCGTGCCCAGCCGCCCGCAGTCCGCACCACCACGTCCCTGCCGGAGGCCCTGGCGGGTACAGATCTGGTGTTCGCGGCCATCCGTCCCGGCGGCACGGCCGGCCGGATTAATGACGAACGTGTGGCCCAGGACCTTGGCCTGCTGGGCCAGGAAACCACCGGCGCGGGCGGCATCTCCTACGCGCTGCGCACCATCCCCGAGATGCTGCAGCTGGCACGGCAGATGCGGGAGCACTGCCCGGACGCCTGGCTGATCAACTTCACCAACCCGGCCGGCATGGTCACGGAAGCCCTGCTGCCCGTCCTCGGCAGGAAGGTCATCGGGATCTGCGATTCAGCGGGCGGTCTGGTGCACCGGGCGGCCCGCGCGGCCGGCATGCCGCTGGCGGACGGAAGGCTCGACGGCGTGGGCTACTTCGGTCTGAACCACCTGGGCTGGCTCTACCGGCTGGAGTCCGACGGCCAGGATCTGCTGCCGGGCCTACTGTCGGACCCGGCCGCCCTCGGCACGTTTGAGGAAGGCCGGCTGTTCCCGCAGCCGTTCCTCAAGGACCTCGGCGCCCTGCCCAACGAGTACCTCTATTACTACTACCAGCGGGACAGCGCCGAAGCGGCCATGCGCGCCATGGCCCAGACCCGCGGGGAATCCATCCACCACCAGCAGGCCGAGCTCTACCCGCGGCTCGCCTCGGCCGGGGCGGACGCCTACAGATTGTGGGACGCGGCCCGCCGCTCGCGGGAGGAAGGCTACCTCGCGGAGGCACGGACCCACGGCGAGCAGCGCGACGAGGACGACCTCGCCGGCGGCGGCTACGAACGCGTCGCCCTGGCCGTGATGCGCGCCTTGGCGGGGGCCGGGGACGCCCAGCTCATCCTCAACACCCCCAACACGCTTCCGTCCGATCCCGGCGGGGCGACCGCCCCCGGTGGCACTCTTCCGGAACCGGCCATTCCGGGGCTGCCGGCGGACGCCGTCGTTGAGGTCCCCTGCACCGTAACGCCCGACGGCGCGGTGCCGCTTCCACAGTCAGCTCCTGGAACGGAGCAACTCACCCTGCTCCGGCGCGTCAAGGAAGTGGAGCGGCTCACTGTCCGGGCAGCGACGCACGGAGACCGGGCGGCCGCCGCCGCTGCTTTCAGCCGGCATCCGCTGGTGGACTCCCCCGCCCTGGGCGCCAAGCTGCTGGCCGGCTACGAACGCACCTTCCCTGCGCTGCGGGAGCTCTGGGGCGGCTAAAGCTTCCGGTACATCACGTGCAGGCCCACGTATCCGAGCGTGGGATGGTTGAACGCCTCGGGAATGGTGGCAAGGATTTGGAAGCCCATGCCCTGCCAGGCAGCCACCGCGCGGACATTGCTTTCCACCACGGCGTTGAACTGCATGGCCCGGAAGCCCGCGTACCGTGCCGCGTCCAGGGAGTAGGCGCACAAAGCCCGCGCCACGCCTTTGCCGCCGTGGCCGCTGTGGACCATGTAGCCGGCGTTGGCCACGTGGCTGCCGGCGCCGCCCTGGTTGGGATGCAGCTCGCCGGTGCCGATCACGCCGCCGTCGGCCGTCACGGCCACAAAGGCCTGGCCGGGGGCGTCCTTGAACCATCGGCTGCGGGCGTCCGCCTCCGTGGTGTCCCGGTCCCAGGTGAACGTCTCGCCGGACCTGATGACGGGCTCCAGCACGGCCCACATGCCTGGCCAGTCGGCGTCCGTGCCGGGGCGGATCGAGAATTCTGCCGAACTGGGCCGGCTTGTGGCTGCTTTCACCCGCGCCACGTTAGCAGCAGGTCACCTGCAGGGAGGCCGCCCGGGAGCGGCTGGAGTAGTGTTTTACCGAGTGGGCAACAGCGGGGCCCGCGCCGCGCCAGCGGTGGGAAGGAGAAGCCATGACATTGATCCGCAGGGTCGCGTTACTCTCCCTCCACACCTCCCCCATGGAGCAGCCAGGCTCCGGCGACGCCGGCGGGATGAACGTCTACATCCGGGAGCTGGCCTCTGCGCTGGCCGAGACCGGCGTGGAGGTGGAGATCTTCACGCGCTCCACCTCAGCCAAGCAGGCCGCCGTCGAACATCCGGACCCCGGTGTGTGCGTCCACAACGTGCTGGCCGGGCCGCCGCGGAAGATCCCCAAGGAAGAACTGCCGGCGCTACTCCACAGCATGGTGGCCGAGATCGACCAGATCCGCCAGCGCCAGCCGCACGGCCGCTACGACGTCATCCACTCGCACTACTGGGTGTCCGGGATCGCAGGCCTGGAGCTCTCGGAACTCTGGGGCGTGCCGCTCGTCCACACCATGCACACCATGGCCAAGGTCAAGAACCTCCTGCTGGAGTCCGGCGAACAGCCCGAGCCGCGGCGGCGCGAGGAAGGCGAGCACCGGATCGTCGACGGCGCCGCCCGCCTGATCGCCAACACCAGCGCCGAAGCCGAAGAGCTGGTGTCCCACTACGGTGCCGATTACGACCGCATCGATGTGGCACCGCCGGGCGTGGACCTCAGCACCTTTACACCCGCGTTCCGCGCGCGGTCCCGGGCCGAACGGGGAGTTTCGCCGGAGACCTTCCACCTGGTGTTCGCCGGCCGGATCCAGCGGCTGAAGGGCCCGCAGGTCCTGCTCAAGGCCGCGGCCCTGCTGCGCGCCCGTCGCCCCGAGATCGATCTCCGGCTCACCATTCTGGGTGCCCTCAGCGGCAACAAGGATTTCAACCTCCGGCACCTGATTGCGGAGTCTGGAATGGACGACGTCGTCACGCACCTTCCCCCGGTCAGCGCCAGTGATCTGGCGTCCTGGTTCCGTGCTGCCGACGTTGTGGTGATGCCTTCCTACAGCGAATCGTTCGGGCTGGTGGCCATCGAAGCGCAGGCCTGCGGGACCCCCGTGGTGGGCACCCGGGTGGGCGGGCTGTCCCGCGCCATCTGCCATGGCCGGACCGGGCTGCTGGTGGACGGGCACCATGCCAGGGACTGGGCGGACGCGCTCGAGGCCATGTACGACGATCCGGACACCCGCGCCGATATGGGGCGGGCCGCGGCCATCCGGGCGGAGAACCTGGGCTGGAACCGCACTGCCGCCATCACGTTGGAGACCTACCACGCCGCCGTCGAACAGCAGCTGGCCAGCCGGCTGATCCCGGCGGTCCCGGCACCGTAAGCGGCGGGCAGCCGCCGTCGGCTTTTAGTACCCGACCCCAACCAAAGGACAAGGATGTCTGAACGGAATACCCTGAGCGATCTCGAGATCGCACGGCAGGCCACCATGAGGCCGATCGAGGAGATTGCGGCTGCCGCGGGCATCAACGCCGCCGCGCTGGACCTGTACGGGCGGTACAAGGCGAAGGTTGATCCGGCACGGCTGACTGCTGCGGCGCCGACAGGGAAAGTGGTGCTGGTCTCGGCGATGTCGCCCACGCCCGCTGGTGAGGGGAAGTCGACCACCACGGTGGGGCTCGCCGATTCGCTCGCCAGGGCCGGGCACAAGGTGATGATCGCGCTGCGGGAGCCCTCGCTGGGTCCCGTCCTGGGCATGAAGGGCGGCGCCACCGGGGGCGGCTACTCCCAGGTGCTGCCCATGGACGAGATCAACCTGCACTTCACCGGCGATTTCCATGCCGTGACGTCTGCGAACAACGCCCTGATGGCGCTCGTGGACAACCACATCTACCAGGGCAACGAGCTGAACATCGACCCGCGGCGCATGACGTTCAAGCGGGTCCTGGATATGAATGACAGGTCACTCCGCGAGGTGATCATCGGCCTGGGCGGGCCCACACAGGGTGTCCCCCGGCAGGACGGCTTCGACATCACGGTGGCCTCCGAGATCATGGCAGTTTTCTGCCTGGCCACCAGCCTGGCTGACCTCCGCGAGCGCCTGGGCCGGATCACGTTCGGCTACACGTACTCCCGCGTTCCGGTCACAGTGGCGGACCTCGGCGTCCAGGGTGCCCTGACCCTGCTCCTGAAGGAAGCTATCAAACCCAACCTGGTGCAGACCATCGCCGGTACTCCCGCGCTGGTGCACGGCGGGCCCTTCGCCAACATCGCGCACGGATGCAATTCTCTGATCGCCACGCAGACCGCGCGGCGGCTGGCGGACATCGTGGTCACCGAGGCCGGCTTCGGCGCCGACCTGGGCGCAGAGAAGTACATGGACATCAAGGCGCGGATCGCTGACGTGGCGCCGTCGGCCGTTGTGGTTGTGGCCACCGTCCGCGCGCTCAAGATGCACGGCGGCGTGCCCAAGGACCGGCTGACTGAGCCGGACCTTGAGGCGCTGCAGGCCGGCGTCGCGAATCTCCGGCGGCACGTGCACAATGTGGAGAAGTTCGGGGTGGCGCCGGTGGTGGCCATCAACAGGTTTTCGTCCGACACCGAAGAGGAGCTGGACTGGCTGCTGGAATGGTGTGCGGCGGAGGGGGTCCAGGCCGCGGTGGCAGACGTGTGGGGCCGGGGCGGGGGCGGCGATGGCGGCGACGAACTGGCCGCGAAGGTCGCGGCCGCGGTTGCTGCGCCGAACAGCTTCCACCATCTGTACCCCCTGGACCTTCCTGTGGAGGAGAAGATCCGGACCATTGCACAGGAGATCTATGGTGCCGACGGCGTGGACTTCTCCGTCCCCGCCCTGAAACGCCTGGCCGACATCGAAAAGAACGGCTGGTCCGGGCTGCCGGTCTGCATGGCCAAGACCCAGTACTCATTTACGGATGAGGCCTCCCGGCTCGGCGCGCCGAAGGGCTTCACCATCCACGTGCGCGACCTCATCCCGAAGACCGGCGCGGGTTTCATTGTGGCCCTGACCGGCGCCGTCATGACTATGCCAGGCCTCCCCGCAGCCCCCGCCGCCATGCGCATGGACGTGGACGACGCCGGCAACCCGGTAGGCCTCTCCTGACCAGCCCCAACACACGTTGCTCTATCACTTGGAGCTCCCATTCCGGCGGTTTAGCGACCGGAAGTGATAGAGCAACGGGACCTGTGGATAACTTCTGCGGGAGAGATTGGCTTCGGGCGACAATGGTGCGCATGCGCCCCTCTTCACCTCTGCCGTTCAACCTTTCGTCCGCTCCGTTCACTGTCCATGAGGCGCGAGCTGCCAGCCTGAGCAGCGGAAGACTGCGTTCCTCCGACCTCGCCTCGGCCGGACGGTTGCTGTATCTGCCCACGGGCTGGGACTTTGAAATCCGTGGCCTTGCCAGGGCTCTGTCCGCTGCCACGCCAGGTGCCTGGATCTCGCATCTGACGGCCGCCGTCGTGCTCGGGCTCTGGCTTCCTACCTGGTTCCGCGACTGCCGGGAACTCCATCTGAGCAAGCCCAGGAACCTGCCACCGGTGCGGCGCGAAGGCGTGGTCGGCCACACTGTCCTGGCCTTTGATGGGGAGGTCATGGTGCTGGACGGGATGCGGATCTCCACGCCGGCCCGGACCTGGCTTGACCTTGCCAGCCTCATGCCCTTGGAGGATCTGGTGGCTGTGGGTGACCAGCTGATCCGTCGACCCCGGCCCGGCCTCGAGGCCAGGGTGGCGCCTTGGTCAAAGCTTCCGGAGCTGCACGAAATGCTGACGAGGCACCCGAAGCTCAAGGGTATCGTGAAGGCCAGGGAGGCCGCCGAGCTCATTCGTCCCGGTGCAGATTCCGCACCTGAGACGTTCCTACGCCTCGCTTTGACTGCCGCGGGCCTGCCGGAGCCGGAACTGCAACTGCGGATGGTGGAGGCCGACCCGGACTCTCCGGCGGCAGACCTGGGCTACCGCGCCCAGCGGATCGCCATCCAGTACGACGGCGGCCATCACCTGACCCGCGAGCAGCAGTCGCGCGACAATCGCCGCGACGAAACGTTCAACGCCGCTGGCTGGAGGTACTTCAAATTCAACGCGGACGACCTGGCTCACGACTTTCGCCGTGCGGTCAATCAGGTCCGGCTTGCGCTCAAGTCCACTTAAGCGCCTGTTGCCCTATCAGTTGTAGTCGCCAAACCATAGATTTGAGGACCACAACTGATAGAGCAACGAGTGGGTGTGGAGCGGGGTTAGCGCTCGAGGTCTCCGCGGATGAAGGCCTCTACCTTTTCACGGGCGAGGTCGTCGTTGAACTGCTCCGGCGGGGACTTCATGAAGTAGCTCGAGGCGGAGAGCAGCGGGCCGCCGATGCCGCGGTCCAGGCCGATCTTGGCGGCGCGGATGGCGTCGATGATCACGCCGGCGGAGTTGGGTGAGTCCCAGACTTCGAGCTTGTATTCCAGGGACACGGGTGCGTCACCGAAGTTGCGGCCCTCGAGGCGGACGAAGGCCCACTTGCGGTCGTCGAGCCACTGGACGTAGTCCGACGGGCCGATGTGGACGTTGCGCGGTGCAATGTCGGCTTCAACGTTGGACGTCACGGCCTGGGTCTTGGAGATCTTCTTGGACTCGAGGCGGTCGCGCTCCAGCATGTTCTTGAAGTCCATGTTGCCGCCGACGTTCAGCTGGTACGTGCGGTCCAGCGTGACGCCGCGGTCTTCGAAGAGCTTTGCCATAACGCGGTGCGTGATGGTGGCACCGATCTGGCTCTTGATGTCGTCGCCCACGATCGGGACGCCGGCGGCCGTGAACTTGTCGGCCCATTCCTTGGTGCCGGCGATGAACACGGGCAGGGCGTTGACGAACGCCACGCCGGCGTCGATGGCAGCCTGCGCGTAGAAGTGGGCAGCATCCTCGGAACCAACCGGGAGGTAGCAGACCATAACGTCTGCTTTGGATTCGCGGAGCGCGGCGACGATGTCAACGGGCTCTTCGACGGACTGTTCGATGGTCTCGAGGTAGTACTTGCCGAGGCCGTCCAGGGTGTGGCCGCGCTGGACGGTCACGCCGGTGGGGGGCACGTCGGCGATCTTGATGGTGTTGTTCTCGCTGGCCAGGATGGCGTCGGCGAGGTCCACGCCCACCTTCTTGCCGTCGACATCAAACGCGGCAACAAACTGGACATCGTTGACGTGGTACTTGCCGAACTCCACATGCATCAGACCCGGGATCGTGGCGTGGGGATCGGCGTCGCGGTAGTAGTGCACACCCTGGACGAGCGAGGCGGCGCAGTTACCCACACCAACGATGGCAACACGAATCGGATTTGCAGACACGGAACTCCTTTGAAGACAACTTCAGCCGCAGGGACGGTCAGTACCGGAAAGTACGACGGCGGCACGCTGGCAGTGCGCCATTCGGCGCCTTTTCATCTTACCCAACCAAGCGGGGGCCGGGATTGTTCCCGGCCCCCGTCAGTTGAAGCGTTACGTGGTTACTTCTGCTTCCACAGGTTGATGTCCGATTCCACGGCGAACTCGTCGATGGCATTAACCTCGTCGGCGGTGAAGTCCAGGTTGTTGACGGCGGAGAGGGTGTCTTCCAACTGCCGGACGCTGGACGCGCCCACAAGGGCGGAGGTCACGGAGGAGCTCTTGCCCTGCTCGCGGAGGATCCAGCCGATCGCCATTTGCGCCAGGGTCTGGCCCCGGCCCTCGGCGATCCGGTTGAGCCCGCGCACGCGGTCCAGGTTCTGGGGAGTGATCATGGCTTCGTCCAGGGACTTGTGCTGCGCTGCCCGGGAATCTGCGGGCACGCCGTTGAGGTAGCGGCCCGTGAGCATCCCCTGGGCCAGCGGCGAGAAGGCGATGCAGCCGGCGCCCACCTGCTCCAGTGCTTCGTAGAGGTTGGGGCTGCCGTTCTCGGTCCAGCGGTTCAGCATGGAGTAGCTCGGCTGGTGGATCAGCAGCGGCGTGCCCAGTTCCTTCAGGATCCGGGCCGCTTCGAGGGTCTGCTGCGGGGTGTAGGACGAGATGCCGGCGTACAGGGCCTTGCCCGAGCGGACTGCGTGGTCCAGCGCGCCCATGGTCTCTTCCATCGGCGTTTCCGGGTCCGGCCGGTGGCTGTAGAAGATGTCCACATAGTCCAGGCCCATGCGCTCCAGGGACTGGTCCAGGCTGGCCAGCAGGTACTTGCGCGAGCCAAAGTTGCCGTACGGGCCAGGCCACATGTCGTAGCCGGCCTTGCTGGAGATGATGAGTTCGTCGCGGTACGGCTTGAAGTCGTCCTTGAAGTGGCGGCCGAAGTTCGTTTCGGCGGCGCCGTAGGGCGGACCGTAGTTGTTCGCGAGGTCGAAGTGGGTGACGCCCAGATCGAAGGCGCGGCGCAGGATGGCGCGCTGCACTTCGAAGGGCTTGTCGTCGCCGAAGTTGTGCCAGAGGCCCAGGGAAATGGCCGGCAGCTTCAGTCCGCTGCGTCCGACGCGGCGGTAGGGCATGGATTCATAGCGGTTTTCCGCGGCTGAATAAGTCATACATACCATCCTGCCACCTGTGACGCGCGCTACAGACCGCGAGGCCCCTGGTTAAGGCCCCGTAGCTGCCCCAGTAGTCAGAACCGCCCCACTGTGCGCCGCCAGCACGAACGAATCGCCGTCGAGCAGAGTGGCCTCGTCCGTCGACAGCAGTACCGTGCCCCGCACACCGTCCAGTCGAACAGGCGACGCCGAGAAGTTCAGCAGCACCTCCACCGACCCGCGCCGGAAGCGCAGCCAGCCTGCGTCGTCGTCGAACGTCACGTGCGTTTCCGCGAACCCGAGGCCAGCCAGTTCGGGATAAGCGCGCCGCAGCGCGGTCAGCGAGCCATAGAGCGAGAGGAGCCGCGCGTGGTCACCGTCCGCGGCTTCGGCCCAGTTGAGCTTGGAGCGCCTAAACGTTTCGGGATCCTGCGGATCGGGGACGACGGCGGGATCCCACCCCATGCGTTCGAACTCGCGGATCCTGCCCTCCGCCGTCGCCTTGCCAAGCTCAGGCTCGGGGTGCGAGGTGAAGAACTGCCACGGCGTGGAGGCGCCGAATTCCTCACCCATAAACAGCATGGGCGTAAACGGCGAGGTCAGCGTCAGCACCGCGGTTACGGCCAGCGGTCCATACGGCAGGGACTGGGACAGCCGGTCCCCGATGGCACGGTTGCCGATCTGGTCATGGTTCTGGCTGCACACCACCAGGGCCGCGGGCTGGACCAGCGAGGTGTTGATGGGCCGGCCGTGATGGCGCCCGCGGAAGCTGGAGTAGCTGCCGTCGTGCAGGAAGCCGTCCGTGAGGACCTTGGCCAGCACGCCGAGCGACGCGAAGTCGCCATAATAACCCGCAGTCTCCCCGCTGACATTGACATGCACCGCGTGGTGGAAGTCGTCGCTCCACTGTCCGGCGAGGCCGTAGCCGTTGGCATCGCGGGGGTAGATCAGCCGCGGATTGTTGAGGTCCGATTCGGCGATGAGGGTCTTGGGAAGCCCCGTCTCCGCGGAGATGGCATCGCCCAGCGCGCCGAGCTCCTCCAGGAGATGCACGGCCCGCTCGTCGCGAAGCGCGTGGACTGCATCCAGGCGCAGGCCGTCCACGTGATGGTCGCGCAGCCACAGCGCGGCGTTGTCCAGGATGTATTCACGCACGACGTCGGACCCGGGGCCATCGAGGTTGACCGAATCGCCCCACGTGTTGGAATCGCCCTGCTTGAGGTACGGGCCGAATCTGGGCAGGTAGTTCCCGCTGGGGCCCAGGTGGTTGTAGACCACGTCCTGGATGACGCCCAGCCCGGCGGCGTGGGCGGCATCCACAAAACGCTGGTAGGCCGCAGGCCCGCCGTAGGCTTCGTGGACCGCGAACCACTGCACGCCGTCGTAGCCCCAGTTGTGGGTGCCGTTGAATCCGTTGACCGGCAGCAGCTCGACGAAGTCGATGCCAAGGTCCGCGAGGTAGCCGAGTTTGTCAGCGGCCGAATCAAGGGTTCCTTCGGACGTGAAGGTCCCGACGTGGAGTTCGTAGATGACCGAGCCGTGCAGTTCCTTCCCGGACCAGCCGGCGTCCTGCCAGGCGTGGGAGCCGGGATCGTAGGTGCGGGAGAGGGCATGGACGCCGTCCGGGAGGCGGCGGGACCGCGGGTCCGGCAGCGGGTGCGTGTCGCCGTCGAGAAGGTAGCCGTAGTCCACGTCCGGGTCCCCGGGGGCGTCCGGCGCGGACCACCAGCCACCAGCGCCGGGGGCTCCCGCCACCTGCTTCATGGGGTACTGCTGACCGTTGGCGAGCAGCGAGACGGCCGAGGCATCGGGGGCCCAGACATCGAACCGGCCGGAACCGTGGTGCGTCAGGCTCATGCGTTGTCTCCGTTCACGGGCGCTAGAAGCGCCACAGGGTATTGCTGGAGGATGTCGGCCACCGGCACCGGGCCGGGGCCATGCGTCCGTCCCGTGAGTTCGTCCCGAAAGGCAGTGGAAAGTTCGACGGCGGTGTCCCGCCACCCGCCCGCGCGTTCCAGTTCGCAGGGGAGCCGACTGGCCAGGGTCAAGGCGCCGGGTGTGCTGCCAATGCCCTTGCTGTCCGCCCCGCGGTCGAACGCCACCAGGTGATCAGCGGCCGGGCCGGAAGCAAGAACCGGCCGGTAGCCCTGGAAGAGTTCGGGCCGGTCCCGGCGGAGCCGGAGCGCCCGGGAGGTCAGCAGCAGTTTGGTGGCCTCGTCCCGGAAGTCTGCCGGAAGCGTGCCGGCATCCAGCGCGGCCAAAGCGGCCGCCCGGCGCTCAAAGTCAACAGCCCGGCGGTTGTCCGGGTCCGCAAGCGAGCGGTCGTGGAATTCCGTGCCCTGGTACACGTCCGGTACCCCCGGCATGGTCAGCTGGAGCAGCTTCAGGGACAGCGAGTTGGTTGCGGCAATGGCATCCGTCCTGGCGACGAAGTCCTCGATCACGGTGGTGACCCGGCCGTCGTCGAACGCCGTATTCACCGCTGCCGTGACCCGTGATTCGAACTCATCGTCCGGATCCGTCCACGTAGTGGAGTTGGCTGCCTCCCGGGCCGCCTTCTCCGCATACGCCTGCAGCCGTTCCCGCGATGCCGGCCACGCACCGATGACCGCCTGCCACAGAAGGGCCTCGAACGGGCCGTCGGGCACCGGGGCGAGCCCGCGAAGGGTGTTCAGTGTTGTTGCCCACTCGTCCGGCAGCTCGGCGATCACGGAGATCCGTGCGCGGGTATCCTCGCTGCGCTTGGTGTCGTGCGTGGTCAACGTGGTCATGGACAGCGGCATGGATTCCTGGCGCTCAGCCATGCGCCGGTGGAACTCTTCAGGGGCGAGGGAGAAGTGGAACGGGTCCGCTCCCACTTCCGTCAGGGTTCCCAACCGGGTGTACCGGTAGAAGGCTGTGTCCTCAACACCCTTGGCCATCACCATGCCGGACGTCTGCTGGAACCGCCGGCCCAGTTCAGTCTCGGGCTTCAGCAGCAGGGGCAGCAGCACGTCCAACACGTCCGCCAGGTCAGGACGCTGGCGAGCCGCGGCCGCACAGGCCTCGCGCAGCACGTCCCCACCCGTGGGCAGGTACGTGCGGTACACGGGGAAGGCCGCGATGACCTGGGCCAGGGCATCCGCAGCGACGTCCTCGGACAAGCCCACGGGCTGGTCCGCGGAAGCAGGGACCAGGCGTGCCAGCCGCAAGATCTCGGACCGCAGCATGCCGTCCGCCACGGCGCGCTTGGTCCCCAGGATCATAGCCGCATAGTCCGCAGGCTCACCCGAGCGCAGCTGTGCATCCAACGCGTCCAACGCAGCCTCGCCGGCCGGGTCCACCAGCAGGCGGTCCAGGTCAGCCAGGGCGTCGTAGCCGGTGGTACCCTCGCAGGTGAATTCCGCCGGGAGCTCCTCCCCCGGCTCCAGGATCTTCTCCACCAGGACATAGGCGCCCCCGCTGAGGTCCTTGAGCCAGCGAAGATACCCGGCAGGATCCGCCAGGCCGTCCGGGTGGTCCACACGCAGCCCGTCAACCAGGCCGTCGTGGAACCAGCGCTTCACCTCGGCATGTGCCTGGTCGAAGACCCAACGGTCCTCCACCCGGATGCCCGCCAGGGTGTTGACCGCGAAGAACCGCCGGTAGTTCAGCTCGCTGTCCGCCCGGCGCCAGGAGATCAGTTCGTAATGCTGCCGGTCATGCACAGCCCGCGGCGAGTCGCCGCCGGAGTAGGAACCTGCGGCCAACGGAAAGCGGTGGCCATAGTAACGGAGCTCGCCATCTGCAACCTCCAGCAGACCAAGGTCGTCATCGCTGCCCAGGACGGGGATCCGGATCCGGCCGGCACCAAAGTCCCAGTCGACGTCGAACGCTTCGGCGTAGGGCGAGCCGCGCCCTTCCTGCAGCAGCGACCACCACCACGGGTTCTGCGCCGGCGAGGCCACGCCCACATGGTTGGGGACGATGTCCACCAGCACGCCCATGCCATGGGCGCGGGCAGCCTCAGAGAGTGTCAGCAGCCCTTCCGGGCCACCCCGCTCCGGATCCACCGACGACGGATCCGTCACGTCATAGCCATGATCGGAACCGTGTTCCGCCGTCAGGATCGGAGACAGGTAGACCCAATCAACGCCCAATGACTGCAGGTACGGAACCGTCGCGGCGGCATCAAAAAGCGTGAAGCTGCTGCGGATCTGGAGCCGGTAGGTGGACGCCGGAACCTTCACTTTGCGGCGTCCTTCCGGGCCCCGACTTTCCTGGTCTTCCCGGGCTCGGCCACCGTGGGTGTGCTGAGGGACTCGGTCTCGCTGGTGGCGGTCTGCGACAGCGCGGCGAGCGACGCGGCTACGGAGTGATCCGGTTCAACATCGGGAACACTGTGGGCACGGAGCACCACCAGCGACTTTGCATCCACGGGCAGGGCCTCACCGGCCTTGACCGGCT
This sequence comes from Pseudarthrobacter sp. RHLT3-21, assembly GCF_059383495.1. Lineage (NCBI taxonomy): Bacteria > Bacillati > Actinomycetota > Actinomycetes > Micrococcales > Micrococcaceae > Pseudarthrobacter > Pseudarthrobacter sp. RHLT3-21. The sequence continues at coordinate 70,059 of NZ_JBWZCI010000004.1, forward strand.
CGGTGTCCGCATTGTGCCCGGCAGTGTCGATGATGATGTCCCAGGCGGGCGCATATTCGTCGGCCGGCACCTTGAACTTCACTTCCTCAACGTGGGCGTTGAAGTAGAGCAGGAAATTGACGTCCGTGATGCGCCGCCCCCGCTCGTCCCTGCCTCGGATGCCGTCGCCGTTCAGGAACACGCCGAAAGACCGGCCCAGCCCACTGCCCCAATCTTCGGGCTGCATGGTGGTTCCGTCCAAGTCCAGCCATACGATGTCCGGCAGCCGTTCGCCTTCGCCTCGGCGCACGGGCCTGCCGTCGAAGAACCTGCTCCGGCGGAACGTGGGGTGCTTGGCGCGGAGCGCGTTGACGGCGGCGGTGAATTCGACGAGGGGCTGGTCGATGTTCTCCCAGTTGATCCAGGTCAGTTCCGAATCCTGGCAGTAGCCGTTGTTGTTGCCCTGCTGGGTGCGGCCCATTTCGTCACCGTGCAGGAGCATGGGCACACCCTGGGACAGGAGCAGTGACGCTATGAAGTTCCGCTGTTGGCGGGCCCGCAGCCCGAGCACAGCAGGATCATCGGTGGGGCCTTCCGCCCCGCAGTTCCAGGACCGGTTGTGGGATTCGCCGTCGTTGTTGTCCTCGCCGTTGGCGTCGTTGTGCTTCTCGTTGTAGGACACCAGATCGGCCAGCGTGAAGCCGTCATGGGCGGTGACGAAGTTGATGGACGCCACGGGCCGGCGGCCCGAGTGCTCGTACAGGTCAGCGGAGCCGGTCAGGCGGGAGGCAAATTCGCCCAGCGTGGACGGTTCACCGCGCCAGAAGTCCCGGACCGTGTCGCGGTACTGGCCGTTCCACTCCGTCCACTGGGGCGGGAAGTTGCCCACCTGGTAGCCGCCGGGACCCACATCCCAGGGCTCGGCGATGAGCTTGACCTGGGACACCACCGGGTCCTGCTGGATGAGTTCGAAGAAGGTGGAGAGCTTGTCCACGTCGTAGAACTCGCGGGCAAGGGTGGACGCCAGGTCGAAGCGGAAGCCGTCCACGTGCATTTCGGTGACCCAGTACCGCAGTGAGTCCATGAGCAGCTGCAGGGAGTGCGGCTGGCGGACATTGAGCGAGTTGCCCGTGCCCGTGTAGTCCATGTAGTGCTTCTCGTCGCCCTCCATGAGGCGGTAGTAGGAGGCGTTGTCGATGCCCTTGAAGGACAGGGTGGGGCCCAGGTGGTTGCCCTCGGCCGTGTGGTTGTACACCACATCCAGGATCACTTCGATGCCGGCGCGGTGCAGCGTGCGGACCATGGCTTTGAAGTCCTGGACCTGCTGGCCGGTGTCGCCGGTGGAGCTGTAGGTGTTCTGCGGCGCGAAGAAGCCGATGGTGTTGTAGCCCCAGTAGTTGTTCAGGCCCTTGTCCTGCAGGGTTCCCTCGTTGACGAACTGGTGCACGGGCATCAGTTCGATGGCGGTGATGCCCAGCTTCTGCAGGTGCGCGATGACCGACGGGTGCGCCACGCCGGCGTACGTGCCGCGCTGCTCCTCGGGGATCTCGGGGTGGAGCTGAGTCAGGCCCTTGACGTGGGCCTCGTAAATGACCGACTTGTGGTACGGCACGCGCAGGTTATGGTCGCCGGCCCAGTCGAAGAACGGATTGATGACCACGCCCATCATCATGTGCGGCGCGGAGTCGTCGTTATTGATGGAGTCCGGCTCGCCCAGGTTGTACGAGAAGAGTGCCGGGTCCCAGTCCATCTGCCCGTGCACGGCTTTGGCGTAGGGGTCCAGGAGGAGTTTGTTCGCGTTGAAACGGTTGCCGGAGTCGGGGTCATAGGGCCCGTGGACGCGGTAGCCGTACTTCTGGCCTGGCTGGACCTGCGGGATGTAGCAGTGCCACACGTAGCCGTCCACTTCGTCGAGCTCGAACCGCGTTTCCACTCCGTCGTCATCGAAGAGGCACAGCTCCACCTTTTCGGCGTGTTCGCTGAACAGCGCGAAGTTCGTGCCGGTCCCGTCAAAAGTGGCGCCAAGCGGATAAGCCGTTCCGGGCCAGACTTCCATGCGTACTCCTCATCGTTGTTCGACAGCGGGGGCGTGGAATAGCCGCCCCTGCCGATACAGAACCTATGCCAACGGTAGCGGGTGGGTGTGACTATTACGTTTCCGGCCTGCTGGTTTACTAAGCAGGCTGACTTTATGCCAAACGTCTGGTACGGCGTCCGCAATCCGGCCTGCCGTCAGTGGCCCGCTGCCGGACGCTGCTGTTCCCGCGAGGCCGTGGAGGCTGGCCCCGAGGGCCGCAATCGCCGCCCAGCGCTCGTCCGGATCGATGCCCGCATCACGGAAGCGCCCGACGTCGGAACCCAATTGGGCGAGCAGCGCACCGATGATCCCGGCCAGGACGTCGCCGCTTCCGGCGGTGGCGAGCCACGCCGTGCCGTCCGCCTGGCTGTAGTAGTCCTGGAAGGGCGACGCAACCAGGGTGGTGGCCCCTTTGAGCAGGACGGTTGCCTCGGTCAGCACGGCGGCATGCCGGGCCGCGCCGAGGGTGGAGGACTCGACGGCGGGACGGTCGGGGGCGGGATCAAAGTCCGGGTTCTCCGGGAACGAGGCGAGCCGCTGGAGGAGGGCCGCCAGCTCGCCGGCGTGCGGCGTGAGCACCACCTGTGGGCCCAGGACCACGGGCAGGGCAGGAAGCGCTCCGGCGTCGGCGATCACGGGCAGGCCGGATTCCACTGCGTCGCGGGCACGTTGGAGCTGTTCGGTGTCGCCGGGACCCATGCCCGAGCCAACCAGCCATGCCTGGACGTGCGTGTCCGCCACGGACCCCGTGCTGCACACCACCTCCGGGCAGGACTGTCGCACCAGGTCGGCCACCTCGGGCGGGCCCAGGTAGCGGACCATCCCCGCGCCGGCGGCCAGCGCACCCCGGCAGGCCAGCACTGCGGCGCCCGGATAATCGGCGGATCCGGCCACGACGCCCAGCACGCCGCGGGAATATTTGTGCGAGCGCCTCCCGGGCTGCGGCAGGAGCCGGGCCAGATCCACCGGCTCCAACCTCCGCAGGGCAGGCCACGGCAGCTCTTCTTCAATGCCGATGGGCACCACGTGGACGCGGCCGGCGTGATCGGCGCCCGGGTCCGTCAGGAGCCCCACTTTGGCTGCGGCGAACGTTACGGTCAGGTCCGCGGATAGTACGGGCGCATGGGCTTCCCCGGTGTCGGCGTCCACGCCGCTGGGGACATCGCAGGACACCACAATCCCCGGGTCCCCGGACGACAGAAGCAAATCCGAAAGACCGCTCACCAGGTCGGCGGCCGCTCCTCGAAGGCCCCCACTGGCACCCGTGCCCAGGACTGCGTCAATCACGACGTCGGCACTAGCCACGTGTGCCGCCAGCTCGCTGGCATTGAATTCCGTGAGAAGGTGCACGCGCCCGCCGGCGCGCTCAAAAGCAGCCAGCGCCTCGGGGTGGGCCCTTCCTGCGGTGAGCACCGCCGTCGTACGCATTCCCCTGGCCGCCAGGAACGAGGCCGCGAAGAGGCCGTCTCCCCCGTTGTTGCCTTTGCCCACCAGCACGGCCACGCTCGCGCCGTAAAGCCGCCGGCCGCGTGTTTTCAGCTCGCGGACCACAGCGTTGGCGAGCCCATGGGAGGCTCGCTGCATCAGAACAGCGCCCATCCCGGCAGCCAGGAACGGCTGTTCGGCCGCCCTTATCTGAGTCCCGGTATAGGCGCTGATCATGGTGTCAGGTCTGTTGGTGGGTTGAGCCGTAGGTGGCTCAGCCTTCGGCCAGCACCGTGGCGGTAGCGATCCCGCCGTCGTGGCTCATGGAGACGTGCCAGCGCTTGACGCCCTTGGACTCGGCTACCGCCAGGACCGTGCCTTTGACCTGGATGGTGGGGCCGTGCTGGTCCAGGCCGATCCAGCAGTCCTGCCAGTTCATGCCGGCCGGCGCGCCGAGGACCTTGGCCACGGCCTCCTTGGCGGCGAACCTCGCGGCCAGCGAGCGGGTGTTCAGCTCGCGTTCCGCGGGTACGAACAGCCGGTCCCGGAGCCCCGGGGTGCGCTCAAGCTGGCGGCCGAACCGCTCGATGTCTACAACGTCTACGCCAATGCCAACAATCATGGCGCTATTCTACGGGGACGCTCCGCACCTGCCGTGCACAACCTGCGGCATTACGTTTTCGTAATCACAAGGCTCCCATTCCGAGTAACTCATCAAGGAGGCCGTGTGCACGGCTGGATGTCCCCGTCCATGCGGGGCACCGTCGTATCCATCCCAGATGGCGCGGGTTTCTTAGGGCGTATTGCTTACGGTTCGGTTGGTTCGTAAGGTTGATATATGACAACGACTACTTCGAATGAAGCCCGGATTCATTGGGCTGAGCTGATTGATGGTGTGCGTTCCGAGCCGGTTCATATCACCCGCCGCGGGCGGGCTGTCGCGGTGGTGGTGGACCCGGATTTTTATGAACGCGCCGTAGAGGCGTTGGAGGACGCCGAGGATGTTGCCGCCGCGCGGGCAGCCCGTGCGGATGAGGGGCCGACGATCACTCACGAGGAACTGCTGCGTGACCTTGGCATCGGGGTATGACGGGCCGGTTTGGCGTTCGATATACAGCGGTGGCGGCCAAGCAAATCCGGAAGCTTGACCGGCAGGCACAGATGCGGGTGCTCAAAGCGATCGAAATCCTCAGTGACACGCCGCGGCCACCCAAGGGAAAGCAGCTGGTTGGCGGGGATGGGGAATGGCGCATCCGCACCGGCGATTACCGGATTATCTATGAGATCCGGGATCAGGAACTTTTGATTCTGGTATTGCATGTGGGACACCGCCGGGAAGTTTACCGGCACTGAAGCCTCGTGAAGGGGCCCGGACAGGGAGCGGATCTGAAGGGCATCTTTCCGCTCCGGAGGAGGCGCAGTGCCAGGCTTACCGTGTCGCGGCCAACTCCATTCTTACCAGCAAGCTCGCGCGGGGAGTTCCGGGGCCTACCCGAGCCGGCGGTATTCATCGATCAGTGATGAAGGCACCGGCGAGACGCCGGGAAGGTCCTTACCGGAGCCAGAATCCGGCCTGTGACGGCGGAGCAGGGCCGCGCCATCAAGCTCCCATTGGAATCCGGGGCTGGACAAGGCAGCCCGGTAGGCGGCGTCGACCGTGTCCGGGTATTTCGCTGCGAGGTCCTCAAGGACGTAACCGGGAACCGTCTTGTCCTCCACATAGCCACGCAGGACTTCCGCAGCCGGGTCCTCCGCATTGGCCGGCGGCGTACGGTATGCGGCCTCGACCTGCCCGTAGCAGACGAGGAAGGACACACCCATCAGCGGATGATGGTAGAGCGCTACGTCGTCGGACTCTGCCAGCTCCGGCGGGAAGGAATCATCCGGTGCGATCTGTTCGGCCGCGGTCACCAGCGCGGAAGCCTTGGGATTTGCAGCGACGGACGCCTCGCTGCAGGCATTCAGGAAACTGCGGTACGCCGCGATGATGTCGCCCCCGGTACCGCTCACGATATGCGCGCCAAAGAGGTCCAGGAACGTGGTGTGGTGCTCTCCGACGATCTTGCGTTCCTGCTCGACATTCGCCGGATTATTGAATACCAGGGTGGGAAAGCTTTTGAGCAGGGACGCCGCCAGGGTCTGGACGCCGGGGAGGTCCCGCGGGCCGAACAGGCGCATGGTCCCGCTGATGGTCCAGATGTCCCCGATGGGCACCAGGCGCGTCATGACGTAGCCGCCTCGCTGGACGAAGCTGATTGCCTCCGCCCCGGCAGTAGCGTGGGAAAGGTAATCCATCTCATCGATGAGGTTATGCAGGCTAAGCCGGGCACCTTTGCGGGCATCGACGCGGAAGACGCCGACAACATTGCGCTCCCGCCAACCCTCGTAGACGAGTCGCTCGTCCGGCTCAATATTCTTGTTGGTGCGCAGATAGCGGTCGAGCAGCGGCTCGCGTCCGTCCTGGTCGGGATCATAGAGCAGCGACTCGACGGCCTCCGCCCATTGATCCTGTTCCCCACCCCCGAGCCCGGAGAAGTCTGACATGGCCTGCGAGAGGCGCCGGGCGAACCCCGGTGAGGATGCGTAGTCAACCAGGGCTTCCTTGAGGTTCCCTGCCCGGTTCAACAGTTCGTCGATGCCCATCAGCCCGGTTACTCTACGGTGACGCTCTTGGCGAGGTTGCGCGGCTGGTCCACGTCGTAGCCCTTGGCCGAGGCGAGGGCCAGGGCGAAGATCTGCAGCGGGACCGTGCTGAGCAGCGGGGCCAGTAGGGTATCGGTTTCCGGGATGTAGAAGACGTGCTCGGCGTAGGCCTTCACGGCCTCGTCGCCCTCTTCGGCGATCACAATGGTCTTGGCGCCGCGCGCCCGGACTTCCTGGATGTTCGAGACAACCTTGGCGTGCAGCGAGTCGCGGCCGCGCGGGGACGGGACCACCACAAACACCGGCTGGCCTTCCTCGATCAGCGCAATGGGGCCGTGCTTGAGCTCACCGGCGGCGAACCCTTCGGCGTGGATGTAGGCGAGCTCCTTGAGCTTCAGCGCACCTTCCATGGCTACCGGGAAGCCGACGTGGCGGCCCAGGAACAGCACGGACTTCGCGTCGGCCATGGACACGCCGAGTGCCTTGATCTCCGCCTCGTTGTCCAGGATCCGCTGGATCTTGGCGGGGATCTTGTTCAGGTCCGCCAGGATGTCCTTGATCTCGCCCTGGAACTTGTTTCCGCGCAGCTGCGCCAGGTACAGGCCCAGCAGGTACGCGGCGGTGATCTGCGCCAGGAACGCCTTGGTGGAGGCCACGGCGATTTCCGGGCCTGCGTGCGTGTAGAGCACGGCGTCGGATTCACGCGGGATGGTGGAGCCGTTGGTGTTGCAGATCGAGACCGTCTTGGCGCCCTGTTCCTTGGCGTAGCGGACCGCCATCAGGGTGTCCATGGTCTCGCCGGACTGGGAGATCGAGACGATCAGGGTGTTCGCGTCCACGATCGGATCGCGGTAACGGAACTCATGGGAGAGCTCCACCTCCGTGGCGATCCGGCACCAGCGCTCAATGGCGTACTTGGCCACCTGCCCGGCGTACGCGGACGTCCCGCAGGCCAGCACAATGATCTTGTCGACGTGCTTGAGCAGCTCCGGGTCGATCCGCAGCTCATCGAGGGTCAGTTTCCCGTCGATGTCCGAGCGGCCCAGCAGGGTCTGCAGCACGGCGTTGGGCTGGTCATGGATTTCCTTCTCCATGAAGGACGGGAAACCGCCCTTCTCCGCGGATTCCGGATCCCAGTCCACCTTGTATTCCTTGCCCTCGGCCGGGGCGCCGAAGAAGTCCGTGATTTCCACCGTATCGGCGGTGATGGTGACGATCTGGTCCTGGCCCAGCTCCACCGCACGGCGGGTGTAGTCAATGAACCCGGAAACATCCGAACCCAGGAAGTTCTCGCCCTCGCCCAAGCCCACCACCAGGGGTGAGTTGCGGCGGGCAGCCACCACAACGTCCGGCTGGTCAGCGTGCACGGCGAGGAGGGTGAACGCACCCTCGAGGCGCTGGCAGGCGAGCTGCATCGCAGTGGTCAGGCCGCCGTCGGACGCTCCAGCATCCTGCTGGGTGCGGAAGATATCGCCCAGCAGCACGGCGGCGACTTCGGTGTCCGTCTCGGACTCGAAGGCGTAGCCCTTGGTCACCAGCTCGAGCTTGAGCTCGGCGAAGTTTTCGATGATGCCGTTGTGGATCAGGGCCAGCTTCCCGCCGTCGGCCAGGTGCGGGTGCGCGTTCTGGTCCGTGGGGCCGCCGTGCGTGGCCCAGCGCGTGTGGCCGATACCGGTGGAGGTCTCCGGCAGCGGGTGCTCCTCCAGCTCGGCGAGGAGGTTGCTCAGCTTGCCGGACTTCTTCCGGGACTGGATGCACCCCTCAGAGACCACCGCAACCCCCGCGGAGTCGTAACCCCGGTATTCCAGACGGCGCAATCCCTCAAGGACTACGTCCAACGCACTGTGACCGGCATTCACACGGCCAGCAGAATGGCCCACATATCCAACGATTCCACACATGGGCTCCAGCTTATCGGCAGCAGCGTTGAGATCTAAACCGGGTGACGAGACTCACCTCCATGCCTGCCGATGTAATCCGCCATACCAGGAACGGTGAAGGCGAGGTAGCCACGGCGCGGGGCGTAGATGAGACCCGTGTGGATTAGTGACTGCCTCGCTGCGGACACCGCAGTTTGAACCCTGCCCAGTCGTGTAGCGATGTCGCTGACCAGGGAAGGGGCGTCATTGTCCTGGGCCATGGCCGCCATGAACTCCTGTTGGGCAGTGGTCGCTCTTTCCCAGCGTGAGTTGTAGAGTCCGGCGTCCACTTCGTCGCGGGCCCTGCCGATCCCTATGCGTGCATCATCTGCGTCGATTGTCCGGGAAGCGGCAACATCCCAGATGTGCTTGCCGCAGGCCTGGACGAAATATGGGTACCCGCCGGATGCTTTCAGGACAACAACCAAGGCACTTTCGCTCCAGGTCACACGCTCCCGCTGCGATGGTGTTACGAGGGCGTCTTTAGTGTCCTCGTCGCTTAGGAGCCCCACAGTTCGGTAAAGATACATGCGCTCTGCGTAGGTGGAAGCTTTGGCAAGGACGGAAGGCAGTGACGGGAGGCCCGTGCCGAGGAACATGAGCGGCGCGGGACGCGGATCTTGGCCGAGCTGGTGCAAGGCGACGTTGAGCGCCTCCAGGTCCTCCTTTGGTGCTTCCTGCAGCTCATCGACAGCCAGCAGAACTCCCGTTCCAGCGGCACGAGCGGCGAGGCCCAGCGATTCCAGCATTTCGGCAAGGTCTGTTGAGAGCTGGCCGCTGTCAGCCTTCCCTGCCGCGGCCTGGATGTCGAACCCGAAACCGTACGTGCCGGCCGGGTCAACTTTGAGCTGAAAGGAGCGGAAGACGGCGAAGGCCTCACGGAATGACCGCTTGACCTTCTCGGAGGCCGTGGCCGCTTTGCGTAGGGCGACATAGATTTCTTTGGCCAGCTGAACCGCCAGCGGCTGGCTGCCGGATGCTTCAAGCTTGACGACGACCCAGCCTGCATCAACGGCGTTTCGAGCGCATTGGTTCAGCAGCACGGTCTTACCAACACCCCGAAGGCCGGAGATGATCCATGGCCGCTCCCCCTCACCGTCGGCGGCTACGGCTTCGAGCGTGCCCATGAAGTCAGCCAGTACTGCAGAGCGGCCAGCCAGTTCAGGAGGTACCCGACCCGCGCCGGGCCGGAATGGGTTAGGGGTATTCAGAATCATGAATCAAACCCTATCTGCAATTATTTCGAAATCAAGATAATTATGGATTATTTGGCATAAAGCGGGGCCATCCGCGCGAGCAAAAATACCTGAGGCCAGCACAATACGATTACGATCATCCTGACGGTAAGTCGTTACAACAGGGCGGCGCATTTCGCTCTCAGCCGCGCGAGGGGCAGAATCTCTAAAGTGACTTTGCAACGCAATGAAGCGAACGGTGAGGGTGTCTCCCCGTTCGTTGAGCTGGACCGCCAGACCTGGTCCCGGCTCGCCGCCCAGATGGAGCAGCCCCTTAACGAAGAGGACATTGTCCGTCTGCGTGGCCTCGGCGATCCCCTGGACATGAAGGAGATCCGCGAGGTCTACCTGCCCCTGTCCCGGCTCCTGCACCTTTATGTGGAGGCCGCGGGCCAGCTTCATTCGGCCACCACCACCTTCCTTGGTGAGCAGACTCAGCGCACTCCCTTTGTCATCGGCGTGGCGGGCTCGGTGGCCGTGGGCAAGTCCACCATCGCGCGCGTGCTCCGGGAAATGCTGCGGCGCTGGCCCGGCACCCCCAATGTTGAGCTGATCACCACCGACGGCTTCCTCTATCCTTTGGCCGAGCTCAAGCGCCGCCAGCTGCTGGAACGCAAGGGCTTCCCCGAGTCCTACGACCGCCGCGCGCTGCTGCGCTTTGTGAGCGAGATAAAGGGCGGCGCGGAGGAAGTCCGGGCGCCCTGGTACTCCCACGTCACGTACGACATCGTTCCGGACAAGGAAGTGGTGGTCCGCCGCCCGGACGTGCTGATTGTGGAGGGCCTTAACGTGCTGGCCCCCGCCCGCCCGCGCCATGACGGCAAGCAGGGCCTGGCGCTGAGCGACTTCTTCGACTTCTCCATCTATGTGGACGCCAAGACCTCCTACATAGAGGAGTGGTACGTGGAGCGGTTCCGCAAGCTCCAGAGCACCGCGTTCGCGCAGCCGGAGTCCTACTTCCACCGCTATGCGACGCTTTCCGACGCCGAAGCGGAGACCACCGCCCGGGACATCTGGAAGCGCATCAATGAGCCCAACCTGGAGGAAAACGTCCTCCCCACCCGTGGCCGCGCCCAGCTGGTTCTGTCCAAGGACGCGGACCACTCCATCCGCCGCATGCTCCTGCGGAAGGTTTAACACAGGTGTGCCACGGCTGCGTGGCAGGCAGCGTCCCCTCGGGGGCCAGCCGGCGGTCCTTCGCGCGCTTCCTCTCCGCCGGAGCCGGACTGACGGTGCTGGCAGCGTGCACGCCGGAGGCACCCGCCGCCGTGGCGCCGTCGTCCTCCCCTGCACCTGCGGCGACCTCCGCGTCCCCCTCCGCCGTGGCGGCCCCTTCAATGGAAAGCACGACGGCGGCAGCTGAGCCGCCGCCGCAGGCTTCCGTGCCGCCGTCGGCAGCACTGCCCCGTCAGTTCTCGCTGACGGATCCGGCCAGCCCGTGGCTGGTGGTCAACAAGCACCGCCCATTGTCGCCGGCGGACTACGTTCCGGCAGATCTGGTCCGGCCCAACGTCCGACTGGCTGTCTCCGGCGAAGCGGCCCAGCTGAACAGCACGACGGCAGCTGCAGCGGAAGCGATGTTCACCGCAGCCGCGCAAGACGGCGTGAGCATGACGCTGGCAAGCGGTTACCGCTCGTACGGCACCCAGGTGGCCACGTACAACGGCTATGTGGCGGCCCGCGGCCAAGCCGATGCCGACACCGCCAGCGCCCGGCCCGGCTACTCGGAACACCAGACCGGCTGGTCGTTCGACATCGGCGACGGCGGCGGGGCATGCAGCTTCCAGCCCTGCTTCGCGGATCAGCCCGCGGCGGTGTGGGCGAAGGCGAACGGCCACCGCTTCGGTTTTGTGGTGCGGTATCCGTGGATGCTCCACCCGATCACCGGCTACTACTACGAGCCATGGCACCTGCGGTACATCGGAGAGGAGGCCGCCGCCGACATGGCCACCCGGGGCATCAGCACCGTGGAGGAGTACTTCGGCGTGGAAGCGGCACCTGGGTATCCCCAAACGAAAGCTACGCATACTTAGTTCCCTCCACGCCGGCTGGAATTTACAGAGCTGTCATGTGCGGCTCACCTTGGTGAGCTAACTTGGTTTGTATGTTGACAGGATTCAAGAATTTCATCATGAAGGGCAACGTCGTAGACCTTGCCGTCGCCGTCGTGATGGGTGCCGCTTTCGGCGCCGTCGTGACCTCAATCGTCGAGGGCCTGCTCACCCCGCTGATCGGCCTCCTGTTCAGTGCCAAGGGCATTGCAGAAATGCAGTGGGAGGGATTCATGTATGGATCCGTTATCTCCTCGATCATTTCATTCGTACTGGTGGCTGCCGCCATCTACTTCGTGGTCATCTTGCCGATGAACCATATGATCGAACGCCGCAACCGCCGGCTCGGCATCGACCCGGATGTCAAGGAAGAGGCTGCGGAAGATCCGCAGCTCGCGCTCCTCACCGAAATCCGCGACTCGCTGCAGAGCCGGGTCCTGTAACTTCACCGCAACCAAGTGTGGCCCGCTTCCTGATGGAGGCGGGCCACACTTGTTTGCGTCTTGGATCATTTGCTCAGCGCCTAGTCGGTGACCAGCTCGAGCGCGAGTTCGGTGCGGACAACCTGGGCCAGGCGCTCAGCGATGGATTGGGCCGTTGCTTCATCGGCAGCTTCCACCATGACTCGCACTACAGGCTCGGTGCCTGACGGACGGAGCAGGACACGTCCGGTGTCGCCCAATTCGGCCTCGGCTTCGGACACGGCCAGTGCGAGTGCCTCGGAGCTGTGCACGCGGCTGCGGTCAACGCCCTTGACGTTGATGAGTACCTGCGGGAGCTTGGTCATCACCGTGGCCAGCTCCTTGAGCGTTTTGCCCGTCAGTGCGATCTGCGCCGCCAGCTGCAGCCCGGTGAGGACACCGTCACCGGTGGTGGCGTAGTCAGCGAAGATCACGTGGCCGGACTGTTCGCCGCCGAGGTTGAATCCGCCGTCCCGCATGCCTTCCAGAACGTAGCGGTCCCCCACTGCTGTCTCACGGATGCTGATGCCTGCCTCGCGGAGGGCGATCTTGAGTCCAAGGTTGCTCATGACGGTGGCCACGAGGACGTCGTCGGTCAGCTTGCCGGATGCTTTCAGCGCCACGGCGAGGATCGCCATGATCTGGTCACCGTCGACTTCGGTGCCTTCGTGGTCCACGGCGAGGCAGCGGTCGGCGTCGCCGTCGTGGGCGATACCCAGATCCGCGCCGTGTTTGACCACGGCGGCCTTCAGCGGGCCGAGGTGGGTGGAGCCCACACCGTCGTTGATGTTGTGGCCGTCCGGATCGGCGCCGATCACGATGAGGTCGGCTCCGGCGTCCTTGAAGACCTGAGGTGAGCAGCCGCTGGCGGCGCCGTGGGCGCAGTCCAGGACAACCTTCAGCCCGTCGAGGCGGTGCGGGAGCGTCTGCAGGAGGTGGACGATGTAACGGTCCTCGGCGTCGGAGAAGCGCTGGATCCTGCCCACGTTGCTGCCGACGGGCCGCACGGGTTCCTTGCCCATCTGTTCTTCGATAGCGTTCTCGACGTCGTCGGGGAGCTTCTGGCCGCCGCGGGCGAAGAACTTGATGCCGTTGTCCGGTGCCGGATTGTGAGAGGCCGAGATCATCACGCCGAAGTCGGCGTCGAGGTCCGCCACGAGGTAGGCCGCGGCCGGCGTCGGGAGAACCCCCGCGTCATAGACGTCAATACCGGAGCTGGAGAGCCCTGCCTCGACGGCGGCGGCGATGAATTCCCCGCTGGCGCGGGGGTCACGTGCCACCACGGCGCGAGGCCGGGTGCCGTTGGTACTGCGGTCATGACCAAGCACGACGGCGGCCGCCTGGGCCAGGTTCATCGCAAGCTCGGCAGTCAACAGGCCGTTAGCCAGGCCCCGGACACCATCTGTTCCAAATAATCTAGACATCGGGACAAGTCTAGAGGATGGCGGCTCTGAGCTCCCCTTCCGTTCCGCTGTTCGAAACTACGTACGCGTCGGACCCCTTACAAGTCCGGCCTGATCCGTCCGAGTTCTCTGCAGTGCGGTTATGCTCACAGCAGCAGTCTGAACTGATGGCAATGGGGGACACAGGGAATGCCAGCAACTCGCATCCAGCTGAATAGCCTAACGGGGCTTCGCTTCTTCGCAGCGACGGCTGTCCTGCTTTATCACTTGAGGATCTATTTCACTCCCCTGGGCGACAGTCTCGCCTTATTCGGCTACGGGTTCACTGGTGTCAGTTTCTTCTTTGTCCTTTCCGGATTTGTCCTGACGTGGTCGCATCGTGCGGACGTCCGATCTGGGAGCTTCTACTGGAATCGAATCGCCCGAATCTGGCCCCTCCATGTGTTGACCATGATCGTTTCGATCTGGGTTCCCGCGTTGAGTGTCGCATCTACCCCGGGGTGGGCCGCAGCACCGTTCGTCCTCACGCTCACGCAAGCCTGGATCCCGGCAAGTCCATTCCTGAACTCGTTCAACGGGGTTTCCTGGTCTTTGTCCTGCGAGGCATTTTTCTATTTGCTCTTTCCGTTACTTTTCAGGAACCTGGGGAGTCACCCGAGAGTTGCCCGGATTGCAGGACTGGTCTTCGCAGTCATGGTCATCGCAGGCATCTTGCTGTCCGCGTACGCGTCAATTCCGACAGCGGATTATCTCTTGGGAACCATGCCGCTCTACCGATTAGGAGAGTTCGTCCTTGGCATGTGCCTCGCTACGGCGATGAAACGGGGCTGGCGCCCACGATTTCATCTCGTGCACGCAGTTGGATTATCAACGCTGCTCACCCTGGGCTTGTTTACTGGTTCTATGATGTTCAACGGAATGTCCGGGCCTGTGCCGGTGATCTTCGCGAACGTGGCCATGATACCTGGCTGCCTTGCGCTCATCGCTGCGTGTGCAACCCGGGATCTGTCAGGGAATAGCGGCATTCTCGGCTCTCGGACTCTGGTTCGGCTGGGCCAGTGGTCGTTTGCGCTCTACCTCGTGCACGAACTGATCATCAAGCTTGCCAAGCCTTTCCTAGCCGGCATGGGGTATGGAGAAGCATTCCCTGTCGCGGTCCTCATTGTCGGACTGTCGATCGCATTTTCCGGTCTCCTCCATGAGTTCGTAGAGAAACCATCCGAAAAATGGCTGCGCTCTCGGGGTGCCCGTCAGACCGGATCAGCGATCGTCGTTGGGGTACACCACCCGGACAAATAGGTAATGGAGCGATCCGCTGACGCACCCGGGAGCCGCACTACTTGGTTTTGGGTGACGAGTACTCGTCTTTGGCAAAAAGCCTCGCCATCGGTCTTTGGCCACCCCTACTATTCGATGCATGACACCTAGCTATGGGGGCTTGGCGCTCGAAATTGTGGTACCGGTTTTCAATGAGGAAGCGGTACTCGAAAACAGCATCATAAGGCTCGCCGAATATCTGACGCTCGAAATGCCTTCGACGTGGAAAATCACCATTGCGGACAATGCAAGCACTGACAAGACTCCGGTGATTGCAGCTGGGCTCAGCGAGCATCTGCCCAACGTGGAGTACCGCCGACTGGAAGTAAAAGGACGGGGGTACGCTCTCCGGGACGCATGGGGAGCTTCGGAGGCTAAAGTCCTCGCCTACCTGGATGTTGATCTGTCCACTGACCTTGCTGCGCTGCCGCCATTGGTGGCACCGCTGTTGTCCGGGCACTCGGATATTTCCATTGGCACACGGCTCGGGCAAAGCTCCCGCGTGAGCCGAGGTCCGAAGCGGGAATTCATTTCCCGCTCCTATAATTTCCTGCTTCGCCGGACCATGCAGGTCCGCTTTTCCGATGCTCAGTGCGGATTCAAGGCAATTCGCGCGGATGTAGCGCGTCGATTGCTTCCGCATGTTGAAGATAACGGCTGGTTCTTTGATACCGAGCTGCTGATTATCGCCGAGCGTTCCGGGCTGCGCATCCACGAAATTCCGGTCGATTGGGTGGATGACCCCGACAGCCGCGTGGACATTAAGCAGACGGCCTTGGACGACATCCGCGGCATGGTCCGTGTGGCGGGTTCGCTGGTCAAGGGATCGATTCCCGTTCAGGCCATCTATGCCGAGCTTGGACGGCGCCCGATCGTCCCGCCCGGACGGCCAAGCTTCTTTGGCCAGGTCATCCGCTTCGGCCTTGTGGGAGCCGTTTCGACGCTCGCTTTCGCACTGCTCTACCTGGTTCTTCAGGGCCCGTTCGGGGCGCAACAGGCCAACTTCCTGGCCTTGCTCCTGACTGCTGTCGGCAACACTGCGGCCAACCGCAGGTTTACCTTCGGT
The DNA here is from genome assembly GCF_059383495.1 of Pseudarthrobacter sp. RHLT3-21. Lineage (NCBI taxonomy): Bacteria > Bacillati > Actinomycetota > Actinomycetes > Micrococcales > Micrococcaceae > Pseudarthrobacter > Pseudarthrobacter sp. RHLT3-21. Next base: position 85,635 of record NZ_JBWZCI010000004.1, read on the forward strand.
ATTAGCGGCCCGGAGAAACTCTTCACACAGCAATTCCAAGGCTTGATCGTCTTCCTGCTGGCCTGGGCCATAACGTCGTCGTCGCTGTTAGTGCTGCATTCGGTAAACCTGGACGCAACGCCGAGCATGGAACTGCTCACGCTGACTGCGGCCAACATCTTCGCAACCTTGATGCGGTTCGTACTTCTCCGGATCTGGGTCTTCAGGGTCCGCCTCAGTGACGAACGGTCAGCGGTCCTTGCGCTGCGGCCCGCTGGAGAGTCCGTCCGTTGAGTGTCGCGGAGGCGAGCAGGACCACGGCTCCCCACGGCGTCCATGCTGCCCGCAGGCAAGTGCCGTGGGAAAGGATCGGACTGGTTGTCCTCCTCGCGGGCACCGCCGCGTCATTCCTGTGGGGCCTGGACCGCAACGGGTGGGCAAACCCCTACTACTCGGCTGCCGCCCAGGCCGGATCCCAGGACTGGAAGGCCTTCTTCTTCGGATCCCTCGACGCCGGCAACCTGATCACCATCGACAAGCCACCGCTCAGCGTCTGGATCATGTCACTCTCTGTGCGGCTCTTCGGGCTCAACTCCTGGGCCATTTTGGTGCCCCAGGCTCTCATGGGCATAGCCACCACCTGGCTCATCTATAAGGTCATCCGGCGCAGCCACCCAGCCGCCCCGGCACTGCTGGGCGGCCTGATCTATGCCACAACACCCGTTGTGGTGCTCATGTCACGGTTCAACAACCCAGAGCCTCTCATGGGACTCCTGACCGTGGCCGCCGCCTACTTCGTTATTCGTGCAGTAGAAGACAACCGCTGGCCCTGGTACCTGCTCGCAGGAACCGCGCTGGGCCTGGGATTCATGGCCAAGCAGATCCAGGCATTCCTCCCCATCCCCGCGCTGGTGCTGGCCGTACTCCTTTTTGGGGCCGGCGCCTTGCGTTCACGCCTCCTCAAGCTGCTGGGCGCGCTCACCGCACTGGTGGTCAGCGGCGGCTGGTGGATGGCCGTGGTGGAACTGACGCCAGCCGGGAACCGGCCGTATGTGGGCGGGTCTGCGTCGAACAGCGTCATTGAGCTCACCATTGATTACAACGGCCTGGCGCGTTTCCTCCGATTCAGCACAGCTCCCCAGCCCGGGACATCCGTCTCCCCCGCCGCATTTGAGCCCAATTACGACGGCGGTCTGGGCCGGCTTTTCAACGCCAATTTTGCGCCCGAAGGGGCCTGGCTGCTCTTTACGGCCTTGATCTGTGCCCTCGCCTTGGTCGTGCTCTGGCGGCAGTCCGGCAGCGGCAGGCACGAATCAGGCCTGAGGATCGTGGGTGTCGTATGGCTGGTTTCGGTGTACGGGGTCCTGAGTTTCATGGGCACCATGACGCACACCTACTACATCTTTTCCATCGCGGCTCCCGTGGCGATTGTGGTGCCTTCCGGAATCCACCTGCTGTGGAACCAGAGGCAGAGGTTGGTCCCCCGAATGATCGGCGCCGTCCTGGTGGTCGGGACTGGCTACATTGGGTTCCGGATCTTCCAATACAGCGACGATTGGGGATTCTGGCCCGTCGCGATGGCCTGCGCGACCATCCTTGCCGGAGGAGCGTGGCTTTGGGCGAGCGCGCCACTCCCAAAGCTTGCGGCCCTCTCCGTTGTAACACTCGCACTCGTGATGGCACCTGTGGCAACGGACATCATCACCCTGACGCGACCCCAGGCGGGCACCAATCCGCTCTCGGGTCCGGTGGGAAACAACCCCGAGGCACTATCAGCCCATCTGGAAGCCGCTCGCCGCGGGGACCCGCAGCTTTCTCGCCACCTCGGATTTGGGGTTGAGCCCTCAGCCGAAGTTACACCGCTGCTGAGAGCCTCCAACGGCGTCCAATGGGCGGCGGCCACCTACACTGCGCAAAACGCAGCCCAGTACCAGCTTGCCTCGCAAAGGCCAGTGATCGCGCTGGGAGGGTGGCTGGGTGAAGATCCGGCGCCAACCTTCGATCAGTTCAAGGCGTTGGTTGAAGCGCGGACGATTGCCTACTTCATCTGGCAACAGCCGATCGTGGACGGAGTACCGCTGGGAAAGGACGCAACTGCCATAACCGAGTGGGTTCAGTCCAACTTCGAGGGGGAGAACGTCGACAGTGTCCGAATCTACGATCTTAGGCGTTGAAGGCCCAGCCCACTCGGGCGACCATCCCTCGGCGGTCCGCCGTCCGTTGTGGGAAACAATAACGCTCCTCGGCATAGTGCTCGCAGCGTCATTCCTCTTTGTCTGGGGATTGGCCGCGAACGGCTGGGCCAACGCGTATTACTCGGCGGCAGTGCAGGCTGGCCAGCATGACCCTGTCTCATTTTTCTTTGGATCATCGGACTGGGGCAACTCCATAACGGTGGACAAGCCACCATTGAGCTTGTGGGTCATGGGATTGTCCGTCCGGCTCTTTGGCCTTAACACCTGGGCTCTTTTGCTTCCTCAGGCGGCAATGACAATGGGGAGCACCCTGTTGATCTATCATCTGGTGCGGCGGCAGCTGCCTGCTCCGGCTGCCCTCGTTTCCGCTGCTGCCTTCGCGAGCACGCCCATCACCGTACTGCTGGCCCGCTATAACAACCCCGATCCCCTGATGGTGCTGCTTATGCTTTCAGCGCTCTATACAGGTATTCGGGCCACAGAGACCGGCCGGGCAAGGTTTCTGTACCTCGCCGCCTGTTTTCTGGTCTTTGGGTTTCTCGCGAAACAGCTTCAAGCGTTCCTCGTATTGCCTGCCATAGCCTTGGTATTCTGCCTCTACGCGCAGAAGTCTTGGCGGACCAGGATTCTCTCACTCGTTGCGGCAGGCGCGGTTTTGGCCGGTGGATCCTTGTCGTGGCCTCTTGCTGTCGACCTCAGTCCCCCCGTTTCCCGTCCGTATGTCGGCGGTTCCACGACGAACAGCATGCTCGAGCTGACTCTTGGTTATAACGGAATCGATCGTATCGTCCAACGCGTTGAAGATCCCTCCGCAGCGCTGACCCCTCAGGAATTCCGCAGCATTGATACCGACGCGGGTATGTTCCGCTTGTTCAACTCGAACTATGGACAGGAGTGCGGCTGGCTCCTGCTGCCTGCCTTGATCGTTTGTGCCTTCGTTGTGGCCCAGGTGGTACGGCGCAGATACAGCCGCAGCAAATCGATATTCGCGCTGGCTTCCGTGACCTGGATGATCACGACCTACTTAGTGCTCAGTTTCATGGGCAACAGCGTCCACTCCTACTACACGGCTTCGCTCGCGGCGCCCATGGCACTTTGCATTGGCCTTGGCACCGAGCTGGTCATTTCGTCCGTTAAGTCGATGCCACGGCGGATCGGGATCTCGGCAGCTGTGGTGTTGAGCTCGCTCTTCTCCCATGCGATGTGGCAATTAAGTTCTTCCTATCCGGAGGGCCTGGGAACGGCCCTGCTCATGGCGGGTCTGCTGACCGGAGCCGCGCTGTCCGTGCCGGCCCCCATCAAGTGGATAGAGCCGGCGGCCTCATGGCTGGCAATCGGAAGCCTGCTTGTGGGACCGCTTGTCTGTTCGATGATGACGCTGGCCATTCCACAGAAGGGCTCAAACCCCCTTTCAGGGGGTCTCTCCCGGAGTCCTGGCACCATCAGCCGCTTCCTGGACGGCGTCAAAAATGGTGACCCTGCGTGGGCCACAGGGCTGGCCATAGGGGCTACTCCCGGTCCGATCCTTTCGGAGTATCTCAAGAACGCTTCGCCCGGATGCACCTGGGTCGCAGCAACATATCCGGGGCAAACTGCTGCCCGTTTTCAGCTGGAGGTTGGCCGTCCTGTTATGCCCCTCGGAGGGTTCGCTGCATTGGACCCCAGCCCAACCCTTGAGCAGTTCAAAGAACTGGCCCGATCGGGTCGGGTTTGCTACGTGGTGGAGCAGCCCGAACAGCTGAAGGTTCCGGCAAATAGCCCCGAACTCCTCGCGATTCATAACTGGGTCGCAGATACTTTTGCGTCAGAGCAGATCGAGGGCGTTACCGTCTATGACCTGACCGGCTAGACGCTTGCACGGACACCGGTGCGCTAACCGGGCGCTTTTGCCGCCCTCGTCTATTGGCCGCAAGAGGGCGCTGACGTCACTAACCAAAAAGCCCGCCCCGCCAATGGCGGGACGGGCTTCTGTGTAAGCGAGTTTAGCGCTTGGAGTACTGCTGAGCCTTACGGGCCTTCTTGAGACCGGCCTTCTTACGCTCGATGACGCGTGCGTCACGGCGCAGGTAACCGGCCTTCTTCAGGGTGGCGCGGTTGTTCTCGGTGTCGATCTCGTTCAGTGAACGGGCGATGCCGAGGCGCAGGGCACCGGCCTGGCCGGAGATGCCGCCACCGTGGATGCGGGCGATGACGTCGTAGGCGCCGTCAAGATCGAGGATCTTGAAGGGCTCGTTGACGTCCTGCTGGTGCAGCTTGTTCGGGAAGTAGTTGTCCAGCGCGCGGCCGTTGATGGTCCACTTGCCGGTGCCGGGGACGATGCGCACGCGGGCAACAGCTTCCTTGCGGCGGCCAACTGCGGCGCCGGCAACGGTCAGTGCCGGGCGTTCCTTCTTCGGCGCTTCTGCTTCTGCAGGACCGCTCTCCGAGGTGTAGCTGGTCGGGTTTTCCTCAGCCACAACGGCCTCGGTGGTCTCTTCGTTCTGAGCCACGATTCTCCTTGTATAGATAAGTTGTTTGGTGGCCAGGACTACTGGGCGACCTGGGAAATTTCGAACGTCTTGGGCTGCTGGGCGGCGTGCGGGTGCTCTGCACCGCGGTACACTTTCAGCTTGCCCAGCTGCTGTGCAGCGAGGGAGTTCTTGGGGAGCATGCCCTTGATGGCCTTCTCAACGGCGCGGACCGGGTTGGACTCCAGGAGTTCCGCGTAGTTGACGGAGGTCAGGCCGCCCGGGTAACCGGAGTGGCGGTATGCGCGCTTCTGCTCCAGCTTGGCGCCGGTCAGGGCTACCTTTTCAGCGTTGATGATGATGACGAAGTCGCCCATGTCCATGTGGGACGCAAAGGTGGCCTTGTGCTTGCCGCGCAGCAGGATTGCGGTCTGGCTCGCGAGACGACCAAGGACAACGTCTGTGGCGTCAATGACGTGCCACTGGCGGTTGATATCGCCGGGCTTCGGGGTGTACGTACGCACGGTTTTTGCCTCGTTCTTGTTCTGGCGTTCTTGTTTAGGTGTCACTCAAGCGTGTGCACCTACTATCTATGCGCTACCGGAACAGAGGTGAGGGCTCCATGTAACCAGTCATCCTGAGGTCCCGAATGTGCTCGTTGAGTAGTTATCCTGCAACCGGATTCTCAAGCGGGCACGCATCATCGAGAAAGGACACGCACAACGACTACCAATGCTAGCTTGAACCGGGCCTCAGGGTCAAAATGGGGTAGCCGGACGCTCCGTCGCCACCCGCCGGCCTGATGCACGCAAGGGGACTCAGTGATTTCTTTGGGCAATGCCGGCACCTCCGAGCCACTGTTTGTGGCGGTCATCGGACTCCTGGGATTCATCCTTGCACCTCTGGCCGAGCTGGCCATTGCCAGGCTCCTCCCCCGGAATGGCGGACTGCCTGCCACCCGGGTCCGGCTTACGACGGCGGCTGTCACCGCCGCGGCTTGCATAGCCTTTGCCCTCCGGTTCGGAAATGTCCCGCAACTGCCAGCATTTGTGCTTCTCGCTATTTTGGGAATCCAGCTGGCACGAATTGATATTTCACTTCATCTGCTGCCGAATCAGCTGGTATTGGCCCTTCTATTCGGCGGCCTCATTCTCCTTTCGGCATCAACGATTGCTGGGGAACCCTGGAGCGACGTCGTTCGAGCCGTTGCCGGCGGAGCAATCCTGTTCGTCATCTACCTGATTCTGGCCCTAATCTCTCCTCAAGGCATTGGTATGGGAGACGTAAAGCTGGCGGGCCCGGTCGGCCTCTACTTGGGGTACTTGGGCTGGAGCCACTTGCTCTACGGCGGACTGCTTGGCTTCATCCTTGGAGGAATTGCGTCCGCCCTTATGTTGAGGTTGAAGCGGGCCAATAAGCCGACAGAAGTGGCCTTCGGCCCATCAATGCTTGCAGCGACAGTTGCACTCTCCCTCGTCTCAGGTTGAGCTGACCCGGACTCCGGGATGCTCCCGGGCGGACCACAACGCACCGCCCCAAATACTGACACAAGCCAAAAACTGAGTACTCGAAATCGGTCGTCGAGTACTCCCGAACAATAGCCAGCAAAAAGTCGAGTACCACCACGCATTGTTGCCCCTGCGCCGCGGTGCAATTCTTTAGCTAGCGAAAGTCCAGCAGCTAAGGGATTATGGGGGCCGCTGGAAATTCGCTGAAATAATCCACATCAATTTCACCGAATTAAGGAATCCAAAATGACTGCACTCATGGTCTCCGTTCTTGCCTTTGTTTCTGGAGTCAAGGACCGCTTCACTTCTGAGAAGGGTGCAACGGCTACGGAGTACTCACTCCTCGTTGCGTTCATCGCACTGCTCATCATCGCCGGCGTCACCCTCTTCGGCAACGCACTCAACGCCTGGTTCTCAACCCTCGCATCACGGGTAGGCACCTGGTAGATGACGCTCCGCGACGTGTGCCGCGCCGGTTCATTGAGGGCGCGGCACCTTTCGGAGGTCACCACGCGAAGCCCTGGATCGCCGCATGGGGCGGTATAGGCCTTCAGCTCATACATGAAGAGCTCCACCCACATTAAGGAAATTCACAATGACTTCTCTTATGGTCTCCTTCTTGGCCTTCGTTACCGGAGTCAAGGACCGCTTCACTTCTGAGAAGGGTGCAACGGCTACGGAGTATTCACTCCTCGTGGCTTTCATTGCCCTGCTTATCATCGCCGGCGTCACCCTCTTTGGAAACGCGCTGAACGACTGGTTCTCGACGCTGGCGTCCCGTGTGGGCACCTGGTAGCAGAACACTACCCAGGAGTATGCCGCTCCTCGCAGTAGGCGCGGCATACTCCCAAGACCCAACCACCTCGGGGGATCCGTTGAAGAAGACCTGCAAGGAAAGCACGGACAACAGGAGCCGTGGCGCCGTCGCCGTCGAGTTCGCCTTGGTTGCGCCTCTGCTGCTGGCTCTGATCACCGGAATCGTCGAGTTCGCTCACGCCTACAACGCCCAGATCTCGGTAACGCAGGCGGCCCGCGAGGCAGCCCGCACGATGGCCGTCAAGAACAACCAAACGGAGGCAAAGGCTGCGGCAGTGGCCGGGGCTCCCGGCCTTACTGGGTCTTTCGGCTATGCATTTGCACCCGCTGCTTGCACCCCGAATACCAACATGAAAGTAACCATCACCTACACCTCGACAACACTGACCGGGGTGTTTGGAAGTTCTGTGACACTTACCGGAGTAGGAGCCATGCGATGCGGCGGATAGTGACCGACCCTGGATCGCCAGAACGTGGAGCGGCCGGCGTCCTGGTGGCGCTCATGATGCTGGCAATGATCGGGGCAGGCGCCCTGGCAGTCGATGTCGGGCAGATCTATGCCGAGCGGGCCCAGCTCCAGAACGCTGCTGATGCCGGCGCCTTGGCCGGAATGGATCTTTGCAAAGACGCGGGCGGCTGCACTCAGACCGACGCGGAGGCCCTGGCGGCTGCGCTCGCCAACAGCAACTCCAACGACACCAAGTCGACAGTTCAGTCCGTAGACCTTTCAGTGGCCGGCCAAGTGACAGTCACCACCTCTACGAAGGACGGCACCACGAACGCCGGGTTCCTCACCAAGATGTTCGCGAATGTGCTGAATGCTCCGCCAGCTACGGTGGGCGCCACCGCAACCGCCAAGTGGCTGTATCCGACCAAAGGCATTTCGGTACTCCCCTTGGTCTTCGCAGCTTGCGAGTTCAAGGATGACGGCCTCCCCCACAAGATCCTCACGCAAGGAGGAGGTGGTGGCGCCCAGGACTGCAACGGACTCAACCCGTCAAACCAGATCATTCCCGGCGGTTTCGCCTGGCTGAACCCTGATGGAAACGTAGGTTGCAAGGTGACCGCAGAAGTTGGGCAGTGGAGCTACACCAGCGCAGGCGGGGCAGTTCCCAATGGTTGCATGGACCTCTTCAACCCGTCCATTAATCCCACGCTTGCCAATTCGACCGTCGCCCTTCCGGTGTACAAGTACACCTGCAAGGGAATGCCTGCAGCACAGTTCGGCTCGTGCATTGGCAGCAGCGTCCAGTACTACATCGAGAAGTGGGCCGGATTCAAGATCCAGGCTTGGAACTTTACCGGTCAGGCCAAGTATGACCCGACCAGCGTCTTCTCCGGGAGTCAGAAAGGCGTTTACGGAACCTTTGTAGGGTATTCCGCAGATCCGGGCCTCTTCACCGGAGGCTCAACCACACCCACTGGCAACGTCATTGTCATCGGGCTGATCAAGTAAGCATTTATCTTAGGGGAGAAATTGAAAACACGCCTACTGGGAGGCATCGCCGCGCTACTCGTTGCAATAATCGGCACAGTCCTTCTCATTACATATGTTCAAAGCGCAGATCAACGGGCAATGGCAGGCACGGAGACCACTGAGGTCTACGTGGTTCAGAAAGCCATCCCCGCCGGTACTCCCGGCAGCGAACTCGGCGACTCCGTTGCCAAAAAACCGCTCCCAAAGTCCACCCTCACAGAAGGCACAGTCACTGACGTTGCGGAACTAGGTACTAAGGTTACCGCCGTTTCGTTGGTCCCGGGTGAGCAACTGCTCAACAGCCGGATGGTGGATGCGGATTCGTTCCTGGGGCCCTCAAGGGTCGCGGTACCTGACGGGATGCAGGAAATCTCGATCAAACTGCCCATCGAGCGCGTGGTTGGGGGCAAGATCACCGCAGGCGACACGGTCGGCATCTTCATATCCCTGCAGGAGACCTCCACCAACGGTTCAGGCGACACGTCAACCCAGTCGGCAGGCACGCAGCTCACCTTCCACAAGGTCCTGGTCACGGCGGCTCAGTTCAGCAACGGCACCGCAGCACAGCCGGATGCAGCACAGGGAAACCAATCCGAGGGCTCGCTGAATTCCGATAAGAACAGTCAAAGCGACGGCACCTACCTCATTACGGTCGCCCGCAACTCAGTCGAAGCTGAGCGTCTGGTTTACGCAGTGGAATTCGGCAAGATCTACCTGTCCGAGGAACCATCTGAAGCCAGCGAAGGAAACACCGGTGTCGTGGATAAGACGAAGGTGTTCCGATGAGCCGCTTTGTCTTAATCACACCGAATTCCGATTTCGAACGGCGCGTCCGGATGGCTACTGCCGGCATGCCGGGCTCCTTGCAGTACTTCCAGGCCGACTATCTTCCGCAAGGTCCCGGGGAAGTCCTCAAACAGCTCCTGGGTGAGCCTCCGGAAGTCTTCATCCTCGGTCCAGGATTGCCGGAGGACGACTCCCTGAAGTTTGCGTCCGTTATGGATCTCCAGTACCCGGAGATAAGCATGATCCTGGTTGCTGGCGAATCCTCCGATATCGCCATCCAGGCCATGCGGGCCGGTGTACGGGACCTCCTCGACCCCTCAGCTGACGCGGATCACATTCGCATCATCGTGGAGCGGGCAAGCCTCGCAGCTGCTGGCCGACGTCGCGGTCTTGCGCCCAGCAGCTCCGAACACAGCGAACACGCCGAGGGCGGACGCATCATAGCCGTCATCTCCCCGAAAGGTGGCGTGGGCAAGACCACCGTTGCGACCAACATCGCCGTCGGCTTAGGCCAATTCGCCCCCATGGGCGTAGTGATTGTGGATCTCGACCTCCAGTTTGGCGATGTTGCCAGTGGCCTCATGCTGGAACCGGAGTACACCATCACTGATGCAGTGGTGGGTGCCGCCAGCCAGGACTCCATGGTCCTCAAGACCTACCTCAGCGTGCACTCGGCGGGGATTTATGCCCTCTGCGCGCCGAAGAATCCTGTGGAAATGGATCGGATCACGGGTGAGAACGTGAGCCACCTCCTGAGCCAATTGCGACAGGAATTCCAGTACGTAGTGGTTGACACTGCCCCAGGGCTGGGCGAACACGTTCTTGCAACCCTGGATCTGGCCTCGGATGCAGTGTGGATCTGCGGGATGGACATCCCAAGTATCCGAGGCCTCCGCACCGGCAGCCAGATCCTCGCCGAACTGAATCTCCTGCCTGAACGCCGGCACGTGGTGCTGAACATGGCCGACCGCCGCACAGGCTTGACGCTGCAGGACGTGGAAGCAACTATCGGGGCGCCGGTCGATGTAGTGCTGCCGCGGTCACGAAGCCTTCCATTCTCCACCAACAAGGGTGTTCCGGTCCTTCAGGACGGCGGCCGGGACCCCGCGGCAAAAGGACTCCGGCAGCTCGTAGACCGTTTCAAACCCAATTGGGAAGCCAGACCTCATAAGAAATTGCACCGAAGGGCGGTAGTCCAGTGAACCTCTCACGCAGGCTCGAGAAAGTGCGCGGCACGGAACCACAAGCAGCCCTCGTTAAAGCGATACCGCCGAACCCGTTCACAGCTTCGGCAGGCCCCGCTGAGCCAGTGACGCTTGGCCGCATCCACGAGGCAAAGACGGCAGAGACCGCCAATGCCGTGGACCAGGTTGAACTGACGCAGACGGCGGCGGTTGCCAGCGGCGCGCTCAGCGCCCTCAAGGAGCGCGCCAGCCAGGCGCTTTACGAACGCCTCGGCGCGCGTATCACTGACTCTTCACTTGAGGAGACAGAACTCCATCAATATGTGAAGGACGAACTCAAGATCGTCGTCGACGAGGAACAAGTCCCGTTGTCATCGACGGAACGTCAGAGGCTGATCCGCGAGATCATCGACGACGTGCTGGGCCACGGCCCAATCCAGCGGTTTCTCGACGACCCCTCCGTCACCGAAGTCATGGTGAACCGCTTTGACCAGGTGTATGTGGAACGCGACGGCAAGCTCTTCATGACAGACACGAAGTTCGCATCAGACGATGCTCTGCGCCGCGTCATTGAACGGATTGTTTCCAAGGTTGGACGTCGAATCGACGAATCATCGCCGCTCGTTGATGCCCGGCTGGCAGACGGTTCCCGTGTCAACGCGATCATTCCTCCGTTGGCGGTAAACGGACCCGCGCTCACCATCCGAAAATTCGGGCGCGATGCATTGACTGTCCAGAAACTGATCGCGTACGGCAGTCTTTCCCCGGACATGGCTGAGCTGCTCCAGGCATGTGTCCTGGCGCGCATGAACATCATCGTCTCCGGAGGTACGGGCACTGGCAAAACCACTTTGCTCAATGCCCTATCTTCCTTCATTCCGGATTCGGACCGCATCGTGACGATTGAGGACGCGGTTGAGCTCCAACTGCAGCAGGACCACGTAGTGAGGTTGGAGAGCCGGCCGCCAAACATCGAAGGCAAAGGCGAAGTTGCCATCCGGGACCTCGTCCGGAACTCGCTCCGAATGCGTCCTGACCGCATAGTCGTGGGCGAAGTCCGTGGCGGTGAATGTCTGGACATGCTGCAGGCCATGAACACCGGCCACGACGGATCACTTTCCACCGTCCATGCCAACTCGCCCAGGGACGCCATCGCACGTCTGGAGACCCTGGTACTGATGGCTGGCATGGATATCCCTCTCCGGGCAGTCCGTGAACAGGTGGCTTCCGCAGTGAACCTCATCGTGCACATCTCAAGGCTCCGGGACGGAACCCGCCGTGTTACGCACATCACGGAGGTCCAGGGAATGGAGGGTGAAATCGTCACCCTGCAGGACGCCTTCGTGTTCGACTACTCCGCCGGAGTGGACGCCAACGGCCGCTTCCTCGGCAAGCCGGTCCCCACCGGTGTGAGGCCGCGGTTCACGGACAGGTTCGTCGAGCTTGGTATCAAGATCTCACCCCACGTTTTCGGGGCCCAGCCGGTAAGGGGTCGGTAGTCATGGCCACAGACCTGCCCTTGGGCGTATTGATGGGCGGGCTTTTCCTGATTTACCTCTCCCTCGGCCTGGTATTCGGAGTGGTCCTGAAGGGCCGGGCAGGGGTGCCCCTCTCGCGGAGACGCCCTGACGCTGTGCATTACACGTCCAGTCTGACGCGCCTGACTGACCAGGCCGTGGGAGCACTCAACCGCCGCCTCAAGAAACGGCCCACAGGCGTATTCAACCGGGAAAAACTGGAACAAGCAGGCCTCAACAAAGAGCCTGGCGACTACCTGCTGATGGCTGGCGCCGTCACATTGGTGGCAGCCGTCCTGGGCTTCTTCCTTGGCGGCCTCGGCATCAGCATCCTGTCGTTGCTCCTCGCCCCGTTCCTGCTATTTCTCGTCCTGAATTTTCTCATCTCGCGGCGTCGCCGGAAGTTCGACGACCAGGTGCCGGATACCCTCCAGATGTTCTCCGGCGGCCTCCGCGCCGGCCATAGTCTCCTGAGGGCCATTGATGCTGCTGCCCAGGAGAACGAGGGACCGATGGCTGAGGAACTGAGCCGAGTTGTCAACGAGACCAGAATCGGCCGCGACCTGGGCGAATCATTGGCCGATGTCTCGCGGCGAAGTGCCAGCGAGGACTTCTATTGGATTGCACAGGCCATTGAGATCCACCGCGAGGTCGGTGGAGACCTTGCGGAAGTCCTGGACCACGTTGGCGAGACTATCAGGGATAGAAACCAGGTTCGTGGCCAGGTGCGCGCCTTGAGCGCAGAGGGCCGTGTGTCAGCTTTGGTGCTCATGGCGCTTCCGATTTTCATGTTCATCGGTTTGGTGCTCTTCAACCCCCTCTACGCAAGGGTCTTCACGACCACCGTCGTCGGCTTTGCCATGCTGGCTGCAGCAGTGGTCCTCCTGTCCGTGGGTGGGCTCTGGCTCAGCCGAATCATCAAACCGAAGTACTAGGGGCAGAAGAGATGCAACCCATCGCACTCGCAGCAATCCTGGCCATCATTCTTCCGATTTCGGGAATGATCTGGCTTGCATTCACGGGCGACCGTGCAGGACTCCGGAATATCCAAGCCAATCTCGGCAGGCGGCCGAACCAGGCAGTCCAATCTTTAAATGTCAATGAGCGGATTACTGCCCTTTCCCGCCGTCTGACCCCCCATAGCTACGAAGCGTGGCTTGACAAGCAGTTGGCAGGAGCTGGGCGGCCTAAGCAATGGCCGCTGGCCCGAGTCATCATGGTCAAGCCCATGCTCGCCTTCGGTGGAGCGATGCTGGGGCTGCTCGTGTTCCTGGGAGCACCTTCCGCCGGACGATTCATGCTGTGCATCGGTATCGCCGCATTGTGTTACTTCGTCCCGGACATCCTCATTCGCAACCGGGCGCAGAAGCGCCGTGAGGAAATCAGGTTGGAGCTGCCCAATGCACTGGACCAGATGCTGATTTCGGTTCAGGCCGGCCTCGGTTTCGAGACCGCAATGGGCCGTGCCGGTGAAAACGGCCGAGGACCGCTTGCCGATGAGCTGATCAGGACGCTGCAGGACATCCAGGTTGGCCGTTCTCGGAAGGAAGCCTATCTGGCGCTGTCAGAGAGGGTAGACGTTCCGGATGTTCGCAGCTTCATCAGGGCCGTCGTTCAGGCAGACACCTATGGCATTGCCATCGCGGGCGTGCTCAAGATGCAAGCCAAGGATATGCGCATCAAACGGCGGCAGCGGGCAGAAGAGCATGCAATGAAGATGCCCGTCAAGATGCTGTTTCCACTGATTTTCTTCATCTTGCCCACGTTGTTTATCGTCTTACTGGGGCCAGCCATGCTCCAGATCATGGCCGCTTTTTCTTAGGGGGATCTATGTTCCGTCAGCTCACCGTCCAGTTCACACGGCTCGCCAGCACCCTCAGGGCTCTGGGGTACGACCAACGCGGAGCCACCGCCACGGAGTACGGGATCCTGCTTTCATTCCTGGCTCTGGCAATCGTCCTGGGAGTGACGGCCTTCGGCCAGGCTCTCAACCTCCACTACGTGGGTATGACCACCACCCTCAAGACCGCTCTCGGAATTCCATAGCCTGACATCCCTGCCAGCACCTCACCGCGCCACGGCGCCCCAAATACCGGACCCCCTCGGAACCCAGAACCGAGGGGGTCCGTTTGTGTGCTCAGCCCTATGACCACTTCGAAGCGTCCGCACAGGATTTGCGCAGGGAAAGCGCAGGAAACGAATAGCCGTAGAAGTCTTTGCGCAGGATGCTGCAAGTTCTCATCAACGTTGCATCAAGTGTTGCTAGTTTCGTGGTTGAGCTGGTGCAGGACCAGCCACCCGAACTCGCTCAGGAGTCCACATGCTTTCTCTCCACACCAACCTCATGATCCGCCTTCGCAGTGAAGAAAAGGGCGCCACCGCCGTCGAATACGGCATCATGGTCGCTCTGATCGCTGTCGTCATCATCGTTGCCGTCACCACCCTCGGCGGTCAGCTGAACACCATGTTCGAGACCGTAAGTTGCCAGCTTAAGGGCGGCACTATGTCCGCAGCCTCCGTCTGCTCCAAGTAGTACAGCACAGGCATAAGAGTGGTGGCGGCAACTAGGCCGCCGCCACTCTGCTTTCACGAACGAGATCGGACTGACCGAAAGGCACCACCATGTCCAGGGCATCCGAGCGTGGAGCCGTCGCGGTCGAGTTTGCGATCGTGGCGCCCCTCTTGGTCATGCTGCTCCTGGGCATCATGGAGTTCAGCCGGGCGTACAACGCCCAGGCCTCACTCTCCGCCGCCGCTCGTGAAGGGGTCCGGGCCATGGCCATCTCCAAAAACCCAGCAGATGCCAAGACAGCAGCAAAAAGCACGGCGGTTTCGCTGCAGCCGGGGCTGGCGGACACAGACATCGCCTTCAAGAACCTCGATACAGGCACCGCCACCTGTGCACCGGGCAACCGTATGACCATCACCATCACCTACAGCCTGTCCACCATGACAGGAATAGCCGGCCCATTCGCGATGACTGGAAAGGGCGCCATGCTATGCGGCGGCTGACGCGATCCAGGTCAGGGTACGACGGCGAACGGGGCGCCGTGAGCGTGATCGTCGCCCTACTGCTCGTGGCACTGTTGGGGTTCGGAGCCATGGCTGTGGACGTCGGCATGCTCTACTCCGAACGGACCCAGCTCCGGAACGGAGCCGACGCGGCTGCCTTGGCAATCGCCCAGAAGTGCAGCCGCAACACCAGCGATGTGGACTGCTCCACCACCTCGTCCTTGGCAGCAGGCCTCACCAACTTCAACGCCACGGACGGCCTCAGCCACATCAAGTCCACTCTGCTCGACAAGACCAACCGCACCGTGTCCGTCACAGTCGGGGCCCAGGAAGCCGGCCACACCCCAAACCAGGTTTCCCTCTTCTTCGCCCGCGTCCTTGGTTTGAACACCGCGGAAGTCACGGCCAGCTCTTCGGCCCAATGGGGTACGCCCTCCAAGGGACCAGTCATTCTGCCGCTGGCGATTGCCTACTGCAAGCTGGACCTCACGCCAGGTTCCACATCAGGCACTGTACAGGTGCTGGAACAGGCCGTACATGGATGCGGTGGGATTCCCGGCGGATTCGGGTGGATAGGTGGCTCCAGAACGAAATGCGCGGTGACGTTAACGGCAGGTCTCGCGAACAATCCAGGAATCTGGTTCGACAGCGACACCGGCGCCAGCGCTCCGACGGTGTGCACGGCTGCCGACTTCAGCCAGATGAACGATCAGACGGTGCTTTTACCGCTCTACGACCTGGCCACTGGCACCGGGTCCGCCGGCAAGTACTACGTCAAGGGTTTCGCCGCCTTCCACGTCACCGGATACCACTTTGCAAACTTCAGCTGGACGTCCGGCGGGACAATCCAGAACAAAACCATCCGAGGCTACTTCGTTAGGTTCGTCTCCCTTTCCGAGGCTTTCGCGCTCGGCAACACCCCCGACTACGGGACGACGGTTGTCCGTCTCACCCCCTAGCAAGAACCGAAACTACAGGAGCACTCAGTGAAGTCACGTTTGTTGGCAGGAGTGGTGGCAGTCCTGCTGGCCATCGTCGGGGCGGTCATCGTTGTCACCTACGCCCAGGGCGCGGACCAACGGGCTGTCCGTAACCTGGATCCGGTAGGCGTCCTGGTGGTCACCAAAGCCGTGCCGGCCGGCTCTTCGGCAGAGGCCTTGAAGGCCGCCGTGGCACTGCAGCAACTGCCGGGCACCGCCGTCGCGAAGACCGCCCTGAACACCCTGGACGGCTCGGGCGGCAAGGTCACCTCCGCAGACCTTGTCCCCGGCGAGCAGCTGCTGGCCGAACGCCTTGTCTCCCCCGAGGAACTGAAGTCCTCCGGATCCGTGCCGGTGCCGGCAGGCCTGCAGGAAGTCTCCTTCCAGCTCGAGCCGCAGCGCGTCGTCGGCGGCCGCCTTGTACCCGGCGACCACGTGGGCATCTTCATCACTATGCGAGGGGGCGGCGTCGAGTCGAAGCCCGAAAAGGAAACTACGCAACTTTCCATCCACAAGGTCCTCGTGACAGCCGTCCAGCGCGCCCCGGAAGGAGCAGCCGCAAAGCCCGCGCCGTCGGCAACCGACGCGACTGCGCCAGACCCGCGTGACGTTAACCTCCCCACCGGATCCCTGATGATCACAGTGGCCGCCAACGACATCAACGCCAGCAAGATCGTATTCGCATCTGAGCTCCCCGACTTCGCCTCCATCTGGCTCAGTAGGGAACCCCTCGACGCGCAGGACAGCGGACCGCGCATCATGATCCGGCCGGACGTCTACAAATGAGCCGCTTCGTCCTCATCACCCCTGACGTCGACTTCGACGCCCGCCTCCGCCAGGCCGTTGCCGGCGGACTCCAGGGCGGCGTGCAGACATTCTTCACCAGCCTGCTGCCCGCGGACCCCCATGAACTGTTCGCGCACCTGAACCAGGAGCAGCCCGAAGTACTGGTCCTCGGACCGGAAGTGCCCGTCGACGACGCCCTCCGGCTCGCCACCGTGCTGAACGTCAGCTTCCCCGAACTCAGCGTCATTCTGGCCACCGAACCCGATCCCAGCTTCCTCCTGCATGCCATGCGTGCCGGCATCCGGGACATCGTCCCCCCGGACTCCGATGCGGCGCAGATCCGCGTACTCCTGGAACGCGCCAGCCAGTCCTTCGCCAGCCGGCAACGCACACTGGCGCCCGCGCAGACAACGGAATCCGGCAAGGGCCTGGTCATCGGCGTCTTCTCGCCCAAAGGAGGCGTAGGCAAGACCACCATTGCCACCAACATCGCCATAGGCCTGGGCAAAGTGGCGCCCATGAGCGTCGTCATCGTGGACCTGGACCTCCAGTTCGGGGACGTCGCCTCGGGGCTCTACCTTGACCCCGAGCACACTGTCACGGATGCGGTCTCCCCCGCCGCCAGCCAGGACTCCCTGGTCCTCAAGGCCTTTCTTACCGTCCACCCGGGCAGCATCTATGCCCTCTGCGCCCCGCCCACTCCCATCGACGCCGACGAGATCACACCCGACCAGATCAGCCGGCTGCTCGAACAGCTGTCCGAGCAGTTCCAATACGTGGTGGTGGACACCGCGCCCGGACTGCCGGAAATCGGGCTCGCGGCCATGGAAAAATGCACCGATGTGGTCTGGGTCAGCGGCATGGACATCCCCAGTGTTCGTGGCCTGCGGTCCGGGCTGGATATCCTGCGCCAACTGGACATCCTTCCCGAGACCCGGCACGTGGTGCTGAACATGGCTGACGCCAAGAACGGCCTCACGGTCCAGGACCTCGAGTCGACCATGGGCGCGCCCGTTGATGTGAGCATCCCGCGGTCCCGCGCCGTTGCCATGTCCACAAACCGGGGAATCCCTGTCCTCCAGGAACCGGTCAAAGACCCCGCGACCAAAGGGCTCAACCAGCTCGTGGAACGGTTCAACCCGGCGTGGCGGGCCAAGTCCCAGCGCAAACTGCACCGAAGGGTAGTGGTCTAGATGAAACTTTCAGAGCGCATCAGCGCTGCCCAGGCGAAAACCCAGGCCGGTCACCAGCCTGCCCCAGTGCGGGCATCGTCCCCCACACTCGAGCTCCCGCGCCCGGAAATACCCGCCCAGCGTGTGCAGTGGTTTGAACAGACCCCTGAACAACGGACGACGACGGCGGCACCTCCTGCCGCCGTCGTCGTCGCCGATCATCCGGAGGAGGTGAGAGTCAAACCCCAGCAACCGGTGGACGCCTTTGCCGCCCTCAAGGAAAGGGCCGCAAAGGCCCTTTTTGAGCACCTGGGTGCGCGGTTCAGCGACTCCGCCATCACGGAACTCGAACTGAAGTCATCGGCCAAGGACGAACTCACCCGGATCATCGATGCCGAGCAGGTGCCGCTCTCCGCCGAGGAACGTACACGCCTGGTCCAGGACGTGGCCGATGACGTCCTGGGCTACGGTCCGCTTCAGCGGTTGCTGGATGATCCCGCGGTCACCGAAATCATGGTCAACCGGATGGACCAGATCTACGTGGAGCGTAAAGGGCACCTCACCCTGGCGGATTCCCGGTTCAGCTCCGAGGAGCACCTGCGCAAGGTCATCGAACGCATCGTGTCCAAGGTGGGGCGCCGCATTGATGAGTCCTCGCCGCTCGTGGACGCCCGGCTCGAAGACGGTTCTCGCGTGAACGCCGTGATCCCTCCCCTGGCCGTGGGCGGATCATCGCTGACCATCCGTAAGTTCAGCAAGGTCCCGCTCACCGTCCGGAACCTCATCGATTTCGGCACCCTGACGCCGGAAATGGCGGAACTGCTCAACGCCTGCGTCAAAGCCAAGCTCAACATCATCGTGTCCGGCGGAACGGGTACCGGCAAAACCACGCTGCTTAATGTCCTGTCCTCCTTCCTGCCGGCCAACGAACGCATCGTGACCATCGAGGATGCCGTGGAACTCCAGATCCAGCAGGACCATGTGGTCCGGCTTGAGAGCCGCCCGCCCAACACCGAGGGCAAAGGCGAAGTGACCATCCGCGAACTCCTCCGGAACTCCCTGCGTATGCGCCCTGACCGCATTGTGGTGGGCGAGGTCCGTGGCGGTGAATCCCTGGACATGCTGCAGGCCATGAACACCGGCCACGACGGCTCCCTTTCCACCGTGCACTCCAACTCGCCGCGCGACGCCGTCGCCCGCTTGGAAACGCTGGTGCTGATGGCCGGCATGGATCTGCCGTTGCGGGCCATCCGTGAACAGATTGCCTCGGCCGTGAACCTCATTGTGCAGATCTCGCGCCTGCGCGACGGGTCCCGCCGCATCACCCATGTGACCGAGGTCCAGGGCATGGAAGGCGACATTGTGACTCTCCAGGATGCCTTTGTCTTCGACTACTCGGCCGGAGTGGACGCCCACGGGCGCTTCCTCGGCAAGCCCGTGGCCACAGGAATCCGGCCACGGTTCATCGACCGCTTCGAGGACCTGGGGATCCACGTTTCGCCTGCAGTCTTCGCCACTCCGACGGGCGCCGCCACAGCGGCCGATGGTAAGGGTTAGGCCGCGATGCTGATTATTCTGGGAGCCGCACTCCTCCTCTTTGCCCCTATCCTGGTGGGCGTGGCGCTGGTGCTGCCGCGAATCCCCGACATAGCGCTGGACCGGCGCCGCCCGTATGAGGCAGAGCCGCCGTCGGGCCTTACCCGGCTGGCCGGCGCCACCGTGGGAGCCCTGGACAGGTTCCTGGCAACCAGGAACGTCCGGCTCTATAACCGCGACGCTCTGGAGAATGCCGGCGTCCGCCTCAGCCAGGCTGAATTCATGGTGCTGGTGATTGCCGGCGCCATCGTGGGGGCCCTGGTGGGGCTGGTGATCGGCGTATCTTTTGTCTCGGTTCTGTTGGTCATCCTGGCGCCCGTCGTCGGTAACGTCCTGCTGGGAATCCTTGCGGGCAAACGGCGGGCCAAATTCGATCAGCAGCTGGGTGACACGCTGCAGCTCCTGTCCGGCGGGTTGCGGGCCGGGCACAGCATTCTGCGTGCCATCGACGCAGCCGCCGCCGAGTCGCAGAGCCCCACCTCCGAAGAGATGCGCCGCGTCATCACCGAGACCAGCCTGGGCCGCGACCTGCTGGATTCCCTGACTGACACGTCAGAGCGGATGCACAACGAGGACTTCGTCTGGATCGCCCAGGCCATCCAGATCAACCGCGAAGTAGGCGGAAACCTGGCGGAAGTCCTGGACCAGGTCAACGAAACGATCCGCGAGCGCAGCGAGATCAAGGGGCACATCAAGTCCCTTGCCGCGGAGGGCAAATTCTCCGCCTACATCCTCATCGCCATGCCGATCGGCATCGTGCTGATGCTGATGACAGTCAACCCGGGCTACATGAACTCGATGTTCACCCACCCGCTGGGGTGGGGCATGATCGGGGCTTCGGTCATCCTCATGACCATCGGCAGCCTGTGGATGCGCAAAATCATCGACCTGAAGTTCTGAGGCTGCGATGAGCCCTCTCGTAATTTCCTCGCTGCTGCTGGTCTCCCTGCCCATCGGCTACCTGGCGTGGGCTGTCCTCTCCGTGGACCGGAAGGCACGGACTGCCACGGTGGCCATCCTGAACCGGGGCCGACGGTCTGCCGAGGCGCCTGAGAAGAAATCCGCAGGCTTGCTGGCCGGCATCGGCTACCGCCTGACGCCACCGGCCTACGTCCGCAAACTGGACAGGCTGCTGGCGCTCGCCGGACGGCCAAGCGGCTGGCCGTTGAGCCGAATCCTCATGGCCAAGCCGGCGCTGGGCCTGGTAGGAACCTCGCTGTTTGTCCTGATCAGCATGAGCAGCCCTCAGCCCATGCTGAAGCTCGCGGGCTTTTTCCTCCTCTTTCTGGGCTATTTCATCCCGGACCTGATGCTGTACAGCAAGGGCCTGGAGCGCCAGAAGGCCATGCAGCTGGAACTGGCCAACACCCTGGACCAGATGCTGATCTCGGTAGAGGCGGGGCTCGGCTTCGAAGGGGCCATGGCCCGCGCAGGCGAAAACGGCAAAGGACCACTTGCCGACGAACTGGTCCGCACCCTGCAGGACATGCAGGTGGGCCGTAGCCGGCGTGAATCTTACCAGGCACTGGCCGAGCGGACCAGCATCCCGGAACTGCGAAGCTTCGTCCAGGCCGTGGTCCAGGCCGACACCTACGGCATCGCCATCAGCCGGGTGCTGCGGATCCAGGCGAAAGTCATGCGCGTCAAACGCCGCCAGCGTGCCGAGGAAAAGGCCATGAAACTTCCCGTGATGATCCTTTTTCCGCTGCTGTTCTTTATCTTTCCCGTGCTCTTCATCGCCATTCTGGGGCCAGCGGTTATCAACACAGTTGTCACATTCAGCGGGCAATAGCCCCGGAAAATCTCGCGCAAGGATGACTCAAGGTTTCCACAGGTTCGACCTAAAACGGACTCCCAAGTAACTACAGGAAGTAGCCTTGAAGCATGGATAGTCCACGTCTCACCTCCGGCAGCGGGGGTGTCCCTGCCGAGCCGTCGGCTGCGGGGGCTGCTGCGGGCGTGGGCACTGGCCTGCCGAAAATGGGCGAGGAGCCCGTGCGATGGGTCGAACCGGACATCCTGGCGGAGCTGGAAGAAGAGCTGGACGGCCCCGAACTTGCCCTTGGATTCGCCCGCGATTACGCGTCTTTGTGGGACCAGCGCTTCAGCCGGCTGGCCGCAGCGGTCCACACCGAGGACCGCCCCGTTGCATTGGACGCCGTCATCAGCCTGCGGATCGCTTCAGCCATGGTGGGCGGGATCCGGTTGTCCGTTCTGGCCCAAGCGCTGGAGGATGCCATCCGCCGCAGCGACTTCGTCCAAGGCCAGGCACTGCTGGCAACCGTGGCCGAGCACGGCGTGCGTACAGTCTCAGAGCTCCAGGCGAACTACATCCTCAAAAACGACTAGTGATCCGCCCCCGGCCAGCCCTGCAGGTCGGTCCTGTTCGGTGCGAGCCGGTAGCCCACTCCCCGCACGGTCTGGAGCCAGCGCGGTGACTGTGGATCCTCCCGCAGCTTGCGGCGAAGGTTCCCCACGTGGACTTCCACGGCCCGTTCGTCAGCCTCACTGATGTAGGCATCGGCCTCATAAAGGTCACCCCGGACCGCGCGCACCAGATCCAACCGCGTGCACACTGCGCCCTCGCCGCGGAGCAAAGTGTGCAGGAGGTCGAACTCGCTGCGTGTGAGCCCGAGGTTGGCCTCACCAATCACCACCGTGCGGGTCCGGTAGTTCAGAATGAGCCCGTTGTGCTGGAGAACGCCCGTGTGGGCGAACGTTACCGGCGCAGCCGGAGGTGAAGCCCATGAAGCAGCTTCGGGTGGAGTGGTGATCTCATGGCGCGGCCTGCGCATCATGGCCGCCACCCTGGCCCGGAGTTCACGCGGCCGGAAGGGTTTGGCGATGTAGTCGTCCGCGCCGGCGTTCAGGGCCGAGAGCAAATCGGGTTCCTCGGTCCGGCCTGTCAGCATGACTACATAGGCATCGCTGAAATTCCGGATCCGCCGCAGGACCTCGAAACCGTCAATGTCCGGAAGGCCGATGTCCAGCGTGACCACCTGGGCCTTGTTATCCCGTACCACCTCAACGCCCGCCCGCCCCTCGGCGGCAGTATGGACCTCAAATCCGGCCTGACGCAGGATCCCCTCCAGGAGATTCCGTACGTCGGCGTCGTCTTCAATGACTACTGCTACCCCAAGATCTTCCATGTGTATCCCTGTTGCCAGGTGGAAAAGGTCCCCATCAGCCCAGCGCTAATCCCCTCATCCACTCCAACTCTCTATACGGTACAAGTATGAACGGCGGATGACACGCCTTCCCGCGTTTAGTTTTGGAAAGTCAATTACCATGACAGGGCATACACATTAGGATTCAGAGCGTTGCTGGCGCTGCCCTTCGAAACCCGCCCCGGTGGTTGAGCCTGTCGAAACCCCAGTGATTGAGCCCGTCGAAACCCCGGCCCGGTGGTCGAGCTTGTCAGTAACCCCACGCCCGTTTTCCACATACGCGTTCTCGCACTCTTGAACGCTCGGAATTCGGTGAAGAATCGTCACATGCCATTTGCCTATATGCTCCGATGCTCAGACGGCTCCTACTACGTGGGCAGCACTGTGAATATGGAAATGCGCTTCGCGCAAACGTCAATCGGGTGAAGGGGCCGCCTACACACGCCGCCGTAGGCCGGTGGAGCTCGTTTGGATTGAAGAGTTCAGCCGTGTCGACCAGGCGTTTACCCGGGAAAGGCAGGTTCAAGGTTGGAGCCGCGCCAAGCGGGAAGCCCTCATAAGCGGCCGATGCAGCGACTTGCCTGGACTTTCTGCCGCACCTGGCAGGCGAGCGATTCCGTAGGGTTTCGACGGGCTCAACCACCGAGCCCGGTTTCGACAGGCCCGGTTTCGACAGGCTCAACCACCGGCTCGGTTACTGACAGGCTCAACCACCGGACTCGGTTTCGACAGGCTCAACCACCGGACCGGCTCAGTGCTTGCGGACAGCCCTCGTCAGCTCAGCACGCGCCAGCATCTCGTCGTCGGACGGGTAGGCCACTTCCTCAAGGACCAGCGGGTGCGGGGCGGCCAGGACGGACTTGGCGTCACGCTTCTTGGCCAGCAGCCGCTCATGCAGCCAGCCGGGCTCCTCGATGCCCTCGCCCACGAACAGGGCCGAGCCAACCAGGGACCGCACCATGTTGTGGCAGAACGCGTCGGCCTGGACTGTGGCCACGATGACGCCGTCTTCACTGCGGTGGAACTCGAAGCGCTGCAGCTCACGGACGGTGGTGGCACCCTCCCGCGGCTTGCAGTAGGACAGGAAGTTCTGCAGCCCCAGCAGCTGCATGGCACCCGCGTTCAACAGGTCCACGTCCAGCGGGCTCTGGTGCCAGAGCGTGAAGTACCGTTCGAGTGGATCCCACAGGGCAGGACCGTCCGCGATGCGGTAGCTGTAGCGCCGCCAGAGTGCAGAGAACCTGGCATCGAACCCCATGGGTGCCAAGGACACCAGGTGGACTTCGATAGCCCCGCTCAGGTCCCCCAGCCCCCGGCTGAGGGCGCCACGAATCCGCCGTAGGAACGCCACGGCGGGATCCAGTTCGTGCCCGCGCGGTAGCTTCAGCCACTCGGCCTCGGTCAGGTCCAGGTGGACCACCTGGCCGCGGGCGTGCACGCCGGCGTCGGTACGTCCCGCCACGGTGACCCGGATGGGCCGGCGGATCAACAACGCCAGCGCCTCTTCCAGGATCCCTTGGACGGTCCGCAATCCGGGCTGCACTGCCCACCCGTTGAAGGGACCGCCGTCGTACGATAAATCAAACCGGACACGCAAAAACCCGCTGCCCCCCAAAACGGGGGCAGCGGGTTTTTGGTCGTTCATAGACATAAGTCTACTTGAGCGTCAGAGCCTGATTACTCAGCTTCGACGGCCTGAGCAGCTTCGCCACCGGCAGGCACGAAGCCTGCGGCTGCGGCGGACTCGGCAGAGTCGAACCAAATTTCAGCAACCGTGGCGTCGTACCAGCGTGAGCCGGGAACGTGGTACTTCATGGAGTCCTCGTTGCCCTTGACCTCGAAGCCCTCAGGGGCGACGTTGTCAGCCGTAGCAGGCTTGGAGCCGGCGTACTTGGCTTCGGCAGCTTCGGTCTCAGCAGCTTCAGTTTCGACAGGCTCAGCAACCGGAGCAGCCTTGGCGGCAGCCTGGGTAGCCTCGGTCACAACGGCCTGCTTGGCGGAAACCGGCTCGAGAACCAGTTCGATGACAGCCATGGGAGCGTTGTCGCCCTTACGGTTGCCGATCTTGGTGATGCGGGTGTAGCCGCCGTCGCGGTTCTCCACTGCCTGTGCAATGTCGGTGAACAGCTCGTGGACGATGCCCTTGTTGCTGATCAGGCCGAGTACACGGCGGCGGGAAGCCAGGTCGCCACGCTTGGCGAAAGTCACCAGACGCTCGGCGTACGGCTTCAGTCGCTTGGCCTTGGTCACCGTGGTGGTGATCCGCTTGTGCTCGAACAGTGCGGCGGACAGGTTCGCGAGCATAAGACGCTCGTGAGCCGCTCCGCCTCCGAGGCGCGGACCCTTAGCGGGGGTAGGCATAATAGTTTCTCCTCATATGGAAGCCAGTGGGCTGCGCACACCGTGGTGCATCCAGCCAGCCGGCCAAGATCTGTTTGTTAGAGTTCGTCGTCGCCGAAGGCGGCGTCGTCCTCTTCAATTGCTGCGGCGCGTGCTGCGAGGTCAAAACCGGGAGGCGAGTCCTTGAGGGACAGGCCCAGTTCAACCAGCTTTGCCTTGACCTCGTCAATGGACTTCGCACCGAAGTTACGGATGTCCATGAGGTCAGCCTCGGAGCGTGCAACGAGTTCACCCACGGTGTGGATGCCCTCACGCTTGAGGCAGTTGTAGGAACGGACGGTGAGGTCCAGATCCTCGATCGGCAGTGCCATGTCTGCTGCCAGGGCAGCATCCGTCGGCGACGGGCCAATCTCGATACCTTCAGCTGCGGTGTTCAGCTCGCGGGCCAGACCGAAGAGTTCCACCAGGGTGGTACCTGCGGAAGCAACAGCATCGCGCGGGGCGATGGCCTGCTTGGTCTCGACGTCGACAATGAGCTTGTCGAAGTCGGTGCGCTGCTCAACACGGGTTGCTTCCACGCGGAAGGTAACCTTCAGGACCGGCGAGTAGATCGAGTCGACCGGGATACGGCCGATCTCGGAGTCGCCGGACTTGTTCTGAGCTGCCGAAACGTAGCCGCGGCCGCGCTCGATGGTCAGTTCGAGTTCGAACTTGCCCTTCGAGTTCAGCGTGGCAATGTGCAGATCCGGGTTGTGGAATTCGACGCCGGCCGGCGGAGCAATGTCCGCGGCGGTGACGACTCCGGGGCCCTGCTTGCGCAGGTAAGCCACAACCGGCTCGTCGTGCTCGGAGGAAACCGACAGGCTCTTGATGTTCAGGATGATCTCAGTGACATCTTCCTTGACACCCGGAACCGTGGTGAACTCGTGCAGCACGCCATCGATCCGGATGCTGGTTACAGCGGCACCGGGGATGGAGGAGAGCAGGGTACGGCGGAGGGAGTTTCCGAGGGTGTAACCGAAGCCCGGTTCCAGCGGTTCAATGATGAAACGCGAGCGGTTATCGGAGACTACCTCTTCGGAGAGGGTGGGGCGCTGTGCAATGAGCACTTAGGTTTCCTTTCGGCGAGCATCCGCTATATGACGCAACACAGGTGGTGGAAATTCGGTCTGAAGACTTAACGCGGCGGGGCTTGCCCGGACCATTGACGGTCCGGGCAAGCTCAAGCTGCTGGAAAAGCCTTAGACGCGGCGGCGCTTCGGCGGACGGCAGCCGTTGTGCGCTGCGGGGGTGACGTCCTGGATGGAGCCAACCTCCAGGCCAGCGGCCTGCAGCGAGCGGATTGCGGTCTCGCGTCCGGATCCCGGTCCCTTGACGAAAACGTCAACCTTGCGCATGCCGTGCTCCTGCGCACGCTTGGCAGCAGCTTCGGCAGCCATCTGGGCTGCGAACGGGGTGGACTTGCGTGAGCCCTTGAAGCCAACCTCACCTGAGGAAGCCCAAGAGATAACAGCGCCGTTCGGGTCCGTGATGGACACGATGGTGTTGTTAAAAGTGCTCTTGATGTGCGCCTGGCCCAGCGCGATATTCTTTTTGTCCTTCTTACGCGGCTTGCGAACCGCGCCACGAGTCTTCGGGGGCATTTTTTCTCCTACAGAAAGTTATTGGGGGAAGACGAGTCAATCCCGAGGGATTTAACGAGCCTTCTTCTTGCCTGCAACGGTGCGCTTCGGACCCTTACGGGTACGTGCGTTCGTCTTCGTACGCTGTCCGCGCACTGGCAGGCCCTTGCGGTGGCGAATACCTTCGTAGCTGCCGATTTCAACCTTGCGGCGGATATCAGCTGCTACTTCGCGGCGAAGGTCACCCTCAACCTTGTAGTTGCCTTCAATGTAGTCACGAAGTTCTACCAGCTGGGCATCGGTGAGGTCCTTAACGCGGACGTCAGCGCTGATGCCAGTGGCAGCCAGGGTTTCGTGTGCACGGGTCTTGCCCACGCCGTAGATGTAAGTAAGCGCAATTTCCAACCGCTTTTCGCGGGGAATGTCTACGCCAGCGAGACGAGCCATAGAGGCAGTGCTCCTTGAATAAACCGGAGGTCGTAGGCAGTACACCCGCACGTTCTGTGCGGCCCCAGCCTCCGACCGGGGGTTAGCTGTCCGGGCTCATACGTCCCAGTTCAGCTTGTGCTGCCTTTTATTTACTTGCGTGGGTTAGCAACCCAGGATTTCCCTCAGGAGGGAAATTAGCCCTGGCGCTGCTTGTGGCGCGGGTTCTCGCAGATCACCATGACCCGGCCATTACGGCGGATCACTTTGCACTTTTCGCAGATCTGCTTGACGCTCGGCTTGACCTTCATGGCATTCCTTTGCGTGTGGCAGTTGGTCAACTGGAGCAGCCGTCAGCTCATGCTGAGGCCGCCCAGAATTTACTTGTAGCGGTAGACGATACGACCCCGAGTGAGGTCATAAGGGCTCAGTTCCACCACTACCCGGTCCTCAGGGAGAATCCTGATGTAGTGCTGGCGCATCTTGCCTGAGATGTGCGCGAGTACGATGTGCTTGTTGGTCAGCTCAACGCGAAACATCGCGTTAGGCAGCGCCTCAGTCACAACGCCTTCGATCTCAATGACCCCGTCCTTCTTGGCCATACCCTCCGCTAACTGTTGTTGCCGCAGCCCTGCCGGATTGCACCGGACATGACCACGAACGTTTTTGTTGGATCGGTTATCGCCTCCGGCCCCAAACAGGGCACAGCTGGGCAGACAACCAACAAACCACTTTACTGTAAGTGTGTAGAAAGTCCAAACTAAATATGAAAGTACACACCCTACCGGGTGATTGAGCTTGCCGCGATCCCGTCGAGGATCGCCAAGCGTACGACGTCGGCTGCCGCACTCTGCAGGGTAATGAGGCTCACCTGCCGGGCAGTTTCAGTACTCCGGTCCAGCGCCATCTCACCCGTGGCGAGGCAGAACACAGTATCCCCGTCGGCCAGGGTGTGCGAAGGGTTCAGCGCGCGAGCTAATCCAGCATGCGCCGCAGAAGCAGTCCGATAGCACTCGGCGGGGTCCAAGACTGCGTTCGTAGCCACAACAACCAGCGTCGTGTTAAGGGCCGGTGGGCCGCCATCTCGGTCGGCAGGTTCCGGAACCCGGAAGCGCGCGTCTAAGGGAGGAACGACCGAGCGCGCGGAGGGTTGCGGCTCCTGCCGCCCGTCGACGATCGGGAAGCCAAGTGCGTTCACCACGGCCAATGCCCCCACAACCACGCCGTTCTCAAGCGTGACCGATGCCGTACCCACGCCACCTTTGAACTGTCCGCGTCCGATCATCGCTCCGGTGCCGGCGCCCACACTGCCGCGTCCGACGTCGTGCCCGTCCTTTTCGGCAGCGGCGGCAACGGTCGCCGAGTAGCCCATGTCCGCCGTCGGGCGCGCTGAGAAGTCGCCTCCCCGGCCCAGGTCGAAGATGGCGGCAGCGGGGACGATCGGCACCACTCCCCCGGTGACAGCGAAGCCCCGGCCGTTCTCCTCGCACCATAACTGCGCGCCGTGGGCCGAGACGAGACCGTACGCGCTGCCGCCGGTGAGGACAACGGCGTCCACCGTGGACACCAGCGTGGTGGGGTCCAAGGCATCAGTCTCGTGCGTACCCGGGCCCCCGCCCCGGACGTCCACCGACCCGACGGTGCCAGGCGGCGGCAGCACCACGGTGACGCCAGCCAGCCAGCCGTCGTCGGTCCTCTGCGCGTGGCCGACCCTGATCCCAGGCACATCCGTGATTGCTCCCATGCCACCATTCTGCCTTGCGCCTCATTACCGGACATCCGCTGCGGTTTCGGACATCCGCCCTGGGGTCCGGGGCGCGCCCGTCCGAAACCGGCGCGGATCTCGCGGCGGACCGTGGGCTTCAATCACCGGGAAGCCAACGTTCCGTGAACGGGCTCCGAAGCCTGGGACAACAATCCGCTGGGAGGCCGCATCTGGTCCCGTCCGGCATCGATGATGTGATGGAGTGATCTCAAATCCGTTCCAGCCCCTGCCGTCGCAGGCTTTCCGATTGAGATCCATGACACCACAGCTCACCGCCAAACCGGGCAGTTCCCCCGCGCAGACGGCCACCGCCAGAGCACAGGACCAGGCCGGCACTCTGCCCCGGAACCGCAACCGCTGGTCGCGCCGGAAACGCGCGGACTTCTTCGTGTTCCTGGCGCTGGCCCTGCCGAACCTGCTGCTCATCGCGGTGTTCACGTACGTCCCGCTGTTCAACAACCTCTACTACTCCACGCTGAACTGGACGCTCGGCTCCTCGTCGGCCGCCGTCGTGGGGCTGGACAACTACGTCACGTTCTTCACCAGCGCGGATGCCGGCCGGGTCCTTGGCACCACCGCCGCGTTCACGGCCGCAACCGTGGGCGGCTCCATGGTGCTGGGCCTGCTGGTGGCGCTGGCCCTGAACTCGAAGGTCCGCGGTACCACCTTTGCCCGATCGGCCGTCTTCGCACCGTATGTGCTGTCCGGTGTTGGTGTGGGCCTGGTGTGGCTGTTCATCTTTGATCCCGGCTACGGTGTGCTGGCCTGGATCCTTCGGGGCTTCGGACAGCAGAGTCCGCAGTGGATCAACGATCCGGAGCTCTCGCTGGTGATGGTCATCATCGTGTACGTCTGGAAGAACCTGGGCTACTGCGCGGTGGTGTTCCTGGCCGGGCTGCAGTCCCTGCCGCAGGACGTGATGGAGGCGGCGTCGCTGGACGGCGCCAGCAGTTTCCGGCGCTTCGTCAGCATGTCGCTGCCGCTGCTCTCCCCCACCACGTTCTTCCTGCTGATCACCACCATGCTGAGCTCGCTCCAGGCCTTTGACCTCATCCGGATCATGACGCCCCTGGGCAGCGGCACCAGCACCCTCATCTACGAGGCCTACCTCCAAGCCTTCGGCGCCTACAACCGCGCAGGCTATTCCGCCGCCATCTCGGTGGTCCTGTTTGTCATCCTGCTGGTCATCACAGTGCTGCAGCTGCGGTTCATCGAAAAGAAGGTGCACTACTCGTGAGCGCTCCCGCCCCCGCCGCCCTCCGGCCGGACCCTTCAACGCCCGACGCCGTCCCGCCCCGCGAGCGGCCGTTCTCCCGTGCGAACCTGGCCAGGACAGTCGCTGCCGGATATGCGCCGCTGGCCGTCGCCGTCCTGGTGGTTTTCCTGCCGCTGCTCTGGATGGTGCTGAGCTCCTT
Source organism: Pseudarthrobacter sp. RHLT3-21 (assembly GCF_059383495.1). Classification (NCBI taxonomy): domain Bacteria; kingdom Bacillati; phylum Actinomycetota; class Actinomycetes; order Micrococcales; family Micrococcaceae; genus Pseudarthrobacter; species Pseudarthrobacter sp. RHLT3-21. The sequence continues at coordinate 115,825 of NZ_JBWZCI010000004.1, forward strand.
CAAACAGGCCGGCGAAATCGTCACCCTGGATCTGCAGGTGCTCCCGGCAGCCCTGGACCCGGAGAACTATCGGGTGGCCATGACCACGGTCCCGTTCGGGCAGTTCTTCCTGAACAGCACCATCGTCACGGTGGTGGGCGGCGGCATCAAAGTGATCCTTGCCCTGCTGACCGCCTATGCCCTGGTGTTTGTACGCTTTCCGTTCAAAAACCTCATCTTCGTCCTGATCCTGGTGGCCCTGATGGTTCCCGCGCAGGTGTCCATCCTGCCGAACTACATCCTGATCGCCGGAATGGGCGGAAAGAACACCCTGTGGGGCATCGTCCTGCCCGGCCTCGGCACTGCCTTCGGGACGTTCCTGCTGCGCCAGCACTTCCTCACCCTGCCCGGGTCCATCCTGGAATCCGCAGAGATCGACGGCGCCGGCCACTGGCGTCGGCTCTGGCAGATCGTGGTTCCGGTGTCTGTTCCGTCCATTGCAACGGTTGCCTTGGTCACCGTAGTGAGCGAATGGAACGAGTACATCTGGCCGCTGATCATCACTGACAAACCCGAAAGCATGACCCTTCCAGTGGGCCTGACCCTGCTGCAGAACTCCGAAAGCAACGGCGCAGGCTGGGGAATCATGATGGCCGGCGCCGTCCTCGTGATCGTCCCCATCCTGGTCATCTTCGCCATGCTCCAGCGCTACATCGTCGCGGGCCTGACCCAGGGCAGCGTGACCGGCTAACCTCCGGCGAGCAACGCCGTCGGGCCTTGGCGTCGGGCATTGGCGTCGGACATTGGCGCCAGCCATCCAAACCATCCATCCACCGCATCCAGCACTACCGACGCACCCAACGAAAGGCAGCACCATGTCCTTTACCCTTGATCGACGGTTCTTCCTCACCCTGGCCGGCGCCGGGGCAGGCGCCGCAGCGCTGTCCGCCTGTGGCGGCCCGTCAACAACGCCCGGCGCCGCGGTGACAACTGTTGCCGACATCGACTTCAGCGGCGTCAAGCCGGCCGACTCCATCGACTTCTGGTCCAACCACCCGGGCAAGTCGCAGGACGTGGAAAAGAGCATCATCGAGAAGTTCCATGCCAAGTACCCGGACATCAAGGTGAACCTGGTGACGGCCGGCGCCAACTACGAGGAAATCGCCCAGAAGTTCCAGACCGCCCAGGCCGCCAAGTCAGGCCTTCCCTCGCTGGTGGTCCTCTCCGACGTCTGGTGGTTCCGCTACTACCTGAACGAGAGCATCATCCCGCTCGATTCCCTGGTCAAGCAGCTGGACGTCAAGCTGGACGACTTCCGCACCTCGCTGGTGGACGACTACAAGTACGACGGCAAACAGTGGGCCCTCCCCTACGGCCGGTCCACGCCCCTGTTCTACTACAACAAGGACCACTTCGCCGCGGCAGGCCTGCCGGACCGGGCACCCACCACGTGGCAGGAATTCGCCGGCTGGGCCCCCAAGCTCAAGGCAGCTTCGGGCGCCCAGTACGCTTTTATGCACCCCGCTCTCGCCGGCTACGCGGGCTGGACCCTGCAGAACAACCTGTGGGGCGAAGGCGGCGGCTGGTCCAAGGATTGGGATATCACCTGTGATTCAGCCGAGTCCGTGGCGGCACTGCAGGCGGCCCAGGATTCCGTGTACAAGGACGCCTGGGCTGGCGTCTCCTCGAAGGAATCAGCCGACGACTTTGCCGCTGGCCTGGCCTCGGCCACGTTGTCTTCCACGGGCTCACTGATCGGCATCCTGAAGTCCGCCAAGTTCAACGTGGGCGTCGGCTTCCTGCCGGGCGGCTCCAAGGTCACCTCAGGCGTGTGCCCCACCGGCGGCGCCGGCCTGGGCATCCCCAGCGGTGTCACCAAGGAAGAGCAGCTGGCGGCCGCCATGTTCCTGCAGTTCATGACCGAGCCGGAGAACACCGCGACGTTCTCGGCCGCGACCGGCTACATGCCCACGCGGACCTCCGCCGACATGACCGCCGTGCTGGCCAACACCCCGCAGATCAAGATCGCGATGGACCAGCTGGCGGTGACCAAGGTCCAGGACAACGCGCGCGCGTTCCTGCCGGGCGCCGACCAGGAGATGGCCAAGGCTGCCGCCAGGATCCTGACCCAGGAGGGCGACGTGAAGGCCGTCATGACCGAGCTGAAGGCAACGCTCGAGGGAATCTACACCAAGGACGTCAAGCCGAAGCTCAAGGCCTGACCGATAGGCCGCGGTGGGCACGTCACCTGCCGCGGCCCCAGCCCAAGTAGGTAGCGCTATGTGTCGTTTTGACCCCTCATAACGACACTTAGCGCTACCTACTTTGGGTTAAGGGATCGGAACGGGCACGACGCCGAGCGGCACCAGGTGCTCCGCTCCGCCGTCGGGCGCTGAGAGTACCCAGATCCCCTTTTCGTGGACGGCAACCGAGTGCTCCCACTGGCAAGAGCGCTTGCCGTCGGTGGTGACAATGGTCCAGTCGTCCTCCAGCACGGCGGTTTCGATGCTGCCACGGACCAGCATGGGCTCGATGGCCAGGCACAGTCCGGGCTTGATCTTGGGGCCGCGGTGGCTGGTGCGGTAGTTCAGGACATCCGGAGCCATATGCATCTCGGAGCCGATGCCGTGGCCCACGTAGTCTTCCAGGATGCCCAGCGGCTTGCCCGGCACGGAGGAGACGTAGTCGTCGATGGCTGCGCCGATATCGCCCACGTGGGTTCCCGTGGCCAGCGCGGTGATGCCGCGCCACATTGCGGCGTGGGTGACGTCGGAGAGCCGCTGGTCCTCGGGGTCAACATTGCCCACAATCACGGTCCGTGCAGAGTCGGAGTGCCAGCCGTCAACAATCGCGCCGCCGTCGATCGAGATGATGTCGCCGTCGTTGAGGACCTTGCCGCCGGGGATGCCGTGCACCACTTCCTCGTTCACGGAGGTGCAGATGGTGGCGGGGAAGCCGTGGTAGCCAAGGAAGTTCGACTTGGCGCCCGCCTCGTTCAGCACTGCCGCGAAGACGTCGTCGAGCTGCTTGGTGGTCACGCCGGGAGCGGCGGCCGCCACTGCGGCGTCCAGCGCGCGGCTCAGCACCAGCCCGGCGTCGTGCATGGTGCGCATCTGGGCGTTGGTCTTGTATTCGATACGGGGCTGGCCGAAGGCCATGGTGTGTCCTCTCAATGGCTGAGGCCCCTCCCGGATGCCGGGAGGAGCCTCGAAAAGCTGGTGTGCCTGGCTTAGGCGGCCTGGGCTGCCTTGATCGCCTGCATCACGCGGTCGGTGACCTCGTCGATGCCGCCGATGCCGTCAACCTGGGTCAGGATGCCGCGTTCGGCATACTTGGCCACAACGGCCTCGGTCTGCTCGTGGTACAGGTCCAGGCGGTGGCGGATAACGGCTTCGTTGTCGTCGCTCCGGCCGGTTTCCTTGGCACGGCCCAACAGGCGGGAGACGAGTTCCTCGTCGTCGGCCGTGAGCTGCAGCACGACGTCGAGCTTTTCTTCGCTGTTCGCGAGGATACCGTCCAGGTAGTCCACCTGCGCGGTGGTGCGCGGGTAGCCGTCCAGGAGGAAGCCGTTTTCGACGTCGGACTCGCTGAGGCGGTCGCGGACCATCTTGTTGGTGACCATGTCCGGAACGAAATCCCCGGCGTCCATGTACTTCTTGGCTTCGATGCCAAGAGGAGTTTCGCCCTTCACGTTGGCGCGGAAGATATCACCGGTGGAAATCGCCACGACGCCGAGGCGCTCGGAAATGCGTTCCGCTTGCGTTCCTTTTCCGGAACCGGGGGGTCCAATAATCAACATTTTCGTCATCGCAAAAGCCCTTCGTAGTGACGTTGCTGTAGCTGCGCATCTATTTGCTTGACGGTTTCAAGGCCAACGCCCACCATGATCAGGATCGAGGTGCCACCGAACGGGAAGTTCTGGTTCGCGTTGATCAGTACCAGTGCCACCAGCGGAATCAGCGCCACGAAGCCCAGGTACATGGCTCCGGGCAGCGTGATCCGGGAGAGCACGTACTGCAGGTAGTCCGCGGTCGGTTTTCCGGCACGGATACCCGGGATGAAACCGCCGTACTTCTTCATGTTGTCGGAGACCTCTTCAGGGTTGAAGGTGATCGCGACGTAGAAGTAGGTGAAGAACACGATCATGGCGAAGTACAGCGCCATATAGATCGGATGGTCTCCTCGGGTCAGGTTGTTGTTGATCCACTCAACCCACGGCGCGAGCGCCTCACCCGCTTTGGGCTGGTTGAACTGTGAGATCAGTCCCGGCAGGTAGAGCATGGACGATGCGAAGATCACGGGGATCACGCCTGCCATGTTCACCTTGATGGGGATGTAGGTGCTGGTGCCGCCGACGGTCCGGCGTCCGATCATCCGCTTGGCGTACTGCACCGGGATACGGCGCTGGGACTGCTCCACAAACACCACCAGGGCAACCGTTACCAGGCCGATGATCAGGACCAGGAAGAAGGTTCCCGGTCCCTGCGAGCTCCAGATGGCACCGAGCGAGGTGGGGAACTGCGCCGCGATGGAGGTGAAGATGAGCAGCGACATGCCGTTGCCCACACCCTTTTCGGTGACGAGTTCGCCCATCCACATGATGAGCCCGGTACCGGCGGTCAGCGTGATGATCAGCAGGATAGTGGTGATGATGCTGCTGTCAGGAATGATCGGCAGTGCACAGCCCGGAAGCAACTGGCCTGAACGTGCCAGCGACACCAGCGTCGTTGCGTTCAGAAGGCCCAGGGCAATGGTGAGGTACCGCGTGTACTGGGTGAGCTTGGACTGCCCGGAGGCGCCCTCCTCGTACAGCTCCTGGAACCGGGGAATGACCACCCGGAGCAGCTGCACAATGATGCTTGCCGTGATGTACGGCATGATGCCCAGCGCGAAGATGGACACCTGAAGCAAGGCACCGCCGCTGAACAGGTTGACGAGCTGATAGAGCCCGCCTGCGGTCTGACCGTTCTGCAAGCATTGCTGGACATTCTGGTAGTTCACACCAGGCGAGGGGATGAATGCACCCAAGCGGAAGATTGTGATGATTGCCAGCGTGAACAACAACTTGCGTCGCAGATCAGGCGTGCGAAAGGCCCGGCCAAATGCGCTAAGCAAGCGTCCTCCTGTTGTGTTTATAAGCGTGGTGTGATGGGGGTCAATAAATCCCAACAACCGAGTCTAACGGGTGGATTGGCCATGCGAATAATCCGCGAGGCCGCATTTGCGGTGAACAGGCGGAAATAGTCGGCTGGCGGATGCGAAAAAACTCCCGGCGTGCAGGGCCCTGAAGGCCTTGCACACCGGGAGTTCACAACGGGCATTCGCCCACCGTCTGCTAGAGAGCGGTGGTGCTTCCGCCTGCTGCTGCAATCTTTTCTGCGGCGCTGGCCGAGAATGCGTGGACGGTGACGTCAACCTTGACGGTGATGTCGCCGGTGCCAAGCACCTTGACGGGCTGGTTCTTACGAACGGCACCCTTCTCGACCAGGTTCTCCACGGTGACTGCGCCACCTTCCGGGAACAGCTCGTTGAGCTTGTCCAGGTTTACAACCTGGAACTCAACCCGGAACGGGTTCTTGAAGCCGCGCAGCTTCGGCAGGCGCATGTGCAGCGGCAGCTGGCCGCCGGCAAAGCCAGCCTTGATCTGGTAGCGGGCCTTCGTACCCTTGGTACCGCGACCAGCGGTCTTACCCTTGGAACCTTCACCACGACCAACGCGGGTCTTGGCGGTCTTGGCACCCGGGGCGGGACGCAGGTGGTGAACCTTCAGTGCGTTCTGCTTCTCAGCAGCGGCGCCCTGTGCCTTTTCGGCGGTGTTCTTCTCTGCCATTTACTTCGCCTCCTCTACCTTTACCAGGTGCGGAACCGTGTTGAGCATTCCAACAGTCACGGCATCGGCGGTCCGGACAACGGTGTGTCCGATCCGCTTCAGGCCGAGGGACCGAAGGGTGTCGCGCTGGTTCTGCTTGCCGCCAATGGCGGACTTGATCTGAGTGATCTCCAACTGGGAGTCGGAGGGAATCAGGTTCTTAGCCATGGCTTAGACACCCGCCTTCTGGTTCAGGATTGCCTTCACCATTGCCGGCGGAGCAACCTCGTCCAGCGGCAGGCCGCGGCGTGCTGCCACTGCTGCCGGCTCTTCGAGCTGCTTCAGCGCCGCAACCGTCGCGTGAACGATGTTGATGGCGTTGGAGGAACCCAGCGACTTGGAGAGGATGTCGTGGATCCCCACGCACTCCAAGATGGCGCGGACCGGACCACCGGCAATAACACCGGTACCGGCCGAGGCCGGACGCAGCATTACGACGCCTGCAGCGGCCTCACCCTGAACGCGGTGCGGGATGGTGTTGCCAATGCGGGGAACGCGGAAGAAGGACTTCTTGGCCTCTTCAACGCCCTTCGCGATAGCGGCAGGAACTTCCTTAGCCTTGCCGTAGCCCACGCCGACCATGCCGTTACCGTCACCAACGACGACCAGAGCGGTGAAGCTGAAGCGACGACCACCCTTGACCACCTTGGAAACGCGGTTGATGGTGACAACGCGTTCAATGAACTGGCTCTTCTCGGCTTCACGGCCGCCGTCACGGCCACCACGGCCGCCACGGCCGCCTTCGCGACCGCCCTGGCCCTTGTCGCCACGCTCGCCACGACGAGCGCCACCACGGCGGTCATCGGCAGCAGCTGCGGGCGCAGTGGTCTCAGTGGCCGGAGCAGCTACGGCTTCAGTCGCCTTCTGATCTGCAGACACAGTGTCCTTTTCCTTGTTTGCTTCCGTCACAGTGACAGCCCACCTTCACGTGCACCGTCAGCGACGGCGGCGATCCGGCCGTGGTACTTGTTACCACCGCGGTCGAAGACAACAGCTTCGATACCGGCAGCCTTGGCACGAGCGGCAACGAGCTCGCCAACGCGCTTGGCCTTGGCAGTCTTGTCGCCTTCGAATGCACGAAGGTCGGCTTCCAGTGTGGAGGCGCTCGCTACGGTCAGGCCCTTGGTGTCATCGACAACCTGGACGAATACGTGGCGTGCGGAGCGGTTGACGACCAGACGAGGACGTACAGCCGTGCCGGAGATGCGCTTGCGGATACGAAGCTGGCGGCGGCTGCGCGAAGCAGACTTGCTCTTGTTCGTACGCTTCTTGTTAATTGAGATGGCCATGGTTACTTACCAGCCTTTCCGACCTTGCGGCGGATGACTTCGCCTGCGTAGCGGATGCCCTTGCCCTTGTAGGGGTCCGGCTTCCGCAGCTTGCGAATGTTGGCAGCAACCTCGCCGACCTGCTGCTTGTTGATACCTGAAACAGAGAGCTTGGTCGGGGTCTCAACTGCAAAGGTGATGCCGTCCGGTGCGGTGACATTTACCGGGTGGCTGTAGCCGAGAGCGAACTCAAGGTCAGATCCCTTGGCCTGAACGCGGTAACCAGTACCAACGATTTCAAGCTTCTTCTCGTAGCCCTTGGTAACGCCCTCGATCATGTTAGAGATCAGGGTGCGGGTCAGGCCGTGGAGTGAACGGGAGGCGCGCTCGTCGTTCGGGCGGGCGACAGTCAGGGTCTCTGCTTCCAGGGAAACCTCGATCGGGCTGGCCACAGTGTGGTTCAGCTCGCCTTTGGCACCCTTGACGCTGACGACAGAGCCGTCAACCTTGACCTCAACGCCGGCGGGAACGGTGATGGGGAGACGTCCAATACGTGACATTATTCTCTTCCTTTCCCGTTACCAGACGTAGGCGAGGACTTCGCCGCCCACGCCCTTCTTGCCGGCTTGCTTATCAGTCAAGAGGCCGGAAGAGGTGGACAGGATTGCGACACCCAGGCCACCGAGCACGTGCGGGAGGTTGGTGGACTTTGCGTAAACACGCAGGCCCGGCTTGGAAATACGACGAACGCCAGCGATTGAACGCTCGCGGTTCGGACCGAACTTAAGGTCGAGGGTCAGCTTCTTGCCAACCTCAGCCTCTTCTTCTTTCCAGGAGGCGATGTAACCTTCAGCCTTCAGGATGTCGGCAACGCGTGCCTTGAGCTTGCTGTACGGCATAGACACGGAATCGTGGTATGCCGAGTTTGCATTGCGCAGACGCGTAAGCATGTCTGCGACAGGATCTGTCATTGTCATTTGGGCTCTTGCCCTTCCTCATAACGGTTTCCTCGCTGCTGCCTGAAGCATCAGCGAAGGACCTGTTACGTAGTTAGATTAGTCTTCGGCCTTGAACGGGAAGCCAAGCGCCTTCAGCAGCGCGCGGCCTTCGTCATTGGTCTTGGCGGTGGTTACAACCGTGATGTCCATACCGCGTACGCGGTCGATGGAATCCTGGTCGATTTCGTGGAACATAACCTGCTCGGTCAGACCGAAGGTGTAGTTGCCGTTGCCGTCGAACTGCTTGCCACTGAGGCCGCGGAAGTCGCGGATACGGGGCAAAGCCAGCGTGACCAGACGATCCAGGAATTCCCACATGCGGTCTCCACGCAGAGTTGCGTGTGCGCCAATGGGCATGCCTTCGCGCAGCTTGAACTGTGCGATCGACTTGCGGGCCTTGGTTACCTGCGGCTTCTGGCCGGTGATCAGGGTCAGATCGCGGACAGCGCCGTCGATCAGTTTGGAGTCCTTAGCGGCATCTCCAACACCCATGTTCACAACGACCTTCACCAGGCGGGGAACCTGGTTAACGTTGCTGTACTTGAATTCCTCAACGAGCGTGCTCTTGATGGAATCGGCGTACTTAGTCTTCAGACGAGGAACGATCTTCGTTGCCGGAGTCTCGAGAGTCTCAGTCATTAGATGTCCTTCCCGGAGCTCTTGGCCACGCGGACACGCACGTCGCGCTTCACGCCATCGCGCTCAACGGTCTCGGTGCGGAAACCGACGCGGGTGGGCTTCTTGGTGGACGGGTCAACCAGAGCCACGTTGGAGATGTGGACCGAAGCTTCTACGACCTCGATGCCACCAGTCTTGGTGCCGCGCTGCGACTGACCGGCCTTGGTGTGCTTGGTTACGCGATTAATGCCTTCAACCAACACGCGGTTGGTCTCCGGGAATACGCGCAGAACCTTGCCCTGCTTACCTTTGTCGCCGCCGCGCTCAGCCTTGGCGCCAGTGATGACCTGAACGAGGTCACCCTTTTTGATCTTAGCCATGGACTAGAGCACCTCCGGAGCCAGAGAAACGATCTTCATGAACTTCTTGTCACGAAGTTCACGACCAACCGGTCCGAAGATACGGGTACCGCGGGGGTCACCGTCAGCCTTCAGGATCACAGCTGCGTTCTCGTCAAACTTGATGTAGGAACCATCCGCACGGCGGCGTTCCTTCTTGGTACGGACGATGACTGCCTTAACAACATCGCCCTTCTTTACGTTGCCGCCCGGAATTGCGTCCTTGACGGTAGCGACGATGACGTCGCCAATGCCTGCGTAGCGACGGCCAGATCCACCGAGAACGCGAATGGTAAGGATTTCCTTAGCACCCGTGTTGTCGGCGACCTTGAGTCGCGACTCCTGCTGAATCACTATTTACTCCTTGCGTCGCGCCGGTTCTCAGACCGAAAATCTTCCTACGGAATGAGCCTTGCGGAACGGTTGATCGGGGTGTCTCTTGACCTGCCTGGATTTTGCCAGACCAGGCCTAAACTCCCGTGCCAAAAACATTTGCTTCCCAGGCGGATCCGGACAGGTCCGAAGCACGAGGGGGCACTATGCCGTGGCACGATTGTTTACGAGGTTGATGACGGCGCACAGAGGGCGCCATACAAACTCAATATCCTAGCACAGTTGGAGCCATCTCCCATATCACACAGCAGGTGCCGTGCACAGCGGACGACGGCGTCACGCACGGCACGCTTTCGGCCCGCCGGTGGTGCCGCTCCCCCGGAAACCCGGCCTCCCGCCGTCGGGCGGTCCCCAAAAACCTGCTCAGCGTGACACTGCCCGCCCGGCAACCCCTCCACAACAGCGCGAACGCCCCCCCAGAATGCGGAAAACCCCCGCGCCCAAAAAGGGAACGGGGGTTTCCGGTGCAGTACCTGCAAGCAGGCTGCGGGGTGTTACTTGGCCTTTTCGAGGATCTCGACCAGACGCCACCGCTTGGTAGCGGACAGCGGGCGGGTCTCGGCGAGGAGAACGAGGTCGCCGATGCCGGCGCTGTTCTCTTCGTCGTGAGCCTTGATCTTCGTGTTGCGGCGGATGACTTTGCCGTACAAAGCGTGCTTTACGCGGTCTTCTACCTGGACAACGATGGTCTTTTCCATCTTGTCCGAGACTACGTAGCCACGCTTCGTCTTACGGTCACCGCGTTCGCCAGCCGTAGCTGCTGCGGAAACAGTTTCCGTCACGTTCTCGTCCTTTTCACTCACTTGGCATCCTCCTCGGCCTCAACCGTTTCAGCCGTTTCGGCCTTCTTGGTTGCAGCCTTTTTGGACTTCTTCTCTTCCTTGGCTTCCACAACCGGTGCGGCAACCTCGGCACGAATGCCCAGCTCGCGCTCACGGAGAACGGTGTAGATACGTGCGATGTCCTTCTTTACCGCGCGCAGACGACCGTGGTTCTCCAGCTGACCGGTGGCGGACTGGAAACGCAGGTTGAACAGCTCTTCCTTAGCCTTACGGAGTTCTTCAACGAGTCGCTCGTTGTCGAACGTGTCCAGCTGTGCGGATGCAAGTTCCTTGGATCCTACTGACATTTCTATTCACCACCTTCGCGACGCAAAATGCGTGCCTTCAACGGGAGCTTGTGGATTGCAAGGCGGAGTGCCTCGCGAGCTACCGATTCCTCGACGCCGGAGATCTCAAAGAGAACCCGTCCCGGCTTGACGTTTGAGACCCACCATTCCGGTGAACCCTTACCGGAACCCATACGGGTTTCGGCAGGCTTCTTGGTGATCGGACGGTCCGGGTAAATGTTGATCCAGACCTTACCGCCACGCTTGATGTGGCGGGTCATCGCAATACGGGCAGACTCGATCTGACGGTTCGTGACGTATGCCGGGCTCAAGGCCTGGATACCCCACTCACCGAAGGAGACCTTGGTGCCGCCCGTAGCAGCGCCGGAACGACCCGGGTGGTGCTGCTTACGGTGCTTGACTCGACGTGGGATAAGCATTTAAGCCTGTCCTCCTTCTACTGCAGCAGGTGCAGCCTCAACTGCCGGAGCTTCGGCAGCCGGAGCTGCCTCCGCTGCCGGACGGTCGGTACGACGACGGCGGTCACCGCGGTCAGCGCCGCCGGCGCCACCCGGGCGGCCCGGACGGTCGCTGGGGCCGCGGCCACGGGACGGTGCAGCAGCTGCCTGCTGAGCCAGTTCCTTGGCGGTGACGTCACCCTTGTAGATCCAGACCTTCACGCCGATGCGGCCGAAGGTGGTCTTGGCCTCGTAGAAGCCGTAGTCGATGTTCGCACGGAGAGTGTGCAGGGGCACACGGCCTTCGCGGTAGAACTCCGAGCGGGACATTTCTGCGCCACCCAGTCGACCGGAGCAAGCGATACGGATGCCCTTGGCACCTGCACGCTGAGCGGACTGCATTGCCTTCTTCATCGCACGGCGGAAAGCCACGCGGGAAGTCAGCTGCTCAGCAACGCCCTGGGCAACAAGCTGTGCTTCCATCTCGGGGTTCTTGACCTCGAGGATGTTCAGCTGGACCTGCTTGCCCGTCAGCTTCTCAAGCTCGCCGCGGATGCGGTCTGCTTCAGCGCCGCGGCGGCCGATAACGATGCCGGGACGTGCCGTGTGGATATCCACGCGGACACGGTCACGGGTGCGCTCGATCTCAACCTTGGCGATACCGGCGCGCTCCATGCCGACAGACATAAGCTGGCGGATACGGATGTCTTCGCGAACGAAGTCCTTGTACCGCTGTCCGGGCTTGGTGCTGTCAGCGAACCAGTGCGATACGTGATCGGTGGTGATGCCGAGTCGGAACCCGTGCGGGTTAACTTTCTGTCCCACTTAGCGAGCCTCCTCTTTCTCAGGTGTAGCGACTACCACAGTGATGTGGCTGGTGCGCTTCTTGATCTGAAATGCACGACCCTGAGCACGCGGCTGGAACCGCTTCATGGTCGGGCCTTCATCAACGAACATTTCGCTGATGATGAGGTCGCTTTCGTCAAACGAAACACCGTCGCGGTCCGCGAGGGACCGGGCGTTCGCGATTGCCGACTGTACTACCTTGAATACCGGCTCCGAAGCTGCCTGGGGGGCAAACTTCAGAATTGCCAGAGCCTCATTCGCTTGCTTACCACGAACAAGGTTGACGACGCGCCGGGCCTTCATAGGCGTTACGCGGATGTGACGCGCAATTGCCTTGGCTTCCATTGCTTTCCTTCTCTCGTCTTTGACGTAAGTGCAGGCGCCTAGCGGCGCTTGCCCTTACGGTCGTCCTTGACATGGCCGCGGAATGTCCGCGTGGGAGCGAATTCGCCGAGCTTGTGCCCGACCATCGACTCAGTGACAAACACCGGAATGTGCTTGCGTCCGTCGTGTACGGCGATCGTGTGCCCGAGCATGTCGGGGATGATCATCGAACGGCGGGACCAGGTCTTGATGACGTTCTTGGTGCCCTTATCGTTTTCCCTGGCTACCTTTACAAAGAGGTGCTGGTCAACGAAAGGACCTTTTTTCAGGCTGCGTGGCATGTGTCCAGGCTCCTATCGCTTGTTCTTGCCAGTACGACGGCGACGAACAATAAGCTTGTCGCTCTCTTTGTTGGGACGCCGGGTGCGGCCTTCCCGCTTACCGTTCGGGTTGACGGGGTGACGTCCACCGGACGTCTTACCCTCGCCACCACCGTGCGGGTGGTCAACCGGGTTCATCGCGACACCACGGACGGTCGGGCGTACGCCCTTCCAGCGCATGCGGCCGGCCTTACCCCAGTTGATGTTCGACTGCTCGGCGTTGCCGACCTCGCCGACAGTTGCGCGGCAGCGCACGTCAACGTTGCGGATTTCGCCGGAAGGCAGACGCAGCTGGGCGAAACGGCCTTCCTTGGCTACAAGCTGGATCGATGCGCCGGCGGAGCGGCCCATCTTGGCGCCGCCACCCGGACGCAGTTCAACTGCGTGGATTACGGTACCAACCGGGATGTTGAGCAGCGGCAGGTTGTTACCGGGCTTGATGTCAGCACCGGAACCTGCCTCAACGACGTCACCCTGGGAGAGCTTGTTCGGGGCGACGATGTAACGCTTGGTGCCATCAATGTAGTGCAGGAGGGCGATGCGAGCCGTACGGTTCGGATCGTACTCGATTTCGGCAACGCGGGCGTTGACGCCGTCTTTGTCGTGGCGACGGAAGTCGATCAGACGGTACTGGCGCTTGTGGCCACCACCCTTGTGACGGGTCGTGATCTTACCGGAGTTGTTACGGCCGCCCTTTTTGGGCAGCGGACGTACCAACGACTTTTCCGGCGTCGACCGCGTGATTTCGGTGAAGTCCGCTACGCTCGAGCCACGACGGCCCGGGGTAGTCGGCTTGTATTTACGGATTCCCATAATTTATTTCCTCGTTAAAGTGGTCTCCGCTACGAGAGCGGACCGCCGAAGATGTCGATGGTGCCTTCTTTGAGGCTCACAATTGCACGCTTGGTGTTCTTGCGGGTACCCCATCCGAATTTGGTGCGCTTGCGCTTACCGGCACGGTTGATGGTGTTGATCGATTCGACCTTGACGGAGAAAATCTTCTCCACGGCCAGCTTGATCTCGGTCTTGTTCGAGCGGGGGTCCACCAGGAAGGTGTACTTGCCCTCATCGATCAGGCCGTAGCTTTTTTCCGATACGACGGGTGCAAGCACGACGTCGCGCGGGTCTTTGATGGTGGCTGCACTCACTTGGCATCCTCCTCGTTCTTTGCTACTGCCCGGTCAGCAACGAATGCTTCGTAGGCAGCCTTGGTGAAGACAATGTCGTCAGAGACGAGTACGTCGTAGGTGTTCAGCTGGTCTGCGTACAGAACGTGAACACCGGCGAGGTTGCGCACGGAAAGTGCTGCAACATCGTTGGCGCGCTCGATGACAACCAGCAGGTTCTTGCGCTCGGAAACTCCGCGCAGCGTTGCCAGTGCGTTCTTGACGGACGGCTTGGTGCCCTCCACCAGTTCAGCAACAACGTGGATGCGTCCGTTGCGTGCCCGGTCAGAGAGTGCGCCGCGCAGTGCAGCAGCAATCATCTTCTTGGGGGTGCGCTGGCTGTAGTCACGCGGTGTGGGACCGTGGACTACGCCACCACCGGTCATGTGAGGAGCACGGATTGAACCCTGACGGGCGCGGCCGGTGCCCTTCTGCTTGAACGGCTTGCGACCTGCACCGGAAACCTCGGCGCGGGTCTTGGTTTTGTGGGTACCCTGGCGAGCAGCAGCGAGCTGGGCTACGACGACCTGGTGCAGCAGCGGCACGTTGGTCTGAACGTCGAAGATCTCTGCAGGCAGGTCAACCTTTACAGTGCTAGTCATTGAACTAGGCTCCCTTCACGGCGGTGCGTACGAGTACGACCTGGCCGCGGGCGCCGGGGACGGCACCCTTGATCAGGAGCAGCGACTTCTCGACGTCAACTGCGTGAACCGTGAGGTTCAGCGTGGTGTGACGAACGGCGCCCATGCGGCCGGCCATTTTCATGCCCTTGAAGACGCGGCTCGGGGTGGATGCGCCACCGATTGAACCGGGCTTACGGTGGTTCTTGTGAGCACCGTGTGAGGCGGGAGCACCGTGGAAGCCGTGACGCTTCATAACACCGGCGAAGCCCTTACCCTTGGTGGTGCCAATAACGTCGATCTTCTGGCCGGCTTCGAAGAGCTCAACAGAAAGCTCCTGGCCCAGCTCGTAAGTGTCAGCATCTGCAGTGCGCAGTTCGACGACGTGGCGGCGAGGCGTGACGCCTGCCTTTTCAAAGTGACCAGCCAACGGCTTGGTGACCTTGCGGGGATCGATCTGGCCGTAGCCGATCTGAACAGCTACGTAGCCATCAGTGTCTGCGTTGCGCAGCTGGGTGATGACGTTCGAATCTGCCTGGACCACAGTGACGGGGATGAGCTTGTTGTTCTCGTCCCAGACCTGGGTCATGCCGAGCTTCGTGCCCAGCAGGCCCTTTACGTTACGGGTTGCGGTCATAGTCTCTCAGCACCTCCCTACAGCTTGATTTCGATGTTCACGTCGGCCGGCAGGTCAAGACGCATAAGCGAATCAACAGCCTTCGGCGTGGGATCGATGATGTCGATAAGACGCTTGTGCGTGCGCATTTCAAAGTGCTCGCGGCTGTCCTTGTACTTGTGCGGAGAGCGGATAACACAGTAAATGTTCTTCTCCGTCGGCAGCGGCACGGGGCCAACTACCGTTGCGCCTGCGCGCGTGACCGTCTCAACGATCTTCCGTGCTGAAACGTCAATGACCTCGTGGTCATATGACTTCAGCCGGATGCGGATTTTTTGTCCCGCCATGTCGCCTGACTCTCTTTCAGTTAGTGCTGCTCCCGGTGAGGGCTGCTCTGTTCACTTTCTTGTTGCATGTGGCTGCCGAAGCATTTGAAGTCTGAACTACCACCCGCCGCACAAGCTGAATCCGGATGAATCCGGGTTCCTCAACCTGCCGACGTAACCGACCCCCGCGGTCGGGCGTGTCGCGCTTAGCACGCATACAAATCCGCAGTTCCATGGGGAGTGGGTTATGTTTGGGCTTCCACTTGGACCCTGACACCCGGCATTATCCGGATCGGGACACGAAGAAGCGCTTGAACAACTCATCTAGTATGCCGGATATTATGCCCAGAAGCGAATCTGCCCTAATCTGCGGGCATCGGGCCCCGATGCGCCCAACCAGGTAGCACTAACTGTCGTTATGAGCCCTCATAACGACAGTTGCTGCTACTCAGTTGCTGGTCATTGCCTTCGGCAACATCCGAATGGATGATGGGGGAATGACCGTCGAAGATGACGTTTCCGTCCAGGATCTTGCCGGCCGACTGCCCAGCTCATTCACGCTGGGAGTGGCCGCAGCCGCCTTCCAGATCGAAGGCGCACTGTCCGCGGACGGCCGCGGTCCCTCCGGCTGGGACGCCTTCGCGGAGAAACCCGGCGCCATCATCGATGGACACTCCCCCGCAGTGGCCTGCGACCACTACAACCGCTCCCCCGAAGATGTGGCCCTCATGCGGGACCTCGGCGTGGATTCCTACCGGTTTTCCATCTCGTGGCCGCGGATCCAGCCGGACGGCCGCGGCGCGTTCAACAAGCAAGGCCTGGATTTCTACGACCGGCTGATCGACCAGCTCCTCGAAGCCGGCATCTCTCCCATGGCCACGCTGTACCACTGGGATACGCCCCTTCCCTTGGAGCACCGTGGCGGCTGGATGAACAGGGCCACGGCGGAACGCTTCGCCGAGTACGCAGGCGAGGCCGGCCGGCGCTTTGGTGATCGGGTGGACCAGTGGGTCACGCTCAATGAACCAGCCTCGGTGGTGCTCAACGGCTATGCCCTTGGCGTTCATGCCCCCGGACGGGACCTGCTCTTTGACGCATTTCCCGCTGTCCACCACCAGCTGCTGGCGCACGGCCTGGCTGTCCAGGCCCTGCGTTCGGAGGGGGTCCGCGGCGGCATCGGCGTGACCAACCTGCATTCCCCCGTCCAGCCGGCAACGCGGAGAATTGCCGACCGGGCCGCTGCGAAAGTCTTCGACGTCATGCTGAACCGGATCTATGCCGATCCGATCCTCCTGGGCCGGTACCCCCGCTCCTTGCTTCTTGCCACGCCGTGGATGCGGTCATTCGGCAAGATTTCCGACGCCGATCTGCGCACCATCCATCAGCCCGTGGACTTCTACGGCGTCAACTACTACCAGCCCGTGAAAGTAGCAGCCGGTCAGGGCACCGGCGAAGACCTTACGGTGCCGGCGGAAGCCATGGTCCGAATACCTGCCCACCAGGTGCCGTTCGACGAATACAGCACCACCGGCTTCGGCTGGCCGGTGGCTCCGAAGCACCTGGGAATCCTGTTGCGCGAGCTAAAGGACCGCTACGGGGATGCCTTGCCGCCGATCTACATCACCGAAAGCGGTGCCAGCTTCCCTGAACCCGAGCACGTCACCGGCCCCGTCCAAGACCGGCAGCGGATCGAATACATCGCGGGCCACTTGCGGCACGCCCTGGAAGCAACGGCTCCGGGCGGAATTGCCCACGACGTGGACCTCCGCGGCTACTACGTCTGGACCCTGATGGACAACTTCGAATGGGCTGCAGGCTACTCACAGCGCTTCGGCCTGGTGCACGTGGATTTCGACACGTTGGAGCGCACTCCCAAGGAATCGTTCTACTGGTACCGGGCGCTCAGCCAGGCCCGGAAGTCACTGGCCGGCGGAGGCACGCCCGCGTGAGGCCCGCCCGCCTGAACTCCGGCTATCGCCCGGCTTACACCCGGCTGAAGCCTGCTGCCCCTGCTACTTGTCCTTGTTTGCCCGGTTGATGCGCTTGGCGCGGTCAATCTCGGTGCGGAAATGCTTCTTGGCCCAGAAAACTCCGGCGACCACGGCAACCGCGATGATCAGAAAAATCAGCCATCCCATGATGTACTCCTCTCGCTGTCAGCAACAGTATCAGTGCCGGCGGGACGGTTCCTTGCCGTCGCGGGACTGCGGGTTGGCCTCAGGGTCCGGCGTCATTTCTGGCCGCGCGTCCGGCGCCTGACCACTGGCTCCGCGGTTCAGCCGCCAGATGGCGAAGATGATCAGCCCCACGGCGATGAACGCCAACAGCAGGAACGTGTACTGGCGCATTGCCCACAGAATGCACGCGGCCACCCCCGCTGCACCCCACCAGACAAACAGCCGCTCGCCCAGGCCAAGGCCTGCCACGAGCAGTAGGGCGAGAAGCACCAGGACCCACAGCTGTTGTTCACCGGCGCCGCCGAACACCACGCCCAGGCCGCTCAGGGAAAGCAACATAGACGCTGCCCCCACCAGGAACCGGCCGGCAGCTTGATTGCCGGAGAAGTACCGCAAGCCACCGAGGACAGCGGCCAGGACCACGTACCACTGAACCACCCAGAACGGACTCGGGAGGTCGGCCAATATGCGGCCTGTACGGCCACCCGGCGCGTCCAGTTCAAAGATGGCAGCACGCTGGACGGCAATGGTCAGGAGCAGCGCGCCCACCTCCAGGGCGATCCGTCGCACCCGTGGAGGTGCCTCACGGTAGGAGATTCCGACGGCGGCGGCCATTACGGCCGCAGCCGCCCAGGACGTTGCATCGTGCCGGATTCCGACGAAGACCACCAGGACGAGGCCGAGGAAGGCCGCGCCGGCCAGCGACCAACGACGCACCGGCTCAACCTGCAACGGGCCGCTGCGCATGAGCCGCACCCCATAGAGGGCGGCCGAAGCCACGCCCGCGCCGGCCAGCCATGGCAGGAATCCGCCCCAGACGCCGGGGACATCCTGATACGCTTCCGCCGCCAACGCGATGGACCCGCCCAGCGCGGCCAGGGCTGCCGGCGGATACAGGACCGGCAGATCCTCGACGTGCGACGCGGCAAAACACACGGCCGACAGGACCAGAACAGCCGCTCCCGTCACCCAGTCTGCCGCCAACGGCGAAATCAACAGCCCAGCACCGGCAAACGAGCCGGCGGTAACCAGCCAGAGCCAGTGTTCGACATCCGCGGCACCAACGTCCTGCCGGCGACCGTTCTGCTCGAGTCCGTTCTGCTGGAGTCCGCTGTGCTGGAGTCCGTGCTGCCGCTGTCGCAAGATACCGGCAGCGGCTGCCAGAAGCGCAACACCCAGCAGAGCCACCGCAGTTCCCGTGTGGCTCAGGACCGGGAGCATCAGGAACGTCCCACCGAACACGAACAGCGGGCCCAGGGCGAGCACTCCGAACAGCGCCGCATACACAGCGAAGTAAAGGGCTCCGCGGGCACTGAAGAGTCTCCTGGCCACCACTGCCGAGGCCAGGAGCATCAGCAGTTCCAGCAACACTACCCAGCGGCCGCCGTCGTCGTCCTGCGCCAGCAGCCCAACGCCCCCCGACTTTGTCACGTACGCGAGCGGCAGCAACGCCTGCCCCGCCAGGGTGATCCAGACTGCAGCCTGCTGGAAGGGGATGTCAGCCAGCCGTGAGCGCATCATCCAGCGGACGGCGTGCTGGACCGCGAGCACCAGGGCAAAGGTCACCGAAACCACAGTGGGCGAGGCGGTGATGTCGTAGCTGAGGAACAGGGCGAGCCCTGCGGTCAGCACGCGGGCCGCCACAAAATACCAGCCTTTCCTTCCCCGCCGCTGCTCGGCCACCACCATCAGCGTGGAGTAGACCGCGAAGATACCCAGGATCAGTTCGACCCGAAGCAGATCGCCGCCGCTGAGGACCAGCAGCACGGAGAACGCCAGCGGGGCTAACCAGACGGCACCTGCCTTCCTGCGGAGGTAGTACCCCGAGGCTGCTGCGCCGAGGGCCACCAGTCCTGCAGCGGAGGTTCCCTGCCAGTCGGCGGAACCTGCCTGCGCCAGGCTGGCACTACCCGCCAGCTGGAGAAGGAGCAGGGTGCCCGCGTCAGCAAGAATCCCGCGGGGAGCACGACGGCGGACGGCAGCCACCAGCGGAAGGCACAGCTGAAGTGCCAGCACGGTCACCAGGACCGTCGCCGGACGGACCACTTCGTCCGCGATGACCACCGGTCCTCCGACGTCCTGGAGCTGGTGAAAAGCTGTCAGGGCAAGGACCGTGGCTGTTGCCCTGGCGAACCACCAGTACGCCCAGCGGTGTTGGCGCAGGCGCAGACGCATCGCCGTGATGAGCAGATACGCCGCCACCAGCAGCAGCGCCACGTTTCCGGCGCCTTGTGAAACGGCCTGGAACGCGACCGTCGCGGCCACCACGGACATACAAAGAGGCAAGGCCTCCCACACCGTGGCAACCCAGTCGCGCTCCGTGGCCGGCCGTGGAACCAGCAGAGCTCCGATGGCAAATGCCGCAGCAAGCTGGATAAGCACGCCGACGGCCGTCAGGCCGTGGTCCGGCGACGTCTCACCGAACTGCAGTCCAACGAGAACCAGCGCGCCCCCGGCACCGAAGCCAACCAACGTGGGCTGTGGCGCCAAGGTCCGCACCCCGAAGCGCTGCAGGAACGCCGTAAGGAGCTGCTGGAGCACCAGTGCCACCAACAGTGCGAACATTGACGCCCCGGCCCGCCCAGGCCCGTCATCCATCACGGCCGCGACGGTTACGGGGACCGCAAATGTGAGGGCCACCCGGGATCCCAGAACCAACCGTCCACGGAAATCACCTGCCGCGAAGACCCCGCGGATCGCCCAGAAGCCGGCGGCCAGGAGCAGCATGCCGGCGAACGGCCACGCACCCATCGAAGGAGAAACGATGCCGGCCAAGACCAGTACGGCAACTGGCGCCCATTCGGCCCGGCGGGCCCACCTGGCGGCCAGCACCATGCCCGTGCCCAGCGATAAAGCCACCGGCACCCAAAGCGGCACCGTTGTGCCCGTTTCGACCGAACCGTAGCGCTCAATAGCGCGGAAGAAGCCGGCAGCGGTCTCCTGAACGCTGAACGCCGCGGTTGCAGCAAGTTGCAGAGCAAACGTCGCCCGGGCATCAGTCTGCCAGCGTTCTCCGGCGGCGTTGGGGCTGTTCCCGGCGGCGGACGATTCTGCTCGCTGCTGGCGGAACCAGCCGGTCAGCCTGGCTGACAGAAGCACCACTCCCATGGCCTGGGCGGCGAGCAGTACGCCGGCGGCGAGCAGGGCGTCGGTCCCCCGGCCGGTCAGGTGCCAAACCTCGACGGCGGCCGCTACTGTCAGGGCGGCCCGTGCCGCGTAGAAGTTGATCAGCCGGAACCGCCCCGGAACAGCGGCCATCAGGGCGAAATAGATACCGCACATCCCGATGACCAGTGCGTACTCAGCTTTGTCCAAGAGCAACGGTACGAAGGTCGCAGCGACGGCCACAGCGGGCACCACCAACGGGTGCAAGACCATCAGCGGCCTGACATACACCGGCGGCAACCAGCCCGGCCGGACGAGGGCAAGGCCCGACAGCAACACGGCCACGGCGATGAGCACAGCGAAATACCAAACAAGGGCCCCACCCAGGATTGAAACGCCGGAGAACGCCGTGGAGGCCACAAACGTGAGGGAAAGGTACACCAGGACCCTGCTCTCCAGCCGGACCGCCGCCGCAACATAGGCCGCAGTACCAATCAGCGACGTGATCAGCCAGGCGGCCGGGCCGTGATGAAGCGCAAAGTTGTAAAGGGCCAGGCCGGTCACAGGAACCAGGGCGAGCCCGGTGCCGGTGAATGCCACGGCGGCCGGCTTCAGCCGCGGGACCCGGGCATGTAGCGCAAATCCCGCGCCATAGAACAGTGCTGTGACTGCGCAGACGCCGGCAAAGCGCAACATGGGCGGCAGGCTGCTACCGATGAAGAGTGCAGCGGCAGCCACCAGCAGCAGGCTGGCCACGTACAGCGTGATGTTGATGTTCTGCCGGTCCCGCTTTTCACGCCGGGCCTGGCGCTGGGCCGGTGTCTCCGGGTATGTCTGGAAGGAGGCGGCCGGGGACTGCGGCGGAATCCTCGGCGGCACCGATGCAGTGGCCGATGCGGTGTTCGATGGAGACGAAAAGGGCGCCGAACCAGGCTGCGAAACTGTCGGCGCCTGGATGATCATCCGTGCAGGTGATACCGGAAACGACTCTGGCGGCACAGGCGTAATTTTCGTCGCAAGCGACACCGGCACCGTCGTGATGCGGACGTTGGCGGGCATTGACGCGGCCGGTGTAGGCACATTGCTGGCTGCCGCCGTCGTGCCCTCCCCCAGGGAAATGCCCTCCCCCACCGGCGAGTCCGCGCTGGCGGAACTGAGCGATTCAGTGACCGCTGGCCCCGGCTGGCCTGAAGCCTGAAGCTTGGCCATCGCGTCGAACCACCCCTGAAGGTGACCGGCGCGGTAGCCCGCTTCATAAGATTCGTCCCTCACGGCGATCCCCCTCCGGGGCAGGCCTGCCCTCGCTATTAATCCATTGATTGGATTAATAGTAGCAAGGAACAGCCCCGCTGCACTAGCAGCGGGGCTGTTCCAAACTTCACGTCAGGCCGTCAGACGGCCATCAGCTCCGTGATCAACAAGTGATTACTTGATGATCTTGGTAACGCGTCCTGAACCAACGGTGCGGCCGCCTTCGCGGATAGCGAAGCCGAGGCCCTCTTCCATGGCGATGGGCTGGATGAGCGCAACGGTCATCTCAGTGTTGTCGCCAGGCATAACCATTTCCGTGCCTTCCGGCAGGGTGATAACGCCGGTTACGTCCGTGGTGCGGAAGTAGAACTGCGGGCGGTAGTTCGAGTAGAACGGGTTGTGACGTCCGCCTTCGTCCTTGGAGAGGATGTAGACGTTGGCCTCGAAGTCGGTGTGCGGGGTGATGGAACCCGGCTTGACGACAACCTGGCCACGCTCTACGTCATCACGCTTCAGACCGCGGAGCAGGAGGCCACAGTTCTCGCCGGCCCATGCTTCGTCGAGCTGCTTGTGGAACATCTCGATACCGGTGACGGTGGTCTTCTGGACCGGACGGATGCCGACGATCTCAACCTCAGAGTTGATGCCGAGGGTACCGCGCTCGGCGCGACCCGTCACAACGGTGCCACGACCGGTGATGGTGAAGACGTCTTCGATCGGCATCAGGAAGGGCTTGTCCTTGTCGCGGATCGGGTCCGGGACATTCTCGTCAACCGCTTCCATGAGGTCCTCGATGGACTTGACCCAAACCGGGTCGCCTTCGAGAGCCTTCAGGCCGGAGACGCGAACAACGGGAGCGTCGTCGCCATCGAAGCCCTGAGCAGAAAGCAGCTCACGAACTTCCATTTCAACGAGGTCCAGCAGTTCTTCGTCGTCAACCATGTCCGACTTATTCAGCGCAACCAGTAGGTAGGGAACGCCAACCTGGCGGGCAAGCAGAACGTGCTCGCGGGTCTGAGCCATCGGGCCGTCAGTGGCGGCAACCACGAGGATTGCACCGTCCATCTGGGCAGCACCGGTGATCATGTTCTTGATGTAGTCAGCGTGACCCGGAGCGTCTACGTGTGCGTAGTGGCGCTTCTCGGTCTGGTACTCAACGTGAGAGATGTTGATGGTAATGCCGCGCTGACGCTCTTCGGGAGCAGAGTCAATAGACGCGAAGTCGCGCTGCTCGTTGAGAGTCGGGTACTTGTCATACAGCACCTTGGAAATGGCGGCCGTCAACGTCGTCTTACCGTGGTCAACGTGACCAATGGTGCCGATGTTAACGTGCGGCTTAGTCCGCTCGAACTTTGCCTTTGCCACAGGTTCCTCCTAGAACGTTTTCAAATGACTTACCCTTCAACCGCGCTTATCGCGGCAGAAACTCAGGCAAGTCTACTTGGGGGGCTTTGGATTGGTGAAATTGCAGATTCAGGAACTAATACTAGTCCCTCGAGCCTGTTCGTGCAGATGGCCGGCGCCCGGCTTGACCGGACTGCATCTAACCGGGACCCGGCCACCTGCACCAGGTGTGCTTCCGTCAACCGGAAACGCACCCGAGTTTTTTTGCTGCGAAAGTCGGAAAGACTACTCGCCGCGGTTCTTCTGGATGATCTCGTCGGCAAATGCCTTCGGGACCTCGGCGTAGCTGTGGAACGTCATGGAATACACAGCGCGGCCCTGGGTCTTGGAACGCAGGTCACCGATGTAGCCGAACATCCCGGACAGCGGGACGTGCGCACGGATGACCTTGACACCCTGTGCATCTTCCATGGACTGCATCTGGCCACGGCGGGAGTTGAGGTCACCGATAACTTCACCCATGTATTCCTCAGGGGTGCGGACCTCTACATCCATCAGCGGTTCGAGCAGGATGGGGTTCGCCTTGCGTGCGGCTTCCTTGAAAGCCATACGGCCGGCAATCTTGAACGCCATTTCCGAAGAGTCAACATCGTGGTATGCGCCGTCAATCAGCGTCGCCTTGATGCCAACAACCGGGTATCCGGCCAGGACGCCGTCGTTCAGTGCATCCTGGATACCGGCGTCAACCGACGGGATGTATTCGCGCGGAATACGGCCACCAGTGACCTTGTTCTCGAACTCATACAGCTCGCCGTCGGACGTGTCCAAGGGCGCGATGGCAATCTGGATCTTTGCGAACTGGCCCGAACCACCGGTCTGCTTCTTGTGCGTGTAGTCGTGACGCGCAACAACATTCTTGATGGTTTCGCGGTAAGCGACCTGCGGCTTGCCGACGTTGGCCTCGACCTTGAATTCGCGGCGCATGCGGTCCACCAGGATATCAAGGTGAAGCTCGCCCATGCCGGCGATGATGGTCTGACCGGTGTCCACGTTGAGGGAGACCTGGAAGGTCGGGTCCTCAGCGGAGAGCTTCTGGATGGCCAGGGAGAGCTTCTCCTGGTCACCCTTCGTGTTCGGTTCGATGGCAACCGAGATCACGGGCTCCGGGAAGCTCATGGACTCGAGTACGATCTGGTTGCTGGAGTCACACAGGGTGTCGCCCGTGGTGGTGTCCTTCAGCCCGATCGCTGCGTAGATGTGGCCGGCGGTAGCGCCCTCGACAGGCATTTCCTTGTTGGCGTGCATCTGGAACAGCTTGCCGATGCGCTCCTTCTTGCCCTTGGTGGAGTTGACCACCTGAGCACCGGCTTCGACGTGACCGGAGTACACGCGGATGAAGGTGAGCTGGCCGAAGAAGGGGTGGGTCGCAATCTTGAACGCCAGAGCCGAGAACGGCTCCTCGGAGGAAGGCGCGCGGGTCAGTTCCTTCTCTTCGTCGCGGGGATCGTGACCGATCATCGGCGGGACGTCGAGCGGGTTCGGCAGGTAGTCAACCACGGCGTCAAGCATCGGCTGAACGCCGCGGTTCTTGAACGCGGAGCCACAGAAGACCGGGTAGAGCTCGGAATTGATCGTCATCTTGCGGATGCCGGCCTTGAGCTCCTCGACGGTGAGTACTTCACCTTCGAGGTACTTCTCCATGAGCTCTTCGGTAGCGTCAGCCACCGTCTCAACGAGAGCAGCGCGGTATTCCTTGGCCTTCTCCAGCAGATCCGCGGGGATCTCCTGGATCTCGTACTTGGCGCCCATGGTGACGTCACCCTTGGAGTCACCGGGCCAGACCAGCGCACGCATTTCCAGGATGTCGACAACGCCGATGAAGTCGTTCTCGGCACCGATCGGCAGCTGCATAACGAGCGGCTTGGCACCGAGGCGGCCGACGATGGTGTCTACCGTGAAGTAGAAGTCAGCGCCGAGCTTGTCCATCTTGTTGACGAAGCAGATACGCGGAACGTTGTACTTGTCAGCCTGGCGCCAAACGGTCTCAGACTGGGGCTCGACACCTTCTTTACCATCGAACACAGCGACGGCGCCGTCGAGGACGCGCAGTGAGCGCTCAACCTCGACAGTGAAGTCAACGTGGCCGGGGGTGTCAATGATGTTGATCTGGTTGTTGTCCCAGAAGCAGGTCACGGCGGCAGACGTGATGGTGATGCCGCGTTCCTTTTCCTGTTCCATCCAGTCAGTCGTCGAAGCGCCGTCGTGCGTTTCGCCGATCTTGTGGTTCACACCTGTGTAGAACAGAATGCGCTCGGTGGTGGTGGTCTTGCCAGCATCGATGTGGGCCATGATGCCGATGTTGCGGACCTTACTAAGGTCTGTAAGCACGTCCTGTGCCACGGTGTCTCCCTTTCGGATGGACTACGCGTTCGCCGCCGGCTCAGTCGAGCCGGCGGCGTCCGGGAAGTATTACCAGCGGTAGTGTGCGAAGGCCTTGTTGGACTCGGCCATCTTGTGGGTGTCTTCGCGACGCTTCACAGCGGCACCGAGACCGTTGGAGGCATCCAGGATTTCGTTCTGGAGGCGCTCGGTCATGGTCTTTTCACGGCGGGCCTTGGAGTAGCCAACCAGCCAACGCAGGGCGAGGGCGGTGGAGCGGCCCGGCTTGACCTCAACCGGAACCTGGTAGGTAGCGCCACCAACGCGGCGTGAGCGGACCTCGAGGGAAGGCTTGACGTTTTCCATGGCCTTCTTGAGTGCTGCTACGGGGTCGCCGCCGGACTTGGCGCGGGCGCCTTCGAGGGCACCGTAAACGATGCGCTCTGCGGTGGACTTCTTACCGTCAACCAGCACCTTGTTGATCAGCTGGGTAACCAGCGGGGAGCCGTAAACGGGATCTAGTACGAGCGGCCGCTTGGGGGCCGGACCCTTGCGAGGCATATTACTTCTTCTCCATCTTTGCGCCGTAGCGGCTGCGTGCCTGCTTACGGTTCTTCACACCCTGGGTATCGAGGGCGCCACGGACGATCTTGTAACGGACACCGGGGAGGTCCTTCACGCGACCGCCGCGAACGAGCACAATGGAGTGCTCCTGCAGGTTGTGGCCGACACCGGGGATGTAAGCGGTAACTTCAACGCCACCGTTGAGGCGCACACGTGCAACCTTACGAAGAGCCGAGTTCGGCTTCTTGGGGGTGGTGGTGTAAACGCGGGTGCAAACACCGCGGCGCATCGGGCTGCCGTTAAGCGCGGGAGCCTTGGTCTTTTTGACCTTAGGCGTGCGGCCCTTGCGGACCAGCTGGTTAATCGTAGGCACTCTCGTGTTCTCCGTTGGTTTGATCTCTACCTTCACGCTCAGGCGCCAGCCTGAGCACAATGGTTTTGGCGTTGTTCCTTGCAGCTGCGGCCTCTGGAAACTTGCGTAGGCGTGCAGAAGCGTGGCATTCGTTGCGCACCTTACCCGCAACCCGGAAACAAGCTCCACCCAGCATCATGAGAACAAAACCAAAATGATGCTGCGGCGGCCTTCATCCACTGCCACACAGAACAATTACACAAAGTTTAGCACGGCTGGACCCGGGCCCTTAATCGGGTGTAGACGAAAGGCCCCGCCTCCACCAAGTGGAAACGGGGCCTTTCAACGCAATCGACTAGCGGAAATCGTTGCCGAGATCGTAGTCATCCAGCGGGATGGCGTGGAACTCAGGAGCTCCGTCGCCGCCCAGGGAGTCGTACGAGAAGTCACTGAATGCGCTGGGGCCGGTGAACAGGTTGGCCTTTGCTTCCTCAGTGGGCTCCACGGTGACCTCGGTGTAGCGCGGGAGACCCGTGCCGGCCGGGATCAGCTTACCGATGATGACGTTCTCCTTGAGGCCGAGCAGCGGGTCGCTCTTGCCTTCCATGGCCGCCTGCGTCAGGACGCGGGTGGTCTCCTGGAAGGAAGCTGCGGACAACCAGGACTCCGTGGCCAGGGACGCCTTGGTGATGCCCATGAGCTCAGGACGTCCGGAAGCCGGAGTCTTGCCCTCGGACACAACGCGGCGGTTGGCCTCCTCGAAGCGGCTGCGCTCGGCGAGCTCGCCGGGGAGCAGATCCGATTCGCCGGATTCGATGACCGTGACGCGGCGCAGCATCTGGCGGACGATAACCTCGACGTGCTTGTCGTGGATACCGATACCTTGGCTGCGGTACACGCCCTGGACCTCGTCCACCAGGAACTTCTGCGCGGCACGGGGACCCATGATGCGCAGAACCTGCTTGGGGTCCACCGGACCGTTGATGAGCTTCTGGCCTACTGTGACGTGCTCGCCATCCTCGATGAGGAGGCGTGAACGGCGCAGTACCGGGTAGGCGATCTCTTCAGAGCCGTCATCCGGGGTGATGACCAGGCGCATCTGACGCTCGGACTCTTCGATGGCGATGCGGCCGGCTGCTTCAGCAATCGGTGCGACACCCTTCGGAGTACGGGCTTCGAAGAGCTCCTGGATACGCGGCAGACCCTGGGTGATGTCTTCTCCACCGGTGGCGGAAACAGCACCACCGGTGTGGAACGTACGCATGGTCAGCTGGGTACCGGGCTCACCGATGGACTGTGCGGCGATGATGCCGACAGCCTCGCCGATGTCCACGGTCTTGCCGGTGGCCAGCGAACGGCCGTAGCACAGGGCGCAGGTGCCGACGCTGGACTCACAGGTGAGTACAGAGCGGACCTTGACCTCGGTGATGCCGGCTGCGAACAGCTCAGCGATAACGACGTCGCCGCAGTCGGTGCCGCCGGCGGCAAGGACGTTGCCCTTGGAGTCCACAACGTCAACAGCGAGCGTACGAGCGTAGGCGCTGTTCTCGACGTTCTCGTCCAGGACCAGCTCGCCGTTGGCGTCCGGCACGGCGATTGGCGTGACCAGGCCGCGCTCGGTGCCGCAGTCCTCTTCGCGGACGATGACGTCCTGCGACACGTCCACCAGACGACGGGTCAGGTAACCCGAGTTGGCGGTACGCAGCGCGGTGTCAGCCAGACCCTTACGGGCACCGTGCGTGGCGATGAAGTATTCCAGCACCGACAGGCCCTCGCGGTAGGAGGACTTGATGGGACGCGGGATGATTTCACCCTTAGGGTTGGCCACCAGGCCACGGATACCCGCGATCTGACGGACCTGCATCCAGTTACCACGTGCACCGGAGGACACCATACGGTTGATGGTGTTCATCGGCGACAGGTTGTCACGCATCACCTGGGCGATCTCGTTCGTTGCCTTGTTCCAGATCTCGATCAGTTCCTGGCGACGCTCGTCGTCGTCGATCAGGCCCTTGTCGTACTGGCCCTGGATCTTGGCAGCCATGATTTCGTAACCGGCCAGGATCTTCGGCTTGTCCTTGGGTACCTCGATGTCCGAGATGGCGACGGTAACGCCCGAGCGGGTGGCCCAGTAGAAACCGGCATCCTTCAGGTTGTCCAGCGTTGCCGCCGTGACCACCTTCGGGTAGCGCTCGGCGAGATCGTTGACGATCGTGGACAGTTCGCCCTTGTCCGCAACGTTCTCAACCCACGGGTAATCCGCCGGCAGCGTCTGGTTGAAGATGACCTGGCCAAGGGAGGTCTGGACGAGCACGGTCTGACCCGGCTCGTAGCCTTCCGGAGCTTCCCAGTCCGCGTACGGAACGAAGCCTTCAAGGCGGATCCTGACCTGCGAGTTCAAGTGCAGCTCGCGGAGGTCGTAGGCCATGATGGCTTCGGCAACCGAGGAGAAGACGCGGCCTTCGCCAGCTGAACCGACACGCTTGGTGGTCAGGTGGTAGAGACCGATGATCATATCCTGCGAAGGCAGGGTAACCGGGCGGCCGTCGGACGGCTTCAGGATGTTGTTCGAGGACAGCATCAGGATGCGTGCCTCAGCCTGGGCCTCGGGGCTCAGCGGCAGGTGGACTGCCATCTGGTCACCGTCGAAGTCAGCGTTGAAGGCGCCACAAACCAGCGGGTGGAGCTGGATTGCCTTACCTTCAACAAGCTGCGGTTCGAACGCCTGGATGCCAAGGCGGTGCAGGGTAGGTGCACGGTTGAGCAGCACCGGGTGTTCGGTGATGATCTCTTCCAGCACGTCCCAGACCTGCGGACGGTAACGCTCGACCATACGCTTGGCCGACTTGATGTTCTGTGCGTGGTTGAGGTCAACCAGGCGCTTCATCACGAACGGCTTGAAGAGCTCCAGTGCCATCTGCTTAGGCAGACCACACTGGTGCAGCTTCAGCTGCGGGCCGACGACGATGACCGAACGGCCGGAGTAGTCAACGCGCTTGCCGAGGAGGTTCTGGCGGAAACGGCCCTGCTTGCCCTTGAGCATGTCGCTCAGGGACTTCAGCGGACGGTTGCCCGGACCGGTGACCGGACGGCCACGACGGCCGTTGTCGAAGAGGCTGTCAACAGCTTCCTGAAGCATGCGCTTCTCGTTGTTGACGATAATCTCCGGGGCACCGAGGTCAAGCAGGCGCTTGAGGCGGTTGTTGCGGTTGATCACACGGCGGTAGAGGTCGTTGAGGTCGGAGGTCGCAAAGCGGCCACCGTCCAGCTGGACCATCGGGCGCAGTTCCGGCGGGATCACCGGGACGGCGTCCAGCACCATGCCGAGCGGGCTGTTGTTGGTGGTCAGGAACGCGTTGACCACCTTCAGGCGCTTCAGGGCACGGGTCTTGCGCTGGCCCTTGCCGTTGGCAATGATGTCGCGCAGCAGGTCAGACTCGGCCTGCATGTCGAAGTTCTCAAGACGCTTCTTGATGGCTTCGGCACCCATGGAGCCTTCGAAGTAGATGCCGTAACGGTCCCGCAGCTCGCGGTAAAGGCCTTCGTCGCCTTCAAGGTCAGCGACCTTGAGGGTTTTGAAGCGCTCCCAAACCTGCTCCAGGCGATCAATCTCGGCGTCGGCGCGCTTACGCACGTTGGCCATCTGGCGATCCGCAGAGTCGCGGGCCTTCTTTTTATCGGCAGCCTTGGCACCTTCACCTTCGAGGCGCGCGATCTCGTTTTCGAGGTCACGGGCGATCGTGGCGATGTCGGAGTCGCGGTTGTCGATCAGCTGCTTCTTCTCGATGTCGTGCTCAACCTGAAGGTTGGGCAGTTCCTCGTGGCGGCTGTCGGCGTCGACGCTGGTGATCATGTAGGCAGCGAAGTAGATGACCTTTTCGAGGTCCTTCGGTGCCAGGTCAAGGAGGTAGCCCAAACGGGACGGAACACCCTTGAAGTACCAGATGTGCGTGACCGGGGCGGCCAGCTCGATGTGGCCCATGCGCTCACGGCGGACCTTCGCACGGGTGACTTCGACGCCACACCGCTCGCAGATGATGCCCTTGAAGCGCACACGCTTGTACTTACCGCAGTAGCATTCCCAGTCGCGGGAAGGGCCGAAGATCTTCTCGCAGAAGAGGCCGTCCTTCTCGGGCTTGAGCGTGCGGTAGTTGATGGTTTCCGGCTTCTTAACCTCGCCGTAAGACCAGCCACGGATGTCATCCGCGGTGGCAAGGCCGATCTGCATGAGGCCGAAGGAGGATTCGCTGGACATATGGTCCCTGTTCTCTCTTGTTCTCTAAATTCTGAAGTCTTGGTTACGGGAAGAGGGAGGTGATGCCCTGGGAAAAGACAGCGCGGCGGGCCGACTGCTTTTCCCAAGACATCAACCTGCTAAACCTCTTCTACGGAACTGGGCTCTGCACGAGACAGATCGATGCCCAGTTCTTCCGCAGCCGTGAAGACTGCGTCATCAGAGTCACGCATTTCAATTGTGGTTCCGTCCGTGGAAAGTACTTCCACGTTCAGGCACAGCGACTGCATTTCCTTGATCAAGACCTTGAAGGACTCAGGAACGCCCGGCTCGGGGATGTTCTCGCCCTTGACGATTGCTTCGTAGACCTTCACACGACCGTGGATATCATCCGACTTGATGGTGAGGAGTTCCTGGAGCGTGTACGCGGCGCCATAAGCTTCCAGCGCCCACACTTCCATCTCACCGAAGCGCTGGCCACCGAACTGTGCCTTACCACCCAGCGGCTGCTGCGTGATCATGGAGTACGGGCCAGTGGAACGGGCGTGGATCTTGTCGTCCACCAGGTGGTGGAGCTTCAGGATGTACATGTAGCCGACCGAGATCGGATCCGGGAACGGCTCGCCGGAGCGGCCGTCAAAGAGGCGGGTCTTGCCTGAGGAGTTGATCAGGCGTTCGCCGTCGCGGGTGAGGTTGGTGGAGTCCAGCAGACCCGTGATTTCCTCTTCACGGGCGCCATCGAACACCGGCGTTGCAACAGTGGTCTGGCCACTCTCGCGCGGCAGGTTCGGCAGCTGCTTCATCCACTCGGGCTCGCCTTCGATCTTCCAACCGGTCTTGGCAACCCAGCCGAGGTGCGTTTCCAGCACCTGGCCGACGTTCATACGGCCCGGAACACCCAGCGGGTTCAGGACAATATCAACGGGGGTACCGTCGGCAAGGAAGGGCATGTCCTCGATCGGGAGGATCTTGGAGATAACGCCCTTGTTGCCGTGACGGCCGGCGAGCTTGTCGCCGTCGGTGATCTTGCGCTTGGCGGCCACGTAGACGCGCACCAGCTGGTTCACGCCCGGGGGCAGTTCGTCGTCGTTGTCGCGGTCGAAGACGCGGACCCCGATGACGGTGCCGGACTCGCCGTGCGGAACCTTCAGGGAGGTGTCGCGCACTTCGCGGGACTTCTCACCAAAGATGGCGCGCAGCAGGCGCTCTTCCGGGGTCAGTTCGGTTTCACCCTTCGGGGTGACCTTTCCGACCAGGATGTCGCCGGCTTCAACCTCGGCACCGATGTGGATGATGCCGCGCTCGTCCAGGCCTGCCAGGACTTCCTCGGACACGTTGGGGATGTCACGGGTGATTTCCTCGGCACCAAGCTTGGTGTCGCGGGCATCGATCTCGTGCTCCTCGATGTGAATGGAGGAAAGAACGTCCTCGGCAACAATGCGCTGCGAGAGGATGATGGCGTCCTCGAAGTTGTGGCCTTCCCATGACATGAATGCCACAAGCAGGTTCTTACCGAGGGCGAGTTCGCCCTGGTCCGTTGCCGGACCGTCGGCGATGATGCCGCCGACCTCGAGGCGCTGGCCTTCGTTCACCAGGACACGGTTGTTGTAGCAGTTGCCCTGGTTGGAGCGGGCGAACTTGTTGATGCGGTAGTTGGTTTCCGTACCGTCGTCGTTGAGCATGATGACCAGCTCAGCGGAGACCTCGGTAACCACACCGGCCTTCTTCGCGATGGTGACATCACCGGCGTCGACGGCGGCGGCGCGCTCCATGCCGGTGCCCACGAACGGGGCCTCGGAACGGACCAGCGGCACAGCCTGGCGCTGCATGTTGGCACCCATAAGTGCGCGGTTAGCATCGTCATGCTCGAGGAACGGGATCAGGGCCGTAGCCACCGACACCATCTGGCGCGGGGAAACGTCCATGAACTCGACCTCGCCGGCGGGAACCAGCACAGGCTCGCCTCCACCACCACGGGCGCGGACCAGGACGGTCTCTTCTGCGAACTTCTTGTTCTCATCCAGCGGAGCATTGGCCTGTGCGATCAGGACCTCTGCCTCGTCGTCGGCCGTGAGGTACTGGACCTCATCGGAGACAACGCCTTCAGCGACGAGACGGTAAGGAGTCTCGATGAAGCCGAACGGGTTGATGCGGCCGTAGGATGCCAGCGAACCGATCAGACCAATGTTCGGGCCTTCAGGGGTTTCGATGGGGCACATACGTCCGTAGTGGGACGGGTGAACGTCTCGAACTTCCATGCCTGCGCGGTCACGGGACAGACCACCCGGGCCAAGCGCGGACAGACGGCGCTTGTGGGTCAGACCCGAGAGCGGGTTGTTCTGGTCCATGAACTGCGACAGCTGCGACGTTCCGAAGAACTCCTTGATGGCTGCAACAACAGGGCGGATGTTGATCAGTGTCTGCGGCGTGATGGCCTCGACGTCCTGGGTGGTCATCCGCTCGCGGACAACGCGCTCCATACGGGAGAGGCCGGTGCGGACCTGGTTCTCGATGAGCTCGCCGACGGCGCGGATACGGCGGTTGCCGAAGTGGTCGATGTCATCGATATCAACGCGCAGTTCGTGGTCCTGGCCGTCGCGCTTGCCCGTGAGGGTCTTCTCGCCGGCGTGCAGGGCAACCAGGAACTTGATCATGGCTACGATGTCTTCAACGTGCAGGACCGACGCTTCCTTGTCGCCAAGGGAGCGGTCGATGCCAAGTTTGCGGTTGATCTTGTAACGGCCAACCTTGGCCAGATCGTAGCGCTTGGAGTTAAAGTACAGGTTGTCCAGGAGGGACTGGGCAGCCTCGACTGTGGGCGGCTCGCCCGGTCGCAGCTTCCGGTAGATGTCCAGCAACGCGTCTTCGCGGGTCTCGGTGGCGTCCTTCTCCAGCGTTGCACGCATGGAGTCGTACTGGCCGAACTCTTCGAGGATCTGGCCTTCGGTCCAGCCGAGGGCCTTCAGCAGAACGGTGACGGACTGCTTGCGCTTGCGGTCGAGACGAACGCCGACCTGGTCGCGCTTGTCGATCTCGAGTTCGAACCATGCACCGCGGGACGGGATGATCTTGGCAGTGAAGATGTCCTTGTCACTGGTCTTGTCGGCGGTGCGCTCAAAGTAGGCGCCCGGTGAACGGACCAGCTGGGAGACGACGACACGCTCGGTGCCGTTGACGACGAAGGTGCCCTTCTCCGTCATGAGGGGGAAGTCGCCCATGAACACGGTCTGCTGCTTGATTTCGCCCGTGTTGTTGTTCATGAACTCGGCCTTGACGTACAGCGGTGCCGAGTAGGTTGCGTCCCGGTCCTTGCATTCGGCCATGGTGTACTTCGGATCAGCGAACTCCGGATCGGAGAAGCTCAGGGACATGGTGCCCTGGAAGTCCTCGATCGGGGAGATTTCTTCGAAGATGTCCGACAGTCCGGACGAGGTGGCGACGCTGAGATCGTTTTCTTCGACGGCCTTCGCTACGCGCGCCTGCCAGCGTTCGTTTCCGACCAGCCAGTCGAAGCTGTCCGTCTGCAGGGCAAGGAGATTCGGAACGTCCAGCGGTTCGTGAATCTTTGCGAATGAGAGCCGGCGAGTGGCACCATCAGTGCTGTCGGCGGTGTTAGCGGTTTCGTTATTAGAGGTGCTCGAGGCGACCAAGAGGGATCCTTCCACAGACCTTCAGGCGTTTTCAGATCTCCCCCGCTGTGCACCCTGCGGAATGACTCCGCAGTGCTACCATCCGGTTCCGCTATATGACCCGGGCCGGGGCTTTCCATCCAATGACGTTGTTGACGGCACGTTGATGGTCAGCTGCCAGGCAAAGCCCACCGCTATATGAAGGCTGAAGGTAAACAGGGAAGACGCAAATATCTACGATACGGCAAAATCAATTACGTGTCTACCCCACAACCGGACTTATTGCAAGCACTGATTTTTTGGCGTCCGGCCCGGGTTTCGCTCCCCGCCCGCCGGGTTCAACCACCGGACGGGCAACCCTTGGAGCGGACGTCAGAGGCGAAGCGTAACGCCCGCTGCCGTGCATTCGCCTGCGTTGGCGAAGACTGCGTCACGCACACCGTCCTTGGAAGCCTGCTCGGGCTCGCCACCGCTTTTCGCGGCCGTCGAGTGGTCAAGCGCGAGGACGCTGAGCGAGGTAAACAGTCCCACCAGGTTCCCCGACGCCGTGTCCTTGGCGTCCTGGGCGGCAAAGTAGATGTCCTCGTGGGCGTTCGAATCATCCTTGATGGCCTTGTAATCGGCGTAGAGCGAGTTGAACGTCTCGCACGCTTCCTTAACGCCTCCGGACTGTGGCGTTGATGCGTCGGAAGAGCGCGACGGCGACGCCGTGGAAGGTGCGGGGGCGGACACAGCGGGGGCTGCTGTTGACGTTGTGCTGTCCGGCGCAGGGGTGGCAACACTGCAGGCCGTGAGTCCGGCAAGGCTGGCCATGGCTGCTGCGGCGAGGATTCTCTTCAAGATGCTGCTCCCTGTTTTTGCGTTGCTGTGATGCTTGTCGTCTTCGCCGTCCACCCTACGCACCACCGCGACCACGCGCACATCCAGCGGATGGGTAGTTCTCCCCTGCCGGCTGTCACGGTAAGAAAATGGAATCACCGGCGCCCCTTCGGCGTTTGGATTAATGGGTGAGATGCCTCACGGTAGCCTTGGAAGTACATCGATTCAGAGCGGAAGAGATCACAATGGGCAACTCCAACGACAATACTGACGTTGTTATCCTGGCCGGTGCGCGCACGCCGCAGGGCCGGCTCAACGGGCAACTGGCGAGCTTCACCGCCGTCGAACTCGGCGCGCATGCGATCAGGTCCGCGATTACCGCGAGCGGCGTAGAGGCCAGCCAGGTGGACGCCGTCATCATGGGCCAGGTCCTGCAGGCCGGTGCCGGGCAGAACCCCGCACGCCAGAGCGCAATTGGCGCGGGAATCGGCTGGAATGTTCCCACTGTCACCATCAACAAGGTGTGCCTGTCCGGGCTGACCGCTGTGATCGACGCCGCCCGGATGATCCGCAGCGGCGACGCCACCGTGGTGGTGGCCGGGGGCCAGGAGTCCATGACCCGCGCTCCCCACCTGTTGCCCGGCTCGCGCCAGGGCTGGACCTACGGCGCCATCCAGGCGTTGGATGTCGCGGCGCATGACGGCCTCACGGATGCGTTCGACGGCCAGTCCATGGGGCTGTCCACCGAAACCAAGAACCTGACGCTGGGCATCGACCGGACTTCGCAGGACAACGTGGCAGCCCTCTCGCACCAGCGTGCCGCGCTGGCGGCAAAGAACGGCGTCTTCGACGACGAGATCGCGCCCATAAGCGTCAAGCAGCGCAAGGGCGATCCCATTATTGTCTCCACCGATGAAGGCATACGGCCGAACACGTCCGTCGAGTCCCTGTCCGGGCTGCGGGCTGCCTTCGTAAGCGACGGAACCATCACTGCGGGCAATTCCTCCCCCCTGTCCGACGGCGCCTCCGCGCTGGTGCTGGCATCGCGCCGGTTCGCGGAGGAGAACGGGCTGGAATACCTGGCTGTGGTGGGGAAGCCCGGCCAGGTTGCCGGTCCGGACAACTCCCTGCATTCGCAGCCGTCCCACGCCATCATGAACGCCCTGCAGCGGGCGGAATGGACCACCGCCGACCTGGACTTCATCGAAATCAACGAAGCCTTCGGTTCAGTCGCCGTGCAGTCGCTGAAGGACCTGGACTACCCGCTGGAGAAGTGCAACATCCACGGCGGCGCCATTGCCCTGGGCCACCCGATCGGGGCGTCCGGTGCGCGGTTGGCGCTGCACGCCGCCCATGAACTTAAACGGCGGGGCAGCGGCAGGGCCGCGGTGTCCCTGTGCGGCGGCGGCGGCCAGGGCGAAGCGCTCCTGCTGTACCGGGACTGATGGTGGGGCAGGTCAACAACGGGAGCGCCGCCGTCGGACGTCAGCGTTTCCTGGCCGATGCTGCAGGGCGCGGCCTGGACGTGCAACTTGTGGAGCGACTGGCCGCGCGGAGCCTCGAAGAAGCTGCCGGGATCCTGGGCATCACGCCGGCGGACATCGTGAAATCCCTGGTGGTCAAGCATAAAGACGGGACGTTTCTGTTCGCGCTGATTCCTGGCGACCGGCAGATCTCCTGGCCCAAACTGCGGACTCTGGTGGGCGTCAACAAGCTCTCGTTGCCGCCCGCGGAGGTGGCACTGGACGCGACCGGCTACGAACGCGGGACCATCACCCCGCTCGGCAGCACCACCGCCTGGCCGGTGTACGCGGACGCCAGCATCGCCGGCCGCCGCATCTCCATGGGGGCAGGCGAGCACGGCTACAGCGCCTTTGTGGACGCCGACGCCCTTACCGCAGCCCTGGGCGCCGTCGTCGCCGATATTTCCGAACCGAACTAGCCCCGCCCACAGCAACGCGGGGTCACTTACGGCCCATCAGTGGGCACTTCATGGGCCGTATGTGACACCGCGTTGGGTTAAATGCAGGAAAACCCCGCCCACCGAAGTGGACGGGGTTTTCCGTGAAGCGGCGTGAGTTACTTGAGGGTAACGGTTGCGCCGGCAGCCTGGAGCTGCTCCACTGCCTTTTCGGCAGCTTCCTTGGTGACGCCTTCGAGAACAGCCTTGGGAGCGCTGTCAACAACGTCCTTAGCTTCCTTGAGACCCAGGGAAGTGATGGCGCGAACTTCCTTGATCACTGCGATCTTCTTCTCGCCAGCGTGCTCGAGGATAACGTCGAATTCGGTCTGCTCTTCAGCTTCTTCAGCGGCGCCGCCACCGGCGGGGCCAGCAACAGCAACTGCAGCTGCAGTAACTTCGAAGGTCTCTTCGAAGAGCTTGACGAACTCGGAGAGCTCGATGATGGTCAGTTCCTTGAAAGCTTCAATGAGCTCTTCGTTGGTGAGCTTCGCCATGGTGTGGCGTCCTTCCTATAGGTGGTGCTTGGCGGCCTGGGCCATTGCCTTCACACCGGAGTCTGGTGGGTGAAGAGAAACTAGTTCTCTTCGGCAGCGGGTGCCTCGGCGGGTGCCTCAACACCAGCCTCTGCAACTGCTTCGGGGGCTTCGTCTGCGGCCGGAGCTTCTTCAGCGGCGGGAGCCTCGGCAACTGCCGGTGCACCGTTCTCTTCTTCAAGTTTGAGGCGCAGTGCGTCAATCGTGCGTGCAGCGGCGGCAGCAGGTGCCTTGAGGATGCCTGCAACCTTGGCGAGCTGCAGCTCGCGGGACTCGAGCGCTGCCAGTGCAGAAACTTCGCTGGCGTTCAGTGCCTTGCCCTCGAAGTAACCGGTCTTGATGACCAGCTGCTTGTTGGCCTTGGCAAAATCCGTCAGGCTCTTGGCAGCTGCAACTGCGTCACCCTTGATGAACGCGATTGCAGTGGGGCCGGCAAGCTGGCCGTCGAATGCTTCGACACCGGCTTCCTTGGCTGCAATAGCGGTCAGGGTGTTCTTGACGACCGAGAACTTGGTGTCCTGGCCGAGAGAAACACGCAGCTGCTTGAGCTGTGCAACGGTGAGCCCACGGTATTCGGTCAGGACAGCGGCGTTCGATTCCTTGAAATCGTTAGCGATCTCAGCTACTGCTGAAACCTTTGTAGGCGTTGCCATAACCCTCCTTCCGGGGATAGTGCCGGTATGCGACGGTCCCCGCTCAGATGAGCTAAAACTAAAAAACGCCCCGCGCAGATGCACGGGGCTTGGCTCAACACGGTTTTCACTGTGGAGCGTTGCTTCGTTCACCTGCGCCGGCCGCCCTATGTTCAGGGTCCTTCGTCCAGAAATACATTTGGCCTCCCGCACACAACTGCAGAGTTGAGCTGCGTTCAGGAGAATGGATTTCCAACAACCGACGGTCTTTGGTACTTCCAGCTTACGGGACGGGCGGCCGGAGAACCAAATCGGCCTCAGCTCTTACTGGTACCCAGGAACGCAAGTTCCTTCTGCCAGATGCCGGTCACGCCGGCCGTGGTGAAGCCGAGCTGCTGGTTCACCGTCAGCAGGTATCTGTTCTCCGGCGCGTTCCAGGTGTAGATGACACGGGCATCGGGGAACTGCTCGGTGAGCCGCTCCATGTTGGCCACCTTGATCAGCAGCCCCAGCTTGTTCCCGCGGTGCTCCTGCAGGACCAGGGTGTCGTCCTGGAACACCACGTCGGGCCGGTGGGCCAGGACGCTGATGGTGGTCAGGCCCACCAGGGCCCCGGTGGCCAGATGCTCGACGGCGGTGACCACCGTCCGTCTCCCCTGCGCAATGGTGACCTCTTCCGCCTCACGGAGGATGCCGCCGTCGAACACCATGTCCTGCTCAACAGGAGTCTCCAGGGAAGGGTCGACGTCGGCGCCCGCCTGGTTCTCCAACACGGCCACGGCTTCCAGCCACTCATCCGGGCAGCGGTCTGTCCAGTGATGGAGCCGGTAACGCCCATTGTTGGCTTCATCCGCCTCGGCCTGGAGATCGGCTACGAGCTTGCTGTCCAGCGGCAGCGCACAGGCGCTGAACTGTTCGATGTGCTGCAGCGTGTAACCGGTCCGGCGCGCGAATTCGACTTCCCGGCTGTCCAACGGCACAAAGCCCTGGCCTGACCCCGGCACCAGCTGGGCCGCCTCGAACTCATGCAGCGACGCACCGGGATGGTTGGTGTCAACGAGGATCAGTGTGCGGCCCTCGCTGCGCGCCAGGTGTTCGGCCGCGAGTAACAGCTTGCGGCCCACCCCCTGGCGCTGGAATTCCGGCAGGATGTCCAACGTGAACTCCGCCATGTCCAGGTTGTCAGTCAGCGGCAGGGCGATGTCCACCGTACCGATGATCTGGTCCCCGGCCTTGGCCACCAGGATGACTTGGCGTTCAAAGGGATCGGCCAGCTCCAGGAGCTTCTCCAGCGGTGTGTACGCAAGGTCATCGCTGCCCCACGTCTGCATCCGGACTTTACGGCCCACCTCTACGGCAGCAAGAAAGTCCACAGCGTCAGTTGCGTCCAAGGTGTCCGGGATCCACAGCTGCTCGATCCGTACGTCTTCTGCCATCAGGTGCGTCATCCCAGCCGTTTCTGCCATTCGCCCTCATAACCAGCAGGTTTGAATCCGAGCAAATTATTTATCGCCAGCATATGCCGGTTTTCCACGGCGTTCCATGTCAGCACCGATCGCGCCGCAGGCCATCGATGCTGGGCGGCGCGGAGGTTCGCCGCCTTGATCAGCAATCCCAGCCTCTTCCCGCGGTGCCCGGAAGAGACAAGCGTGTCCTGCTGGGTAATGCCCGCAGGAATGCCCGGCCGCCAGTTCAGGACCGTGTAGGCGACGAGCTTTCCGGTGGGCCTGTGCAGCGCTGCTGCAACCTGGATCTGCACGCCGCCGCGGCTGTTGGACTGTTCCTCCTGCCGGACCCTGGCAGCGTCCCAGTCCTCGGCGTCCCAGTCCAGGCCGGCAACAGGGACATCCGTGCTCATCCGGTTCTTGAGGACTGCGTATTCAGCCACAAGCTCGTCAGGACACGCGTCAGACCAGCCCGCCATAGTGTAGCCGGTTGCCAGTGAAGACGCTTCCATCTCCAGGGCGTCGAGTCGATTCTCCGGTACCGGCAGCGTGAGCCTGCTGGACCTCTCCACCTGCTCGAGTTCGTAGCCCGCACCGGCCGCAAAGGCCACGGCAGGGTCATCTGCGGGGAGCCCGCCCGCGCCCGATTTGGCGGGGATCAAGCGGGCCGCCTGCTCCACCGTCCCGGCGGGCAGCTCACAGTAGGCATCAAAGGAAGTGCGGCCACTGTTCGCGGCCACAGCCTCGGCGTGCGCCAGCAGCCGGCGGCCCCAACCCTGACGCCGGAAGGCAGCCGACACGTCCACCAGGATCCCTGCAGTGGACGTGTTTTCGCGAAGGGGCAGGGTTACGGAGCAGGTTCCCACCGTTTGCTGGCCCAGCTGTGCTATGAAGAGCCGGCGTTCCTCATACTCATTGCCGCGCCAGTATTCCAGGCTCTCCATGGCCGTGGGGCAGCGGTCCAGATCGCCCCATTTCTCCAGTTCATGCTTCTCGCGCAACGTGTGGCACTGGTGGAAGTCCATCACGCCGCCGGTGCCGCCGGCACTGTGGTCTGTCCCG
Source organism: Pseudarthrobacter sp. RHLT3-21 (assembly GCF_059383495.1). Lineage (NCBI taxonomy): Bacteria > Bacillati > Actinomycetota > Actinomycetes > Micrococcales > Micrococcaceae > Pseudarthrobacter > Pseudarthrobacter sp. RHLT3-21. The sequence continues at coordinate 156,681 of NZ_JBWZCI010000004.1, forward strand.
GCGTCGAGCGCTGAAGGAATGGCGACTGCGGTGATCTTCAGCTGCTGGCCGGTCATGCCCTCAAGCCTAACCATCCGCACGGTTCAGTGGGGTAAAACCAAAGAACCGCCCGGCGCAATGCCGGACGGTCCCAGGGTGTGCCGGAATAAACCGGCGGAAGTGCTGCTGAGGACTAGACCTCGGTCAGGACCTTTGTGACGTTGGGGTCGACGGCGATGCCGGGACCGAACGTGGTGGCCACGGTAGCCTTCTGGATGTAGCGGCCCTTGGAAGCGGACGGCTTCAAACGAAGCACCTCTTCCAGTGCTACTGCGTAGTTCTCGGCCAGCTTGATGGCGTCGAAGGAGACCTTGCCGATGATGAAGTGCAGGTTCGAGTGCTTGTCGACGCGGAAGTCGATCTTGCCGCCCTTGATGTCGTTGACAGCCTTGGCCACATCTGCGGTCACGGTGCCGGTCTTCGGGTTCGGCATCAGGTTACGGGGACCCAGGACCTTACCAAGACGGCCAACCTTGCCCATGAGGTCAGGGGTGGCAACGGCTGCATCGAAGTCGGTCCAGCCGGCTGCGATCTTTTCGATCAGGTCATCGGAACCAACGAAGTCGGCGCCGGCAGCGATTGCTGCCTCAGCCTTGTCGCCCGTTGCGAAGACCAGGACGCGGGAGACCTTACCGGTGCCGTGGGGCAGGATAACGGTGCCGCGGACCATCTGGTCAGCCTTGCGAGGGTCAACGCCCAAGCGGAAGGCAACCTCAACGGTGGCGTCGAACTTGGACGGGTTGGTGTCCTTGGCGAGCGTTACTGCCTCGAACGGCGCGTAGAAGTTCTCCGCGTCGATCTTGGCGGCTGCTGCCTCATATGCTTTGCTGCGCTTTGCCATGCTGCTTATTTCTCCTTGTGCAGTTGTGGTCTGCGGACCGCGCTGGGCCCTGCCACAGCCGAGGATCCTGCATGGATCCTGCGACATTTCAATGTTTCAGTGGTGCCGGTTTCCCGACGGTGAAGGCGCTATTAGCCTTCTACGGTGATACCCATGGAGCGGGCGGTACCGGCGATGATCTTCGCTGCGCCTTCGAGGCTGGTGGCGTTGAGATCTTCCATCTTGGTGGTGGCGATCTCGTTGACCTGGGCCTGAGTCAGCTTGGCAACCTTGACGGTGTGCGGGGTGGGTGAACCCTTGGCAACGCCTGCAGCCTTCTTGATGAGCTCTGCAGCCGGCGGGGTCTTGGTGATGAACGTGAAGGAACGGTCCTCGTAGACCGTGATTTCCACGGGGATAACGTTTCCGCGCTGGGCTTCTGTTGCAGCGTTGTACGCCTTGCAGAATTCCATGATGTTGACACCGTGCTGGCCAAGCGCAGGACCGATCGGCGGGGCCGGGTTAGCGGCGCCTGCCTGGATCTGCAGCTTGATGAGGCCGGTGACCTTCTTCTTGGGAGCCAATGTAAGGTCCTTCTCTCAATATCTTCCTGGGACACAGGAGCGTGCCTCAGGTTGGTGGCCGCCATGGCGAGGCGGCCGGCCGTTCCGGGGCTGCTAAGCGGGCAGTCCGGAACGAATTCTGTGCGGGATATTAGATCTTGCTGACCTGGCTGAATGCCAGGGTGACCGGGGTTTCGCGTTCGAAGATCGACACGAGCACCACGAGGGTCTGGGATTCCACCTTGATCTCGGAGATCGTGGCGGGGAGGGTCTCGAACGGACCTTCCTTGACGATGACCGATTCGCCGACCTCGAAGTCGATGTCAATCTGGGCGGCAGCGTGCTTGACGGGCTTGCCCTTTTCGGCCTGCTCTTCTTCGAAGACCGGCGCGAGCATGGAGAAGACTTCGTCCAGGCGCAGCGGTACCGGGTTGTGGGCGTTGCCCACGAAGCCGGTCACACCGGGAGTGTGGCGGACGGCGCCCCAGGAGGCATCCGTCAGGTCCATGCGGACCAGGACGTAGCCGGGGATCCGGACGCGGTTGATGACCTTGCGCTGAGCATTCTTGATCTCAACGACCTCTTCCATGGGCACCTGGATTTCGAAGATGTAATCTTCCATGTCCAGGGTCTGGATGCGGGTCTCAAGGTTGGCCTTGACGCGGTTTTCGTAGCCGGCGTAGGAGTGGATGACATACCAGTCACCCTCCTGGCGGCGCAGCTTGGCTTTGAATTCGTCGGCGGGGTCAACCTCGGCCTTGGCAGCCGCGGCTGCCAAGGCGTCTGCATCAGCGTCGTCACCCTCTGAGTCGCCCTCAGCAAGTTCGCCTTCTACGGCGTCACCCTCTGAATCGGCATCCTCTGAATCGTCTGAATCGTCGGCGGAATCGGCGTCGGCGGAATCGGGCGCAGCGGACTCAACCTCGGACTCTTCACCGGCTTCAGCCGTGGGGGCCGCCGTGTTGTCCGTGGACTCTTCCAGCTCAGTCTCGGTTACCTCGAGCTCCTGCTCAGACACTTGGTCTCCTGCTTCCTCATTGCCTAACATGCCTATTTAAATGGCTCAATTCCGCACACCGCGTGGATTCTTCCGGTTTAGCCGGACAAGGCCACGCGGCCTGCGGACGATATGCCTTAGCGGTCCGTGGGAGCGATCCCGCCAAAGACCCAGCTGACCGCGGTTCCAAAACCGATGTCCAGCAGGCTGACGATCACCATCATGATGGCCACGAACACCAGCACCACGAGCGTGTAATTGATCAGTTCCTTGCGGGTTGGTGCAACAACCTTCTTCAGTTCGCCGATGACCTGGCGAATGAAGAGTGCAATACGAGCGAAGAAGTTTGCCTTGGCGTCCTTCTTAGCTGGGCGGCCCTTGGAGCTGCTGGCAGCTGTTTCGGTCACCTGGTCCTCGCTCATCTTTGCAATGTTGGATTACCCGGTCCTGATCAGAACCATGGTTGCTGCGCTTGCTCCGGCATTCCGCCGGAACAGCTTGCGCAGGGCAGACAGGACTCGAACCTGCAACCTGCGGTTTTGGAGACCGCTGCGCTACCAATTGCGCCACTACCCTATGGATCGAAAACAGCATCCTGACGAAACTTCCGCAGTTTCCACTGGGGCGCACGTCATCATCCGTGTTTTCAACACCGGAGAACCAGTCTACGCAACAACTTCGTCTACGTCGAACCAGCCTCATTCCGGACCGTCCAATCCGCCCTGATGGGTGAGTTGACCTGCAGTCACATCCACGCTTGCAGCCGGAACGATCCGCTGAACAGCATAGAGTAGATCACGTCGAATTCCACCATTCAGCCTCCGGGCTGCAAGCGAAGAACGGACCCTGCCATGTCTGCCGCCCGCGTTTCCAAGCGCATTTCCGCAATTGCCGAATCCGCAACCCTGGCTGTTGATGCCAAGGCCAAGGCGCTGAAGGCAGCTGGCCGGCCGGTTATTGGCTTCGGGGCAGGGGAACCGGACTTCCCCACCCCCGACTACATCGTCAAGGCATCCATCGAGGCCGCCAGCCAGCCCAAGTACCACCGCTACTCCCCCGCCGCCGGCCTGCCGGAGCTCAAGAAAGCCATCGCCGAGAAGACGCTCCGCGACTCCGGCTATGCCGTGGATCCGTCCCAGGTCCTGGTGACAAACGGCGGCAAGCAGGCCGTGTACAACACCTTCGCCACGCTGGTGGATCCGGGCGACGAAGTGATTGTTCCGACGCCGTTCTGGACCACCTACCCGGAGGCCATCAGGCTCGCCGGCGGTGTCCCCGTCGAGGTGTTCGCCGGACCTGAGCAGGACTACCTGGTCACGGTTGAGCAGCTTGAGGCCGCGGTGACGGACAAGAGCAAGATCCTGCTGTTTGTCTCACCGTCCAACCCCACGGGCTCCGTCTACAGCCCGGAGCAGGTCGCTGAGATCGGCAAGTGGGCCGCCGCGAAGGGGCTCTGGGTGGTCACCGACGAGATCTACGAGCACCTGACGTACGACGGCGTCCCGTTCACCTCGATCGCCACCGCCGCACCGGAACTGGGTGACAAAGTGGTGATCCTCAACGGCGTGGCCAAGACCTATGCAATGACCGGCTGGCGCGTCGGCTGGATGATCGGCCCGGCCGACGTCATCAAGGCGGCCACCAACCTGCAGTCGCACGCCACCTCCAACGTTTCGAACATCATGCAGATTGCAGCCCTCGCCGCGGTCTCCGGACCGCTGACCGCCGTGGACGAGATGAAGGTGGCGTTTGACCGCCGCCGCAAGGCGATCGTGGCCGGCCTGAACGCGATCGACGGTGTTGAATGCCCGACGCCGAAGGGTGCGTTCTACGTCTACGCTGACGTCCGTGCGCTGCTGGGCAAGGAATTCCCGACGGCGGCAGGCACCGCAACGCCGTCCACCTCCGCCGAGCTGGCTGCTTTGATCCTGGATGAGGTTGAGGTAGCAGTGGTGCCGGGCGAGGCGTTCGGCCCCTCCGGCTACCTGCGGCTCTCCTACGCCCTGGGCGACGAGGACCTGGCCACCGGCGTCGCCCGTCTCCAGGACTTCCTGGGCCGGGCCAAGTAACCCTCCCCGAACACCAGATGCGCTATCACTTTTGGTCCTTATTCACGGCTTATAGCGACCAAAAGTGATAGCGCATCTCTGGGCTAGAGAAGGCGGCGTTCGGCGGCCCACTTTGTCAGCTCGTGCCGGCTGGAGAGCTGGAGCTTTCGCAGCACCGCTGATACGTGGGTTTCCACGGTTTTGATGCTGATGAACAGCTCCTTGGCCACCTCCTTGTAGCTGTAGCCGCGGGCGATCAGGCGCATCACTTCGAGCTCGCGGGCGGAAAGCCTGTCCAGTTCGTCGTCGGCAATATCGGCCGGGGCGGTGCCGAACGCGTCCAGCACGAAGCCGGCCAGCCGGGGCGAGAACACGGCATCCCCACCCGCCACGCGGAACACGGCGTCGGTGATTTCTGCCCCGGAGATGGTCTTGGTGACATACCCCCGGGCGCCGGCCCGGATGACCGACACCACGTCCTCGGCCGCGTCGGAAACGCTCAGTGCCAGGAACTTGGTGGTGCCCAGGAGCGCCGCGGAACCCGCAATGACCTCCCGGCCGCCACCGCCGAGGCCGCCCGGCAAGTGCACGTCCAGGAGCACCACTTCCGGACGCGCCTGCGCGATCACGGCTATGGCCTGCTCAACCGTGGCCGCTTCACCTACTACCTGGATGCTCTCATCCAGGTCGGCCTTGAGTCCCGAGCGGAAGATGGCGTGATCGTCCACGATCACCACCCGGACCGACTGCGCGGGGCGGATGGGCCCGGTCCCCTGTAGGTTGTTCATGATTTCCCTTCCGCGTTGTCCGTTTGGAGCGCCGGCATTCCCAGCCGTACCTCGGTGCCGTCCGGCGTGCTGGTGATGGAAGCGGTCCCGCCGTGGCGTTTCATGCGTCCGATGATCGATTCGCGGACGCCGAGCCGGTCTTCGGGAACATCCTGCAGGTAGAAGCCCGGCCCCCTGTCCTTGATGAAGATTTCTGTATGCCCGTCGGAAACTTCCAGGTAGACGGAGACGGTTCCGCCGCCGTGCCGGGAGGCATTAAGCATCGCCTCACGGCTGGCCTGGACCAGCGCCTCGTGGGATTCGGTCATGGCTGTATCCCCGACGCTCACTACCTCCACGGCGTTGCCGAGGGCGTCTTCCACCTCGGCACCCACGGCCTTGATACGGTCCGAAAGCTGGCCCGCCTCCTTACCCGGGTCCTGGAACAGCCAGCTCCTGAGTTCGCGTTCCTGGGCCCGGGCGAGCCGGACGACGTCGTGCTCGTTTCCCGCCCGCCGTTGGATCAGGGCGAGGGTCTGGAGGACGGAGTCGTGCAGGTGGGCCGCGATCTCGGCGCGCTCCGTTTCACGGATCCGGCCGGCACGCTCCGTTTCCAGGTCCCGCCAGAATTTGAGTGCCCACGGAAGCAGCACCAGGACCACGCCGCCCAGCACGGCCACCGATGCCAGCAGTGCCAGCCAGGTCTGTTCCCACGATCCGGAGCCGGACACCATCACCAGCACGCCGGCAACCACCAGCGCCAACCCGGCGGCCAGGCGCGCCCAGCCGCCTGCCTGATCGGCCTTGGTCTTGTCCACCAGCCCAGCACGGCGGGTTTCGTCGAGCTGCATCCAGGCGATGGCTGCGCCTCCCAGCACGGCGGCGGCGGGGATCAGGGTCCCCAGGGGCACATCCACGCCCAGGAGCTGGGCAATCATAATGCCCGCCACCAGGAGGAGGCCGGCGCCCAGCAGCATTTCCTTGCCATAGCGCATGCTGCGGACCCGGAACCACGGCGGCCGAACGGCGGCCGGGTAGCCGGCACCGGGCCCGCTGCCGGAAACCCCCGGGGCGAAAGCACCGGCGTTGGGATTTCCCCACCATGGAGCGGCAGCGGGCGGACCGGGCGAGGGCGACACGGACGGAGGCACGGCGCTGAATGCCGGGTCAAGGCTGACGGCCGGGGCAATGGGCGACGCCGGACGCCTGGCGTTGCGCCGGGCGCTTTCGTCTGCTGTGGGGACCATGATCCACAGCCACGCGTAGAAGGCCAACCCGGCGCCGCCGGCGAGGGTTGCGAGCGCCATACTGATCCTCACGTTTTTCACCGGCCAGCCCAGATGCGCCGCGAGGCCGGCGCATACGCCCGCGATGACGCGGTCGCTGCTGCGGACAAGCGGTGGGCGGGTGAGGGCGGTGGTCATGTGTCAATCCAAACACGGATCAGGGTTCCCCGGACCCGATTCCGGCCTGAACCGGGGGTAACTCAGGGGCGAATCAGGGTGTTCCCCAGTAGAGCTGCGCCGCGCCGGACGGCAGGATCGAAGTATGAACTCCCAGACCCCTACCCCCGATGACGGCCAGCCCACGGAACCGCTCCCCCCACGCGACCCGGACCAGCCAACCGAACCCCTGCTGCCGCCCCCGGCTTCCCCGCAGGACACACCCCCGGCCGCCGGTCCCTACGACGGCCCGTATGCCGGCCCTTATTCAGGCCCGTATTCCAGCCCGTCTGCAGGCCAGTACGCTGGCCCTTATGCTGGCGCCAAGGCACCGGGCCAGTCCAGTGACTTCTTCACCTGGGTCCGGAGCCACGGCATCCAGCGCGGACGCGACCGGTGGATCGGCGGTGTGTCCAGCGGCATCGCTCACCGGATGGGCGTCGACCCCCTGATTGTCCGGGGCATCTTCATTGTCCTCACGCTCTTCGCCGGAATCGGCGTCCTCCTCTACGGCCTGGCCTGGGCATTCCTCCCCGAGCCGGACGGGCGCATCCACGTCCAGGAAGCCGGTGCCGGCCGCTGGTCCAGCGGCATGACTGGCTCGCTGATCACCACCGTGGTGGGGCTCACCGGGCTCGGCGGCGGATTCTGGGGCTGGAGCCGCAACGGCTTCGGCGGATTCCTCTGGACCGTCTTCTGGGTGGGCGGCGCCATCTACTTCATCTACTACCTGACCCAACGCAACAAGGCCCGGAATGGAGCTCCCATGAACGCCACAGCCCAACCGGCCGGCCCCGGCGGAAACTCCGGTTACCCGGCCTCCTATCCCACAACCCCGTACGCCTCGCCGTTTGCGGCCACGGATTCCGCCTCGACCCGCACGTCCGGCACGTCCGGCACGTCCGGCAGCGCACCTTACCTTCCGGTCCCGCCGTCGAGCGTTAACCCGCCTTACGGCGGCGGCAGCTACGGCGGGGGCGGCGGCGACGGCGGGGGCGGCGGCGACGGCGGTGCCTACGGCGGCTACCAGCCACCGCAGGGCCCGGCCCGCGCACCCAAGATCCGCCCCTCCGGCCCCGGCGCCCCGGCAGTAGCCATTACAGCGGGAACGGCACTGCTGGTGGGTGGCGGCCTCAAAGCCCTGGACGCCGGCAACGTCATCAACCTCGGTGACGCCGCCAACGCGATCGTCTGGGCCAGCGGCGCAGCCGTCCTGGGCCTGGGCATCCTCGTCGCCGGCCTGCGCGGCAGGACGTCAGGAATCCTCGGCTTCTTCGCCGTTGTGGCCTTGGTGATCGGCGGCATCTTCAATGTTGTGGGCAACGGCGACAGGGTCCGCTTCACCCAGGTCGACTGGGCACCCGCCAGCATCGAACAGGCAAGGGACGGCTTCGACGTGACCGCAGGCCGCGGGACTGTTGACCTCACGAAACTGAACCTCACCGCCCCGCTGACGTCCGACGTCGTAATTCCCCTGGACATCACCGCCAGCAACGTCACGGTGCTCATCCCCGACAACGTCCCCCTAGACATCAAAGCCGACATGACCATGGGCAACATCCACGAAGGCGCCGACAACCGCGGCGGGATGTCCACACGGGAGAGCAGCTACAACACCGACAAGCCCGGCGCCAGGCTGATCGTGGAGATCGACGGCACCTTCAGCAACATCACCATCCAGGAAGGGAACTGACATGAGCAACGTCAATCCGTCACCCGAGCCATACACTCCGGAAAGCACGACGGCGGCCAGCCACCCCGGAGCCGACGCACCACAGTCAGCCACCCGCGTAGGAACCGTGGTCTGGGGCCTCATCGTGACGGCGCTGGCCACCCTGATCATCATCGCCCAGTTGGGCTTGGTGACCCTGAACGGCACCTACGTTTTGATCGGCCTGATGATCGGCGCCGGCGCCGCACTGGTGATCGGCGGGCTGCTCTCGGCCCGGAAACGTGACAACGGACCCACAACAGGGAAGTCTTGAACCATGGACAAATTCTTCAGCATCGTCAGGGGCTTCGGCCTAAACCGTGGACCCCAAAGCTGGCTGGGCGGTGTGTGCGGCGGAATCGCAGCAAAGCTCAACGTGGATGTGGCATTTGTACGGATCGCTTTCCTGGTCTTCTGCCTCCTCCCCGGACCCGCCGTGGTCCTGTACATCGCCGCCTGGCTGGTCCTGCCTGACCAGCGGAACTCCATCCCGTTGCAGAACTTCCTGGACCGCCGCTCCATCAGCTGACACCCTGCCAGAACCGCAAGGCCCCCGCTCCCTCGGAATCGTTCCGGGAGCGGGGGCCTTTCTGCTGTCATGGCGAGGCGCCAGGTCAGGGCTGTTGTCCACCGGCCGGTGGACAACAGGTTCAACCGGCCGGGCCTGTTGGCCACCGCCCGGGACTGCCTGCACCCGGACCAGGGATCTCCGGACGCTACGGCCCACCATCTACGTGGCACTGCTGGTGGCGGTGGCGGTTTTCCTGTCCTATGCGTACGACGGCGCCGGGGTCCTGCTGTTTTGGCCTTCCCCCAGGTCTGGATGTTCACGTCCTCGCAGCGCCACGGCGTGGTCGCCACCGCGGTGCTGTGCGTGGGCGTCGCAGTCGGCCAGATCAGCCGCTGGGGACTCGCCGGCCCGGAGGTATACGGCATCACGGCCCAGCTGGTGACCTCGTTTGTGGCCAGCTGCATGATCGGACTCTGGATCTCGAAAGTCATTAAGCAAAGCGAACAGCGTGCCGAGCTCGAGGCCACGCGCCACGAACTGAACAACGCCGAGCAGGCACGCGGTGCATTGGCTGAGCGGGAGCGGATGGCCCGGGAAATCCACGACACCCTGGCCCAGGGGTTCACGTCCATCGCCATGCTCTCCGAAGCGGCGCAGGCCCAGCTCAGGGCGCAACCGGAAGCCCCGGCGGGTCTCGTGCGCAGCCTCACCACAATTTCGCGGACCGCCCGGGAGAACCTCGCGGAAGCGCGGGCCCTGGTGGCCTCAGGTGTCCGTCCGTTGTCCATGGCGGCGACCTCCTGGCGGCGCTGAAGCGGCTGCCGGACACCCTGCACCTGGACAGCATCCTGCTTACGGTAACAATGCCGGACAGCCTGCCCCCACTGCCGTCCACGCAGCAGGTGGCACTGCTCCGGACCGCCCAGGAGGCCCTGAACAACGTCCGCAGGCATTCCTGCGCCACAGCCGCGGAGGTACTGATGGACATCCCGGCCGGCGAGGCGCCGGTGCTCCGGCTGACGGTCACAGAGAACGGGCAGGGGATCGACGCCGCGGCCAACCACCAGGGGTTCGGCCTGAAATCGATGGCCGCCCGGCTGGACGAAATCGGCGGCCGGCTCCAGGTCTCCTCCGCACCGGGCGGCACCCGACTGGTGGCGGTAGTCCCCACCGCGGCTCCAGAGGCCGGCGGCACGGACGCCGGGCCAGGAACCCGAGGCACGGACGCCGCCGGTCAAGGAGCCTTGGCATGAGCCCCCGGAAACTGTGACGGTGGTCCTGGCCGATGACCACCCCGTAGTCCGGAGCGGCCTTGCTGCGCTGCTGGACACTGCGGACGGCATCGACGTGGTGGGCGCCGCGGCCAACGGCCAGGAGGTGGTGGACGCCGTCTGCCGGCTCCGCCCCACCGTCGTACTGATGGACCTGCGGATGCCCGTCCTTGACGGCGCCGGCGCCACCGCGCAGATCCGGGACCGGTTTCCTGACACCAAGGTTCTGGTGCTGACCACATACGACGACGACTCCGACATCATCCGCGCCGTAGAGTCCGGGGCGGTGGGGTATCTCCTGAAGGACACGGCCGGCGACCGCATTATCGAGGCCGTGCGCGCTGCAGCGCGCGGCGAGACGGTTCTCGCTCCACCGGTGGCGGCACGTCTGGTCTCGCGGATGCGCACGCCTGAACTGCCGCGGCTCACGGCCCGGGAGGTGGAGGTCCTTCGCTGCGTAGCGCAGGGATTGAGCAATCCCGAGGTGGCCACCGCGCTCCACATCGCCGACGCAACGGTCAAGACCCACCTGCTGCGGATCTTCAACAAGCTGAACGTGGACGACAGGACCCGTGCCGTGGTCCTTGCCATGGAGCGGGGCATTTTGTAACCGGTTTGTGTCGTAACGCACACTGCCGACTACAATCTAGGTGAGCTCAGCGTGGCGCTCTGCCTGTAAACCTTCACACCAGGATTTGAGCCGAGACATGAAAATTGGAATTCTTACCAGCGGCGGCGACTGCCCCGGGCTGAACGCTGTCATCCGCGGAGCCGTCCTCAAGGGCATCGCCATCCACGGCCACGAATTCGTGGGGTTCCTGGACGGCTGGCGCGGCGTCGTCGAAGGCGACATCATCGACATCCCCCGCACCATGGTCCGCGGCATCGCCAAACAGGGCGGCACCATCCTGGGCACCTCCCGCACCAACCCCTTTGAAAACGGCGGCGGCCCGGAGGTCATCAAGGCCCACATGGACCGCCTCGGCATCGACGCCATCATCGCGATCGGCGGCGAAGGGACCCTGGCTGCCGCGAAGCGCCTCACGGACGCCGGCCTCAAGATTGTGGGCGTCCCCAAGACCGTGGACAACGACCTCGACGCCACGGACTACACCTTCGGTTTCGACACGGCCGTGCAGATCGCCACCGAGGCCATCGACCGGCTCCGGACCACGGGCGAGTCCCACCACCGCTGCATGATCGCCGAGGTCATGGGCCGCCACGTGGGCTGGATTGCCCTGCACGCCGGCATGGCCGCCGGTGCCCACGCCATCCTGATCCCCGAGCAGAAGGTCAGCCTTGAGCAGATCACCGAATGGGTCCAGGAAGCCCACGACCGTGGCCGCGCCCCGCTGATTGTTGTGGCCGAGGGCTTCGTTCCGGACCACATGGAGTCCCCGCACTCCGAGCGCGGCCTGGACACGTTCGGCCGGCCACGGCTGGGCGGCATCGCGGACCAGCTCGCCCCCGAGATCGAAGCGCGCACCGGCATCGAAACCCGCGCCACTACCCTGGGCCACATCCAGCGCGGCGGCGTCCCGTCCGCGTTCGACCGTGTGCTCGCCACCCGGCTGGGCATGGCGGCGATCGACTCCGTGGTGGAGGGCTACTGGGGCACCATGGTAGCGCTCAAGGGTACCGACATTGAACACGTGAGCTTCGACAAGGCGCTGGGCCAGCTGAAGACCGTTCCGCAGAACCGCTACGACGAGGCAGCTGTCCTCTTCGGCTGAGCCGGATCGGCGCGAACGGACACTTGGGGCCCCTCCGCTGTGGGGCCCCAAGTGTCCGTTCGCGCTTGGCTGGGCTGGGTAGGCTGGGGATATGACTCTTGACCCCGGTTCCGCCGCCATCATCCAACTCGCTTGGGCCCGGCACCTGGGGCTCGACGACGGCGCTTTCGCTGCGTCGCTGAGTTCCGGCGAGCGGATCGTCAGGGCCGACGACACTGCAGAGACTGTGGAGTTCGTCAGGCTCTTCGGCAGCTCGGCATTGGTGGGACCTCAATGGGTCATTGACGCCGCCGCCGGAATTCCGGACGAGGAGATGGCCCAGCATGTAACCCTTCTGACCTTGACCCGATCCCACGGAGGCCACGGCCTGGGCGCAGCGGCGTTGTTCTTCGCCGACGACCTGCCCCTGCGCCAGCCCTCCGAAGGGCTCACCGTGTCCCACGGAAACCCGGAGGCGATCGAGCTCGAAGGCCTGTGCCCGCCGGACGACGTCAACGAAGTGCACCTGTCAGAACTTGGGAACCGGTACACCATCCTCCACGAGGTGGACGGGCGGCGTCTTCCGGTGGCGTGCGGTGCCTACGGGGAATGGGAAGGACTTCTCGCGCAGATGGGAGTCCTGGTGGACCCCGAGTGGCGGCGCCGCGGGCTGGGATCCGTGGCCGCATCCATCGCCGCCCACGAGGCCCTCGCGGCAGGCCTCACCGTCCAGTGGCGCGCCGAAGTCAGCAACACCGGGGCGGTGGCCCTGGCGAGGCAGCTGGGCCTGTCCACCGGCGGCATCCAGACCAGCGTGCACCTGGCGCACCGTTAGGGTCGACAGTGACAGTTTGCTGAAAAGAGAACCTGCCTGTCAGCCCGCCGCCGGGACCTCTGCCCCAGCCTCGTCCCCAGGCTGGGGCACGGGCTGAGGCTTCGCCAAAAACGCTACTGTCAGCGCGCCGATGAGAAGCACTGCCGCCGGCAACAGGACGGACTGGCCCATCGCCGTCGCGAACGGTGCGTGCAGCGCCTGCGGCAGAGCCGCACCAAAGCCTTCAGTGGACGCCGTCTGTCCCGGTGGCAGCGGCGGGAATTCGGCCACAATACGGGCCTGAATCAGTGCCGCCATGGCGGCTGCCCCCAGCACCGAGCCGATCTGCCGGCTGGTATTGAAAACACCCGAGCCGGCACCCGCCTGGCGTGGCGCCAGATTTCGCGTGGTGGCATTGGCGATCGGCCCGAAGATGCAGCCCATGCCCAGGCCCTGCACCGCACTCGGCAGAAGGAACATCCAGACAGGGGTATCGGGCGTCATGAGCACCGAAGTCCAGTAGATGGCCAGGGTGAAAAGCAGCATCCCGGCCACTGCAAACCAGCGCGGATTGACGCGGTCAATCAGCTTGCCCACTATGGGCGACAACGCACCGGTGAGGACGGCCATCGGAATCAGCAACAGGGCAGACTGCGTGGGAGTCAGCCCCAATGCGACCTGGTAAAAAATCATGGAAGCCAACGGGTAGGCCGTGATGGAGAATCCCACCACGGTTATTCCCGCGTTTCCCAGCGCGAAGTTCCGGTCCTGGAACAGGCCCAGCGGCAGCAAGGGTTCGCCGCCTCTCCGTTCAAGCCACCACTGCCAGCCGATGAAAACCGCCATCACAACAACGCCGGCGATGATCAGGCCCCATACCGTGAACGGGCCGCCTTCAATGGTCCCCCACTTGTACGTCTGGCCTTCCTGTATCCCGAACACGATCAGGAACATGGCTACGGCGCTCAGGAGCACCCCCACCACGTCGAAGGAGTGGCTGTGCGTTTTCAGTTCCGGGACGTTGCGCATCACCAGCAGGAACGCCACGATGCCTATGGGCACATTGATGAAGAAAATCCACTCCCAGCCAAGGGAGTCAACCAGGACGCCGCCGAGGATGGGCCCCACCAGGATGGCCATGCCCGCTGTGGCACCCCACAGCCCCATGGCCGCGCCACGGCGGTCCGGCGGGAAGATGCGGGTAATCACCGCCATGGTCTGGGGCGTCATCAGGGCACCGCCCACTCCTTGCACGGTCCGGGCCAGGATGAGGATCGCTATGTCGCCGGACAGCCCACACCACAGGGACGCAAGTGTAAATACCGCCAGACCCGCAATGTAGACCCTTTTCGGCCCGAACCGGTCCCCCAGACGCCCGGCAATCAACAGGAGCACGGCGTAGGACAGCAGGTACGCGCTGGTAACCCAGACGACGGCCGTGATGTCGGCGTCGAGCGCCTTTCCGATACTGGGGTTAGCCACGAACACGATGGTGGTGTCGATCAGGATCATAAAGAATCCCACCACCAGCGACCACAAGGCCAACCAAGGCCTGGCTACAGTTTCCATGCGATTCCTCTGATTATGGTGGAGCGCCAGTGGTGACTCAGTGTGGAAACGCTACGCCAGCAGATCGAGGATGTCCGTGCGGGCGAACATCTGCGCGGCAGCCCGGGCGGAGGGACTGCCGGCGTCGGGATCTGCACCGGCGTCCAGCAGCACCCGGGACACGTCTGTGTACCCCTTGAATGCTGCACCCGCCAAGGGGGTCTGGCCGCGGTCGTTGGCCGTGTTGGCTTCTCCGCCGTGCTCCAGGATCAGCTGCACCGTCTCCGCGTGGCCGTGGTAGGCGGCCAGCATCAGCAGGGAGTCACCCGCCGTGTTGGTCATGGTGGCCGGGGCCCCGGCGTCCAGATAGGTGCGCAGGAGCCCGGTGTCCCCCTCCCGGGCAGCCTGGAAGAGCCGGTGGGCCAAAGCCACGGCCTCGCCGTCGGGTGAAGTGGCGTCCGGTGCGGTGTTCTCGGTCATCAGCGGGTCCCCCTCAGGAATCCAGTCTGGCGCCCCACTACCTGGCCGGCGTCGGGAGCAACAATGACTTCCTGGGCAGCGATGTAAGGCTCCTCGCCGTCCAGCACGGTCAGCATTTCATCCGGTGCGACGGACCGCTTGATGACAGCCAGCGCCACCGGGCCCATTTCATAGTGCTGGGCAACGGACGTTACCGTCCCCACTTTCCGGTCGCCGAGCATAACCTGGCTGCCGGGCGCCGGCATGGTGTGCTGCGACCCGTCCAGCTGCAGGAACACCAGGCGCCGCGGCGGATGGCCCAGGTTGTGCACGCGGGCGATGGTCTCCTGGCCCTTGTAGCAGCCCTTGGACAGGTGCACGGCGGTGCGGAGGAGGTCAAGCTCGTGCGGAATGGTTTTGTCGTCGGTTTCCGCGCCCAGCCTGGGGCGCCAGGCAGCGATGCGGAGGGCTTCGGCAGCCATAACGCCGGCGAGTGGGCGGTCCGCCAAAGTTTCCTCGAGTTCAGCGACCGGCACCAGGTACTCGATCCAGGGCCGATCCAGCCCGGGGTGTCCTTCTTCCGGAACCACGGCGTAGGAGTAGCCGCCGGCGCCGACGTGCGGCCAAGGATCCCGCCAGGCCAGCAGTCCGGACCATTCCTCCACAGTCTTGGTGGACCCGAGCACGGCCCAGTCGGCGGAGACGTCGGTGATCTCGACGCGAAGCATGAACTTCATTTTGTTCAGCCACTCAGCCAGCGGTGCAGCCTCGGCGGCCTCAACAATCAGCCAGGTGGTCCCGCCGTCGTCCACTACGCGGGCGTCAAACTCGATCCGGCCCTGGACACTCAACAGCAGCAACTCGCTTGACTCTCCCGGCTGCAGGCCGGTGACCTGCTGGGAAGACAGGGTGTTCAGCCAGGTCAGCCGGTCCGGACCGCTGACCGTCACCACGCCGCGGTGGGAGAGGTCGACGACGGCGGTACCGGCTGCGAGGGCGCGCTGCTCACGCAGCGGCTCACCGTAGTGGGATGCGACGCCGGCGTCCGCGCCGGTGGCCTCGACGGCGCCAGGGCGCGACAGGAGGGGGCTGGGAGTAGTCATATGGTGGGAACGTCCTTAGGTGAGTAGGTATTCCGGTCTCGGGCAGCGGGTCTCGACCACCGGGGCCGGTCTCAGCGGTATTCCGGGTTCTCGAAGTCGAAGCGTGTTCCGGCTTTCCATTCTTCAGGAAGATTGCCGTACGCGGGAATCCCGCCGGCGTCCTTGAGCATCCGGGCGAAATGCAGCAGGTTCCAGGTCATAAACGTGGTGTTGCGGTTGGTGAAGTCGGATTCGGGGCCGCCGGAGCCTTCGTCCAGGTAGCTCGGGCCGGGGCCAACCGGGCCGATCCAGCCGGCGTCGGCCTGCGGCGGGATGGTGAAGCCGACGTGCTGCAGGCTGTACAGCACGTTCATGGAGCAGTGCTTGATGCCGTCCTCGTTGCCGGTGATCAGGCAGCCGCCAACCTTGGGGTAGAAGACCCACTGGCCCTTGTGGTTGAGTTCCCCCGAATGGGCGTAGAGCCGTTCGATCAGCTTCTTGGTCTGGGAGGAGTTGTCGCCCAGCCAGATGGGACCGGCCACCACCACAATGTCGGCTTCTTCAACAGCCGGGTAGAGGTCCGGCCACTCATCGGACGGCCAGCCGTGCTCGGTCATGTCGGGGTAAACACCGCTGGCAATGTCGTGATCGACAGTCCTGATCACGCGGGTGCTGACGCCCTGCTTCTCCATGATGAGGCGGCTGACGTTGATCAGGCCCTCGGTGTTGCTGGTCTCCGGCGACCGTTTGAGGGTCCCGTTGAAGAACACAGCCTTGAGGTCGCTGTAATCCGTGGAGTCCTGCTGTGCAGCCATGATGCTCCCTTGATTCACTCGTGCGTGAAGCCCAGGATGCCAAGTCTACTGAGGATCGGTGACGCGGCAGGGCCCTCAGGAAACCTTTTTCAGGAAAGCCGAGGCGTGCGCTTCGAGGCCCTTGCCGGGCTGTGATGTTCCGCCGGAGGCCACGTCCCAGCGCCAGAGCAGGTTGCCGTCCACCAGACCGAAGATCCGGGTTGCCGCGCTGTAGTCCTTGGAATGGCTGCCGCGCATCACCATGTCCGTGGTGAGCTGGACCTGCGGGCCCTTGATCTGCCCGTAGTAGAGCTCAGAGATCCCGCCGGGATGTGAGATGGACACCGAGATATCGAACCCGCCGTCTTTATTGCGCAGCGCTTCGACTTCGTCGGCGCTCTTGAGCGCGGGAACAATATCGGCCGGAATCAGGCCCGGTCCGCCGTCGGCATCAAGCTGTTTGCGCTCCAGCGCCCAAAAGCCGGTCTCAACTGTCAGCGGCCGCAGGCGCGTACCGTCGTCGTCAGTTAACCAGCTCTCCGCGCGGTACTGAAGATACGGCAGGCCGTTGTGCCTGAAGGACACATGCTGGAGGAAGTGTTCCGAGTCCTCGTCCCCGCTGCCGAGCCGGCCGCTGCCTTCCCACTCACCAATGAGCCAGGAAAGCGGAACAAGTTCCGGTGTCAGGTCTGTAGGAATTTCTATCGACACGGCAATTACCTCAGGAAAATGCTAGCTCGTTGAACGGGTTTACTTCTGGCCTTTGAAGAGGCGGTAAACCACAAAGCCGGCGAACCAGGCCATGGACAGGCTGGCGATGCCGAGCAGGACGAGGAAGAAGATTTCAAATGCAAGTACGGACATGATGCCATCCTAACCTGTTAGTAGATGAGTAGTTTGTCTATGAAGTAAGCCAGGGAGCCCACGGCCGAAACCGGTGCAAGCCCCATGCTAACCGCAGCCAACAGATTCAGCGGACCGCCGCGGAGTGTTACGAGGCGACGGAAGCTGACCAGTACGGCGCCCACCACAACGCCGAAGATCGCCGCGGGCAGGACAGCAATGTCGGAAAAGACCAGGCCAGCGAGCGGCCCGGCAAGCCCTGCCATCACGATGCCGAGGGGGGCCACGATGCTGTCCGGCCATCGGATCAGGCCGGCCAACAGTGCCACCGCAGCGCTGATGGCTGCCACCAGAAGCATCTCGCGGACGCCGTTGAAGCGCCCGCCGGCGATCCAGCCTGCTCCCAGGCAGGAGAGGAGCACACCGGCGCAGCAGCCCAGGGTGGATTCAAGCCGTTGGGCCTGGCCAGTACCCCGGATGAGCTGCACTACAAACACGGCCATCATGCCCAGCGCCATGAAGGCGGGCGTCCAGTCCAGGAAACCCGGGGCGGGGACAAAGCCGGCAGCGAGCGCCGATCCGACGCCGGGCAGTGCAATAACCGCTGCCAGGGTCTTCTTCGCGGGGATACGGAGGAAGTGAGGCCAGCCAATGCCTACCGCCATGGCAATCACCGCGGCGACGCCGATAAGTGCCTCGCGTGAGACGTATACGCCGGCGATGATCGCCACGAGACCCGCCACTCCGACAACACCGATGACCCAGGAGCCCAGTGACTTTGCCGGGGCCTGCACCTCGGCGGTCATCGGGGACCCGGCCGGCCGGTTCGCGGCGGCTTCGACTCTGCACTCAATTCGTGGCATCCCATTCTGGCTGTGGACCCGGCGGCTCTGCCAACCGCGTCAGGGCGTTCTGCCCCACGGCTCAATCCTGCCTTATATGACCCGGATATGTCGCAAAACGAAGGTTTGGAGGGGCGGAATCAATGCCGTCGCGCGGGCCGATGGGTATACTCAAAGTTCAGCTACGCTTCCTGCAACGGATGCCGGCCGGATAGATCCTTAGTCGGCCAAGACCGCTGCAGTGAGATAGTACCGGCCGGTGAAAACCCGGTTCAGTCGCCCGAAGATGCGCGGACGCCCCTTGGAGGAACAATGTCGCACATCCTGCTATTGACGAACAGCACCGGTTCTTCGGTAGACATTCTGCCTGCCCTGGAATTGCTGAACCACCGCGTGCACATCCTCGCCGCGGAGCCCACAGCCCTGCTGGAGACAGATCCCTGCGATATTGTGCTTCTCGACGCCCGTAAGGACCTCGTGGGCGCCCGCTCCCTCACCCAGCTGCTGAAAGCCACCGGCCTGAGCGCACCCCTGGTCCTGATCCTGACCGAAGGCGGCATGGCCGCCGTTTCCTCGGCCTGGGCCGTGGATGACATCGTGCTCGATTCAGCCGGTCCCGCCGAAGTGGAGGCCCGAATCAGGCTCTCCGTAGCGCGGGCAGTGCCGGACAAGGATGACGCCCCCACGGAGATCCGCGCGGCAGGCGTGGTCATCGATGAAGCGAGCTACACCGCCCGCGTCAACGGAGCGCCGCTGAACCTTACGTTCAAGGAATTCGAACTCCTCAAATACCTGGCCCAGCACCCCGGCCGCGTCTTCACCCGTCAGCAGCTGCTCACCGAGGTGTGGGGCTATGACTACTACGGCGGCACGCGCACCGTGGATGTCCACGTCCGGCGGCTGCGCGCCAAACTCGGCGCCGACCACGAAAACCTGATCAGCACGGTCCGGAACGTCGGCTACCGCCTGACCCTGGTGCGGCAGCAGGAAGACGAACTGACGGAAGCCTGACACCGTTCAGACAGCACCTTAATGCAGGAACAGCCCCGGACCAGTGGTCCGGGGCTGTTCCTGTCTTAGTGAAGCTTTATTTGTGGAGGACATACGGGTCGAACGTATCGAGGCCACCCCACTGGTGGATCCCCCTCGTTCCCACCGTGACCGGCGGGTGAGATAACGACTATACGTGGCTGGCCCCGGGGGCATCAAATCGGAGCGCCTTCCGGCCGGGGCGTATAGCCTAGCCTCATGAGTCCTGCGCACCCGGAAAAATGGCCCGTCCTTGTAGTCCACGGCGGCGTGGAAGAACAGCTGCTGAAGGATTGCGTGGCGCTCCTGGCAGCTGCCGAAGAGTCTGACGGCAACCCTTCGCTTTCCGAGCAAACAGTGGTGACGCTCCGCGCCGGGGACTCGGCAGAGCATTCCCTCCTGACCCTTGCCCTCTACGCGCCGGACGAGGACTCCGACCCGTCCTCAGGCCAGGACCTGGCCGGGGTTGCGGTTGTTGTGGAGGACGCGGACGGCAGCGGAGTCCTGGAAATTGCCGTCCATCCCAGCTACCGCAACCAAGGCGTGGCCGACCGCCTTGTCGCCGCGCTCAAGTCCGGGCGCGGCCTCGACGGCCTGAAGGCCTGGTCCCACGGCAACCACGAGGCGGCAGCGGACCTCGCATCCCGCTACGGCTACGGTCCGGTGCGCGAACTCTGGAAGATGAGGCTGACTACCGCCGCTGCGGAACTGCCCGACGTCGGCCTCCCGGACGGCGTCACGCTGCGCGCCTTTGTGCCGGGCAAGGACGAGGACCGCTGGCTGGCCGCAAACCGCGCCGCCTTTGCCCACCACCCCGAGCAGGGCTCCATGTCCCGCGCGGACCTGGATGCCCGGATGGCCGAGGACTGGTTTGATCCTGAGGGCTTCCTGCTGGCGGTGGACGCCGAGGACCGGCTGCTGGGATTCCACTGGACCAAGGTGCATCCGCGCCACGGCGCCCATCCGGCGATCGGCGAGGTCTACGCGGTGGGCGTCACACCGGCCGCACAGGGTATGGGCCTGGGCAAAGCCCTCACAGTGGCCGGCATCAGGCATCTGCAGGGTCTGGGTCTTCACGCCGTCATGCTCTACACGGATGCCGACAACACTGCGGCGGTTTCCCTCTACCGGGGCCTGGGCTTCACACGCTGGGATATGGATGTGATGTACGGCCCGCTGGCCGCCGTTTAATGGCGCCCGGGTGAGTTAGGCCGCTCGTGTGACTAACGGCTTCGGATGGGCCGAAATCTAGGGCTCGTGGACGCTGATTGATTGTAAGGTTGGTAGAGAACCGCGCCGGCCGAGGGCCAGCATCAAGCGCCAGGTAAGAGGAGAGACCATGAAACCGGAACCCGCCGGAACAGTCACGTCCGAGGGCGCTTCAGTGCCGGTGCGCGCGCGCTTCGGCTCGTCTGAAGTCCCTGCCTCGCGTGCAACGCAGGACCGGATCGACATCCCCGAGTTTGCGCCCAACCTTGTGCCCGAAGGGGACATCCGGCCGGACCGCTTCCTGGACCGCGAGCTCAGCTGGCTGGCGTTCAACTCCCGCGTCCTGGAACTCGCCGAAGATCCCACTCTCCACCTGCTGGAACGCGTGGCTTTCCTGTCCATCTTCGCGTCCAACCTGGACGAGTTCTTTATGGTCCGCGTGGCAGGCCTGAAGCGGCGCATCGCCACCAACCTCGCCGTGCCTTCCCCTGCCGGCCTCAGCCCTGTGGAGGTGCTGGAGAAGATCGGCGACGAAGCCCACCGCCTCCAGCAGCGCCACGCCCAGGTCTACGCCGAACAGATCCGCCCCGCCTTGGCCTATGAGCACATCCACCTGATGCATTGGGACGAACTGGACGACGCCGCCAAGCAGCAGCTCAGCGCCATGTTCGCCGAAAAGGTCTTCCCGATCCTGACGCCCCTGGCCGTGGACCCGGCACACCCGTTCCCCTACATTTCTGGGCTCTCCCTGAACCTGGCCGTGGTGGTTCGCAACCCTGTGAGCGACAAGGAACTCTTCGCCCGCCTCAAGGTTCCGGACCAGCTTCCCCGCCTGATCTCCATCGACGGTCCGCGGGCCGGGGCTGTCGCGGGACGCGTGGCGCGTTTCATCGCGCTTGAGGAAGTCATAGCCGTCCACCTGGACAAGCTCTTCGCCGGCATGGAAGTCCTGGAACACCACATCTTCCGCGTCACCCGTAACGAGGACCTCGAGGTGGAAGAGGACGACGCCGAGAACCTCCTGCAGGCGCTGGAGAAGGAACTGCTGCGCCGCCGGTTCGGCCCTCCCGTCCGCCTCGAGGTCACCCACGACATCAACCCGAACATCCGGGCCCTGCTCATCCGCGAGCTCGGAGTGGAAGAGTCCGAGGTGTACTCGCTCCCGGCTCCGTTGGACCTCCGCGGGCTGTCCGTCATCGCCGGAATTGACCGTGCAGACCTTCATTACCCCAAGCACATGCCGCACACGTCCCGGTTCCTTAACGAGTCCGAGACGTCCAAGGCCGCCAACGTTTTCTCGGCCATGCGCCGCCGCGACATCCTGCTCCACCACCCGTACGACTCCTTCTCCACCTCGGTGCAGGCGTTCCTGGAACAGGCAGCCGCGGACCCCAAGGTCCAGGCCATCAAGCAGACCCTGTACCGGACGTCGGGCGACTCCCCCATCGTTGACGCCCTGATCGACGCCGCCGAGGCCGGCAAACAAGTGCTGGCCCTCGTGGAGATCAAGGCCAGGTTCGATGAGCAGGCCAACATCTCCTGGGCACGCAAGCTGGAACAGGCGGGCGTCCACGTGGTCTACGGCATCGTGGGCCTGAAAACCCACTGCAAGCTGTCGCTGGTGGTCCGCCAGGAAGTGGACGGGCTGCGCCGCTACTGCCACATCGGCACCGGCAACTACCACCCCCGCACGGCCCGCTACTACGAGGACCTTGGCCTGCTGACCGCCAACGACCAGGTGGGCGAGGACCTTTCCAAGCTGTTCAACCAGCTCTCCGGCTATGCGCCGAAGTCCACCTTCAAGCGGCTCCTGGTTGCTCCCCGCTCGGTCCGCTCCGGCCTGATCGACCGCATCGAGACCGAGATTCGCAACGCCCGGGCAGGGCTGGCCGCCAGGGTGCAGATCAAGGTCAACTCCATGGTGGACGAAGCCATCATCGACTCCCTTTACCGCGCATCCCAGGCCGGCGTGATGGTGGACGTCATTGTGCGCGGCATCTGCTCGCTGCGTCCAGGCGTCCCGGGCCTCAGCGACAACATCACCGTCCGCTCGGTGCTGGGCCGCTTCCTGGAACACTCCCGGGTGTTCGCCTTCGCGAACGGCGGCGATCCCGTGGTTTACATCGGCTCGGCCGACATGATGCACCGGAACCTGGACCGCAGGGTCGAGGCGCTGGTCCAGCTGTCCAATCCCGACGACATCAGCTACGTCCTAAACCTGCTGCGGCGCTACATGGATCCGGAGACAGCCAGCTGGCATCTGGATAACGAGGGACAGTGGAACCGGCACCACATTGCTGACGACGGCAGCCACCTCGACGACATCCAGTCCTGGCTGTTGGCGTCGCGCACCCGCCAGCGCAGCCTGAGCCGGCGGTAGGGCTACGGCGTTGGCGAGCGACATCCACGTAGCAGACCAGACAGACCATCCCGGCGAAGCAGTTACCGTCGTCGCGGCCGGGGCGCTGCCCTGGCGTATCAACTCGGACGGTCTTGAAGTCCTGCTGATCCACCGTCCGCGGTATGACGACTGGTCCTGGCCGAAGGGCAAGATCGACGCCGGCGAGACCCTACCCGAATGCGCGGCCCGTGAGGTGCAGGAGGAGATCGGCCTTTCCGCGCCCCTGGGCATTCCGCTCCCGCCCATCCACTACCGGGTGCCGACCGGACTGAAGGTGGTCCACTACTGGGCGGTCCACGTCAATGGTGCCCGCCTCGTTCCCGACGGCAAGGAGGTGGACCGTGTGGTGTGGTGCCCCCCTGAAACGGCCGCGGGGCTGCTGACCAACCCGTCCGACGTCGTCCCGCTGGAGCACCTTCAGGCCGCCCATAGCCGCGGTGAACTGAACACGTGGCCACTGATTGTGGTGCGGCATGCAAAGGCCAAGCCGCGCTCGTCCTGGTCCAAGGCCGAGGGGGAACGTCCCCTGGCCGCGACGGGAATCAGGCAGGCACAGGCCATCGGCCGGCTGCTGCAGGCCTGGAAGCCGCCGCGCGTGGTGACGAGTCCCTGGCAGCGCTGCGTCTCAACTGTGGCGCCGTACCTGAAGGTTTCAGGAGCCAAGGTCAAACTGGTGGAAACGCTGACAGAACACAAGCACGCGAGGACCCCCAAAAAAACCGCAGCCGCCATTGAGGCGCTCCTGGAGAAGGCACAACCCGTCGCCGTCTGCACGCACCGTCCTGCACTGCCCACGGTTCTGGGCCAGCTGGGCAAGCACATGACAGGCCGTTTGCGCGCGCTCCTGCCGGACTCGGATCCTTATCTGTCCCCCGGCGAGATGGTGGTGTGCCACGTTGCCGTCGGGAACAAGCACCGCATCGTGGCCGTGGAGCAGTTCAAGCCCTTCGACGACTGAGGATTTCAGCCTCCGGCCGCCAGGCCCACACACGGTTGACCCGGAGATGTTTGTATCAAATACTTAGTACATTGATGCGCAAAATCTGGGGGATGATGTGCCTGGCGTCGACGGTTTCGAAATAGCGGTCCACAACGTGCCGCCCATGGTCCTCTTGTGGCCCTGCCTGTTGGCCGCTGGCCTGTACCTGGTGCTGCGGTGGGTGATCAGGGCACCGGGCGGCGGGACCAACGCTGTGACGGTTTCCCAGCATGCGCTGTGGATCGGCGTGATCGGGTGGTTGGCGAGCTCCCTGCAGGCCGCGGGAAATGCCGGCATCTTTCCCGCCGGGAGCACCTCTCCCCCGCTGGCCACGCCAACAAGCATCCTCGAAGCCCTGGCGTGGCCGGTCCTG
Source organism: Pseudarthrobacter sp. RHLT3-21 (assembly GCF_059383495.1). Taxonomy (NCBI): domain Bacteria; kingdom Bacillati; phylum Actinomycetota; class Actinomycetes; order Micrococcales; family Micrococcaceae; genus Pseudarthrobacter; species Pseudarthrobacter sp. RHLT3-21. The sequence goes on from NZ_JBWZCI010000004.1 coordinate 180,935, forward strand.
GGCTGCCTCGCCGTCCATGCCATGGGACAGCTGAGCTATCCGGGTCCCCGACTCCCCCGCAGGCTGGCCTCCTTGGAGATCCGCCGCATCCGGGACTTCCTGCCCCGAGGCCTCGCCTGGACTGTCGCCGCGATCTTTGTGGGCTCGGCACTGCAGATTGGCTTTGTGGCTGGCCTTCCCGCCTACGAAGCCGTCCCCTACGGCACAGTGCAGGAAGGATCCAACGGCTTCCGCAGCGTTGGTGGGGACGGCCGGATCCAGGGGGCGGTTCTTGCCGCCTGCCTGGGCGCCGCCTGGCTGGCCCTGGCGGTGGGAACCGTCCTGGTCCTGAAGCTCATCAGCCAACGAAGGCAACTCGAGGCCCTGGATGCTGCTGACAACGACCTGCTGCGGACCATCGCCATGAACAGGCTCTTGCGGACCCTGGCAACCATTGCGGCGGGCCTTGGCGCGGTGGCCGGAAATTTCGCGGCCCGGCCGGACCCGGCCGCCAATGCGTCCAGCTGGACCAACCCGGCCGGGTTGATAGTACTGGTGGTGCTGCTGGCGATGTGGGGCTGGGCGCCACCCAAGTTTGCCAGTGCGCAGCTCAATGGCAGCGGCAGTCGTCCGACAGGATCACCGGCCGCCGTCCACCCCGCAACCCGCCTCTCAGTTTCGCTGGGCGCAGCCATGGGTCTCGCACCGGTTGCAGCCGCCGCGCTGGGATTGTTTGTGCCGGGCTTTTTGATCTCCAGTGCCGGGCTGCCGTGGTTGCCGGTGGTGTTTGTGGCGCTGATGGCAGTAGCGGTCCTGCTGGTGGTGGGCGGCGGCGGAGAAATGCTGCTCCAGCGCAACTATGGCACGCACTGGATACCTCGGACCTGGCCGCGGCAACTGGTGAGCCCGGCCCTGCTCACCACGGCGATCGTCGCCGTCGCACTATTCGCCGCGATCACGGTGCTGACTGCCGCGGGTGAGGGGGAACTGCGGGAGGCCGTGCTGGACGGCTTCGTTCGCCCGGGCAGCACGCCCCCCGAGGGTTCTCCCGGCTGGGTGATCGCAGCGGTGGCGACGGCGGCAGTCGTGGCCACCGCATGCCTGCCGGTTGCTGCGGCTCGGCGGCGTCGCAGTATTTCCACCGACATCCCCGGCCTGGACGCGGCACTCCGGGCCATCACAGTCCATCGTGTGGTCCGGACGTTTGCCGCCTACTCCACTGCCCAGGCCGGCGTGCTGCTGATGACGGCGAGCAACGTCTGGCCGCCGCTGTTGGGTCTGACCGCGACAACCTGGGCCGCCCCGTGGCAGCCGGCAGTCATTGCCGGGGCGGTGCTCGCTGCCGCCGGAGTGGTGATCGCCGTCATTCCGATCAAGGGTTTTGCCCGGACTCCAGCCGCCCCGGCGAAGCCCGTCCCGGAAGGGGCGCGGTGAACGCCGGCATCTCCGTGGACCTGCGCTCGGCAACCCCGCCCTATGAGCAGATCCGTTCGCAGATCAGCTCCCTGATCGCCGCCGGAACACTCACCACCGGAAGCCGGCTACCCACCGTCCGTAGCCTGGCCGCGGACTTGGGCATCGCCGCCGGAACGGTGGGGCGCGCCTACAAGGAACTTGAGGCTGCCGGACTCATTGAATCCCGACGGCGGAACGGCACCGTCGTCTCGCACCCGGCACCGGGCGGCGCCGGCCAGGCAGGCGGGCCGGTGCCGGAATCGGTGACTGCCGCCGTCGACCTTTTGGTCAATGCCGGACGCGACGCCCGGCTCACCGATGAGCTGCTGCTGGATCTGGTCCGCGGCAAACTGAGGAAGGACTGAACCGATGCGCGGCCTGCGGCCAACGCTGAGGCCAGCCGCGGGCCCATTGCGGGGTTGGCAGGGCTTGGCCCGGTAGACTTTAGCCGTGAGCATCCCGACGCCTTATGAAGACCTCCTGCGCGATGTGCTGGCCCATGGCACGCACAAATCCGACCGCACGGGCACCGGAACCACAAGTGTTTTCGGCCGTCAACTGCGCTTTGACCTTGGCCGGAGTTTCCCGCTGATCACCACCAAACGCGTGCACTTCAAGTCCGTGGCAGTGGAGCTGTTGTGGTTCCTGCGCGGCGAATCGAACGTCAAGTGGATGCAGGACCAGGGCGTGAGCATCTGGAACGAGTGGGCTGACGCAGAAGGCGAACTGGGTCCCGTGTACGGCGTCCAGTGGCGCAGCTGGCCCACCCCTGACGGCGGCCATATTGACCAGATCGCCGAGCTGGTGGAGAACCTCAAAACCAACCCGGATTCGCGGCGGCACATCGTGTCTGCCTGGAACGTCTCCGAGCTCAAGGACATGGCGCTGCCCCCATGCCACGCGTTTTTCCAGTTCTACGTGGCTGACGGCAAGCTGTCCTGCCAGCTGTACCAGCGCTCGGCGGACATGTTCCTGGGCGTGCCCTTCAACATTGCCTCCTACGCCCTGCTCACGTGCATGATTGCGCAGCAGGTGGGGCTCGAGCCTGGCGAGTTTGTATGGACAGGCGGCGACGTCCACATCTACGAGAACCACATGGACCAGGTGCTGAAGCAGCTGGACCGGGAACCGTATGAATACCCGCAGCTGAAGATCACCCGGAAGCCTGCCTCGATATTCGACTACACGCTCGAGGACTTCGACGTGGTGGGCTACAAACACCACCCCACCATCAAAGCCCCGATCGCCGTATGAGCACCGAGAACACAGCAGACGCCCAGGCCTTCACGCAGGAGCTTGCCGGTTCCGTGACCGGCGTCGGCCTGGTATGGGCGCAGACGTCCGGTGGTGTGATCGGCAAGGACGGCGACATGCCGTGGAGCCTGCCCGAGGACCTGAAGCACTTCAACCGCCTCACCATGGGGCACCCGGTGATCATGGGCCGCAAAACGTGGCTGTCCTTCCCGGACAAGTACCGTCCCCTGCCGGGCCGGACGAACATTGTGATCACGCGGCAGAAAAACTGGGGAGAATCGCCCGAGGCGGAGGGCGCCATCGTGGTCCCCTCCCTCGATGATGCCCTCCTTGAGTCGCAGTTTGTCGACGGCGGCGGGACCGTGTGGATCCTGGGCGGCGGCGAAGTCTTCCGCCAGTCCACCCAACTCGCCAACGTTGCAGTGGTCACCACCATCGACGTGGAGACCGACGGCGACACGTTCGCTCCCGAGCTCGATGAGACCTGGGAGGCGGCCGCGTCCGTCCCGCCGGACGGGTGGCTGACGGCAGCCAACGGAACGCGCTACAGGTTTACCAAATGGATTAGGACGCAGGGCTGAGATGTTGAAAAAACCGGAAACACTGTTTGTGCTGGGCTACATGCTGCTGCCGCTGCTCGCGCTGCTGTCTGCGATCGTTGGCCTGACCATGATCCTTGGCGGCAACAAAATCGCCGGGGCCATCGTGCTGGTGGTGGTGACGCAGGTGTTCGCCTTCGGCGCCTTCTACGCGTTGCGCCTCCGTAAAACCGCGGTGCTGGAGGAAAGCAAACGCAGCTGACGCTCGGAGCTGCCGCACGCCGTCGTTCGCATCCCCACAGCAGTGACGTAACCGACTGCGCCCTGCCGGCTCCAAAGTCTAAACTGGACGAATGACTACAGCAGCTACCCCCTCCGTCGGCCTGGTCGGATGGCGCGGCATGGTCGGCTCCGTCCTGATGCAGCGCATGCAGGATGAAAGCGACTTTGCCAACATCAACCCGGTGTTCTTCTCCACATCAAACGCGGGAGGTGCCGCCCCGGCTGTTGCCGGTGCTGCCGCCGGCGCGGCCGGCAAGCTCGAGGACGCGTTCGACGTCGACACGCTGGCTAAGCTGCCCATTATTGTCACCGCCCAGGGCGGGGACTACACCAAGCGCGTGCACACCGAGCTGCGCGGCCGCGGCTGGGACGGCCTCTGGATCGACGCAGCCTCCACGCTGCGCATGAACGACGACTCGATCATCGTGCTGGACCCAATCAACCGCGACGTTATCGACAAGGGCCTGGTCAACGGCACCAAGGACTTCATCGGCGGCAACTGCACTGTGTCCTGCATGCTTATGGGCCTCGGTGGGCTGTTCAAGAACGGCCTCGTCGAATGGGGCACGTCCATGACCTACCAGGCTGCCTCCGGCGGCGGCGCCCGGCACATGCGCGAACTGCTCAGCCAGTTCGGCACGCTCAATGCCGAAGTGAGCTCGGAACTGGACGACCCGGCGTCGGCCATCCTGGAAATCGACCGCAAGGTCCTCGCCCACCAGCGCACCGACATCGACGCCACCCAGTTCGGCGTGCCGCTGGCCGGCTCACTGATCCCGTGGATCGACGCGGACCTGGGCAACGGCCAGTCCAAGGAAGAGTGGAAGGCCGGGGTTGAAACCAACAAGATCCTGGGCACCTCGGACGAGAACCGGATCATCATGGACGGGCTGTGCATCCGGATCGGCGCCATGCGTTCGCACTCGCAGGCGCTGACGCTGAAGCTCCGCGAGGACCTCTCCGTGGCCGAGATCGAAAAGCTCCTCGCCGAGGACAACGAGTGGGCCAAGGTCATCCCGAACACCAAGGAAGACTCCATGGCAGGCCTGACCCCGGTGGCCGCGTCCGGCACGCTGGACATCCCCGTGGGCCGCATCCGCAAGATGGAAATGGGCCCGGAGTACATCAGCGCCTTCACCGTGGGTGACCAGCTGCTCTGGGGCGCCGCCGAGCCGCTGCGCCGCATGCTCAACATCGCCACCGGGAACCTGTAACCCCGAGTCCCCTCGCGCTACTTGAACGGCCCTGCCCCGCAGGAACGGTGCTGCCCCCCGCACCGCTCCTGCGGGGCAGGGCAGCTCGTGTTGGGCAGGGCAGCTCGTGCGGGGCAGTGCCGCTTTTGCGTCGGCGGCGGGGGCATGCGCTGGCGGAGCCCGTCTCAGCTGTCCAGGAATGCGAGGTACTGTTCGGCGGCTCTGTTGACGGCGGCCTGCGCAGCGGGCCCGAGTGGCTTGGCGTCGTCAAACAGCTCAGGCACGACGGCGGCGCTCCGGGTCGTTCCGGCCCGCGCCCACGTGCCGATCACCTCTCCCCCTGCCACGACGGTCTTTTTGAACACTCCGTTGCCGCCCGGGACGATCTTGTTGGCGTGTTCAGGGGCCAGCACCAGGCTCCTGTCCATGTAGCCCAGCACAAACTCGTCGAAGCCCGGCAGAAGGAGGACGGACCGCTGGCCGGGCACACCGTCGTCGAGCATTGACGCAGTGTCCGGTGACATCCAATAGTGGACACCCCCGAATTCCAGCTCCACCAGCTTCCCGTTGACCAGTTCAAACGCTGCCCGCACGTCTGTCAGGGGAATCTGCGTCCACCAGGCGAAGTCGCGGACGGTGGCAGGGCCGTGGCTGCGGAAGTAGCGCAGCATGAACTCGGCGATCGCTTCCTGCCGCTCAAGATCCCGCGACTCCGGGATCCAGTCGTCGAACGCCACCAGCAGCTGCTGGTTCCCGGCCAATGGGCCTTGAACCAGCCAGGCGTGCCGGCACAGTGTCCCCAGGATGTGGATCCCCCGCTGGCCGGTGGTGGGCTGACCGGCCGCCTCAAACACCTCGAAGACTTCGGTCCGGCTCACGGGACCGCTGGCCGCAATCCGCTCCAGGGCCACGTCGCGGCACTTCTCGATGTCCGCCCACGTGATGTCCAGTTCCCGGTGCCGGCCGGCAACGATGCGGCTGAGTCGCTCGGTGGTCAGGCCCAGCATCCAGCGCAGGTCCTCCGGAGCCACGAAGTGCAGGGTGCCGCGCATCGGCCAGGACCGGACCACACTGCCGCTGTCCAGCGCGGCCCGCACGCCAGTCAACCCTGCGCCCGGAACGCGGAGGCCGATGGCCCGGAGCGCGGCCTGCAGGTCCTGCGCCTGTGTGGCCGTCATCCAGCGGACCGCATCCTCAACTGAGCCAAGTCCGGGGCCAAACAATCCTTGAGAGGCCAGCCGGAGCCTGCCCATCACCTTGGGGCTTACGCGGTTCACTGCCATGTCCTCATCGTAGAACCTGGCCCGTTAGGGTAGAAGCATGACTTTGGGGAGTTTGTGGCAATTGTTCGCGCGCGAAACGCAATGCTGGCTGGTGGCAGGGACCGTTTCGGTCCTGGCCGGCGTGGCCATCGGGCTTGCCCCGGTCATTGGTTTCCAGGCCGCGGGAGGCGGCGGCGAGGCACCCCTGGAACTCTTATTGCCGTCCCTGTTTCTGTCGCTGGGCGGCGGGTATGCCGTGCTGTTTCCCGGCATCCGGGTGGGCCGCGGCAAGGTCCACATTGTGCGCGACTGGAAGCTCTATCCCGTCAGCGGCCGGCTGCTCTGGATCCTCGCCCATGCCACTGCTGTGATCGGACTGGTGGCCTGCATCGTCGCGGCCGCGACGAACCCGGCGCTTCCGGGACTCATGGTCTGGCTGTTTATGGGTCCATATTTGGCGCTGACCGGCTGGGCCGGCGCCCTGCTGGGCATGGCCACAAACGTCCGGCTGATAGGCGCCGTGGACGGGCGGATGGCGCCGGCCACTTGAGCAGGCTGACGCTAGAGCGTCAGGCCGATGAGCAACGGTTCCGGGTGCAGTTCAATGCCAAAGCGTTCGACGACGCCGGCGCGCACCTCGCGCGCGATGGCCAGCATGTCCTTGGCGCTGGCGGAGCCGCGGTTGGTGATGGCGAGCGTATGTTTCGTGGACAGAGCCGCCCGCCCGCCGGAGGCGCTGCCTTCCGCCAGGCCGTAGCCCTTGCCGAAACCTGCCTGGTCGATCAGCCAGGCGGCTGACAGCTTCACCAGACCGTCCGCCCCGGCGGGGTACTGCGGGGCGGACTCCGGCAGCCCTGCCGCCACGTCCACGGGGACTACTGGGTTGGTGAAGAAGGAGCCGGTGGAATACGTGTCCCGGTCGGCCGGATCCAGGACCATGCCCTTGGAAGCACGCAACCGCAGGACTTCCCGGCGGACATCGTTGGAGTAGGCACGTTTGCCAGGCTCCACGCCCAGTGACCGGGCCAGTTCGGCGTAGCGGATGGGCGCACTCATCCGGCCCAGCGGCAGCTGGAACTCGACCGTCAGCACCACGTAGCGGGGTGAGCCGTCTACCGTGGTCTGCTTCAGGATGGAATCGCGGTAGCCGAACTTCAGCTCGGAGTTGGTGAAGGTCTGGACCGCGTTCCGGGTCCGGTCCCAGGTGCGAACCACCGCGATGGTCTGGGAGACGTCGGAGCCGTAGGCCCCGACGTTCTGGACGGGCGTGGCGCCGGTGGCGCCCGGGATGCCGGCGAGGGCTTCGATGCCGGACCACGCATGCAGCACGGCGTGTTCCACCAGGGCATCCCAGTTGTGGCCGGCCTGGACCACCACCGCCACGCCGCCGCAGGAGTCCTCGGCGTTGACGACGAACCCTTCCGAGGCGATCCTGACCACGGTGCCGGGGAACCCGTCGTCGGAAATCAGGAGGTTGGAGCCGCCGCCGATGATGAGGACCTGCTCCCCCGCAGCGTCCGCCGTGCGGACAGCGTCGATGATTTCGGCCTCGGTTCTGGCCTCAATGTACTTGCCGGCGGGGCCTCCGACGGCGGCCGTGGTAAGGGCAGAAAGCAGGGTGGAAGTCACCTATCCACACTATAGGGAAATCGAGACAACCCTAGTGGATGGTCAGGACAGCCTGACGACGGCCTGGGCCTTCATCAGCACTTTCTGTCCGGCGGCAACCACGGTGAGGTCAATGCGGGCGGTGCCCGCCTCGGCGTCGAGCTTTCCGATGGCGCCGCTGACCTCGATGGTGGCCCCGGGGTCCGTGGTTCCGGTGGTGTCCGTAACCAGGACCGGCTTGGTGAAGCGGGTCTGGAAGTCGACGACGGCGGCGGGGTCGCCTGCCCAGTCGCTCACCAGCTGCACGGCGGCACCCATGGTGAACATGCCGTGGGCGATGACGCCGGGCAGTTCCACGCCGGTGGCGAAGGCTTCGTTCCAGTGGATGGGGTTGAAGTCGCCGGAGGCGCCGGCGTACTTGACCAGGTCGGTGCGGGTGACCTCGACGGTGCGGCTGCCGATGTCCTGGCCGGCGCTGAGTTCGTGGATGCTGGGGCTCATGATTACTGTCCCTCTCCGCGGACGAGGATGGATGACGTGGTGGTGGCGACTGCCTCGCGCGAATCGTCTGTTGCGAGGGCGAAAATCTCCTGGCGGGTGGTGATCATGGCGCCGCCGCCCATGGCACGGACACCGTCAACGTGCAGTTCGGCAACCAGGCGGTCGCCGGCAAAGATGGGGCGGTGGTGGATGAAGCGCTGGTCGGCGTGGACCACTCGGGAGAAGTCGATGCCGGCATCCGGATCCTCGATCAGCTGGGCATCGGCGCGCTGGGCGATGATGATGGCGAACGTGGGCGGTGCCACCAGGTCTTTGTGGCCCAGGGCCTTGGCGGCCTCGATGTCGAAGTGGGCTGGGTGCGTGGCCTTGACCGCGCGGGCGAACTCGCGGATCTTCTCGCGGCCGACGTCGTAAACCTCTGCGGCAGGGTAGCTGCGGCCCTGCAGGTCCGGATTGATAGTCATGGAATCAAGCCTAGCGTCACGCGTCCGGGCGCCCGCGCTGATGACATAGGGCAGCACAGGATTACCATTACGGTATGATGAATTCATCAATTCATCAATTCATGGCCGTTCCCCCGCTCGGCGGTGACGAGAAAGCACAGGCAGCGATGATTTCGGCAGCGCAATCCCCCTTATACGAGATCAAGGCAAACCTGTTCAAGGCCCTCGCCCACCCGGCGCGGATCCGCGTGCTCGAACTGCTGTCCGCGGCGCCGGACAACTCGGGCACCGTCAGCTACCTGCTGTTCGAGACGGGCCTCGAGGCATCCCACCTTTCCCAGCATCTCGCCACCCTGCGCCGGCACGGGGTGGTGACCTCGGTCCGTTCCGCAAACACCGTGACCTACCGGCTGGCTCACCCGAAGATCGCCGAATTGCTGGCCATCGCCCGGACCTTCCTCCTCGACAGCCTGACCGATTCCAACGAACAGCTCAAACTCGCGCAGGGACTGCCCAGCGAGCATCTGAAGGGTTCAAATTCATGAGTGCTGCCCTGGCGCATCTCAGCCGGTTCCTGCCGTCCCGCCGCGACTATGACGGGCTGCGCTCGTCCTGGAAAACGGATCTGCTGGCCGGCATCACCGTGGGGATTGTGGCCTTGCCGCTGGCTCTGGCCTTCGGAGTGAGTTCGGGCGTCGGCGCCGAAGCCGGACTCATCACCGCCGTAGTGGCCGGCCTGGTGGCTGCGGTCATGGGCGGCTCGCACGTCCAGGTCTCCGGCCCCACCGGCGCGATGGTCGTGGTGCTGGCCCCGGTGGTCGCCACGCACGGCGTCGGCAGCATCGCATTGGTCTCCCTGATCGCAGGGCTGCTGGTGGCCATCCTGGGCATCAGCGGGCTGGGCCGGGCGGTGGCCTTCATCCCGTGGCCGGTGGTGGAGGGCTTCACGCTCGGCATCGCCGCGATCATCTTTCTCCAGCAGGTCCCCATGGCCACCGGCACCGCGGGGATACCGGGCCACAACACAATGCTGGCCGCCTTCGAGAGCGCCTCCCAGGCCACCTTGCCCGCCGTTCTTCAGACGCTCGGCGTCGTGGTGGGTGTGGCCGCCGTGATGCTCCTGCTCCCGAAGCTGAACAAAGCCCTGCCCGCGAGCCTGGTCGCAGTGCTGCTGGCCACCGTGGCGGCCGAGCTGCTGCAGCTGGACATTCCACGGATCGGCGCCCTGCCGCACTCCCTGTCCGCGCCGTCGATGCCGTCCCTTGATCCGGCAGCGCTGGGCGGGCTGCTGATGCCCGCGGTGTCCATCGCGATGCTGGCCGCTATCGAGTCCCTGCTGTCCGCACGGGTGGCAGCCGGCATGGTTGGCCCTGACGGGAGGCCCTCCGGGGCTTACAGCCCGGACCGGGAGCTCATGGGGCAGGGACTGGCGTCCGTTGCGGCGGGGTTCTTCGGCGGCATGCCGGCCACGGGAGCCATCGCCCGGACCGCGGTCAACGTACGCTCCGGCGCCAAGACCCGGCTCTCCGCGATTGTTCACGCGCTCGTGCTGCTGGCCATCATCTACCTGGCGGCCGGCCTGGTCGGGAAGATCCCGCTGGCGGTCCTGGCCGGGATCCTGATGGTCACGGCAACCCGCATGGTTTCAAGGCACACGGTCACCGCCATCATGCGCTCCACCCGCGCCGACGCCTTCGTGTTCGTCCTGACGGCGCTCATCACCGTGGCCTTCGACCTGATCGTGGCCATCGAGATCGGGCTTGTCGCCGCGGCCCTCTTCACGCTGAGGAAGTTCGCCTCGCTCAGCGGCGTGAAGCGTGAGGAGATTCCGGGACCCCGCGAGGAGGGGGACGAGCACATCGCGGTCTTCAGGCTGGACGGAGCCATGTTCTTCGGCGCCGCGGAACGCGTCCTGCAGGAAATCAGCCAGGTCCGGGACATCCAGGTGGCAATCATCCGGCTGTCACAGGTGCGGATGCTCGACGCCACCGGGGCCCACACGCTGGTGGAGGTCATCTCGGCGCTGGAGCTGCGCGGCGTGACAGTCCTGCTGAAGGGCGTCCAGCCGCAACACCTCGAACTCGTGACCAACGTCGGGGTAATCCGCTCGCTGCGGCATCACAAGCACCTGTTCACGTCCCTGCCCGAGGCTGTGGAGCACGCCCGCAGCCACGTGCTCCGGAACGCTGCCGCTAACGCTTGAGGTTCTTCCGGATGGTCTGGCCCCGAACCACAATCCCGGCGATGTGCAGGACCAGGCCCAGGCCGATGACGGCAAGGGACGCCATGGCGAGGCCACTGTTGTTGGTGTTGTTGCCCACCAGGTTCAGGATGATCCCGACGGCGATGAGGCCCATGGCGCCGAACACCAGGACTTTGTACGAGGTGGGGGCTGACTCCCAGAATTCTTTGAGCACCCTGACAGTCTACCGAGCACGTTCGGAACAGCGGTTCCTGCACGGCCGGCCTGCCGCCTGGCTCGAGGCTGACCTCGCGGAGGTCCCCCGACGGTGACTGGAGGCGCAGGACCGGGCTGCCGCCGTCGTGCCCTACGCACTGCGCCGGCGCGCCAACCCAAAGACCCCGTGAACCGGATAGCGGGTATCGGTCGCGGGGTCTCCTGTGTTTGCGTGTACGGGTGGCGCTACAGCGCCGGCTGCACGCCGAACGCTACCGCGAGCTTTATGATCTTTTCGGCACGGCCCAGGCGGGGCAGGTCGGAGCCGTCGCGGATGACACGGCCGTTGGCCTCGAAGTCGGACATAAAGTCCGTGGCCCAGGCGACATCCGACGGCGTGGGGCTGATGACTTCGTTGATGACGTTCGTCTGATCGATGGCCAGGCACAGCTTGCCGGTCATCCCCATCATCACGGTGATGCCTGTCTGCTCGCGCAGGATGGGGTGGTTGGTGCCCACTGTGGGGCCGTCAATGGGGCCCGGCAGGTTGCCGACGCGGCTGGCAACCACCAGTTTCGCGCGCGGATAGGCCATGGCCTCCGCCGTGGCCGCCATGCCGGTGTCGCGGCGGAAGTCGCCGGAGCCGAAGGCCAGGCGGAAGGCACCCTGGGCCTTGGCGATGTGGTTGGCTTCCTCGATGCCGAGCGCAGATTCCACGAGCGGAATGACCGGCGTCTTGCCGTCCATCCGGTGGAAGCTTTCGGTCACCTGGTCAGCTGATTCGGTCTTGGCGAGCATCACGCCGAGCAGTCCCGGGGTACCGCGCAGCCCTGCAAGGTCATCGGCCCAGAACGGGCTGGTGGCATCGTTGATGCGGACCCAGGCCTGGCCGCCGCCGCTGAGCCAGTCAATCACGTGTCCGCGCGCCTCGTCCTTTTGCGACGGGTCCACGGCGTCCTCGATGTCGAGGATGATCGAGTCAGCGCGCGAAACAGCCGACTGGTCAAACAGTTCGGTTTTCATGGCGTTGACCAGGAGCCACGAACGGGCGATTTCTGCTGGGATGTTGCGCTTGGCGCGTAAGGTCTCGGTGGCGGTGGGTGACGTCATGCTACTACCGTATCTGCCCGGGCACCGCCAGCGCTAAGCCATTGTGCCGGACGTGCCGAACAATACAGATACGACCGGATCACGGAAGGGCTCAGTTGCCTGTGAGTTCTGCATAGAGCTTCCGGACGCGTGTGTTGATGTCGTCGCGGACGAGGCGCATGCGTTCCATGCCTTCGATGCCCCGCGTGGAAGGTTCGTCGGTTTCCCATGTTTCGAAGCGGATGCCTTCGCGGGGTTCCAGTTTGGCTTCGGTGCCCAGCACGATAACGACGTCGACGGCGTCGAGCACCTCGTCGGTGACCGGCTTGGGGTGCTCGCCTGTGAGGTCGATGCCGAGCTCGTTCAGGGATTCCACGGCCTGGTTGTTCAGGGAGCTGCCCGGCTTGGTGCCTGCAGAGTAAACGGTGACGGCGTCCCCGGCGAGGTCCCGCATGAGACCGGCTGCCAGTTGGGACTTGCCGCCGTTCTTGCTGCAAACGAACAGGATGCGGGGAGTCTTGGTGCTTTCGGTCATGCGTTGGTGTCTTCTTTCTGTTCTGTAGCCAGGAGGGAACCGACGAGGGTTTTGATGCGCGCATGGATTTCGTCGCGGATGACCCTGACGGTCTCCAGGGATTGTCCGGCGGGGTCGGTGAGGTCCCAGTCTTCGTAGCGTTTCCCGGGGTAGATCGGGCAGGAGTCCCCGCAGCCCATAGTGATGACGACGTCGGATGCCCGCACGACGTCGTCCGTGAGCGGCTTCGGATAGTCCTTGCCCAGGTCCAAGCCCATTTCGGACATCGCAGTCACAACGGTCGGATCCAGTTCGGATGCCGGCATGGAGCCGGCCGAGCGGACCCGGATCCTGCCTTTGGCTTCAATGTTGAGCAGGGCGGCCGCCATCTGTGACCTGCCGGCGTTCTGCACGCAAACGAACAGGACCTCGGGAACCTCGGAGACGACGGACCCTTTGGATTTGGCCAGGGCGGCCAGCCGGTCGTTGGTGAAGTGCTCGGTGGTGGCGGGCAGGTAGGCGCTGATTTTCGCTGTCCGGGCCAAGGCCGTGTAGGACTCGAAGACATAGCGTTCGACGGTTTCGGCGGCGAAGATGCCGGTGAAACGCTCGGCGAGACGGTCGCTGATCCGGTGCAGGATTGCAGTGTTGTCCTGCAGCCCCAGCGTCGTTTCCTGATGTTCGGTCATGGCAGTACTCCTTTGGCGTGCGTCCGGAACGGCGTGTCGTGATGGGTTGTGGTCAGTGTTCTGCGGAGCGACCGTGAGCCAGCCCTGTAGGGAATCCAACGAGGACCGGTTCCGGTGCGGCGCAACAGCCGCTCTCCGCCGAGCCGGCAAGGTCTGCTGTCGAGGCCGAGGGGACATCGCAGCTGGTGCCGCCGTCTGTCGAGCAGACCCCGGTTTCGGGCAGTTCGAGGTGGACGGTGTCGGCGGCTTCGCGGTCGCCGCCGAGGGCTGCGGCGACAGAACGGACCTGTTCGTAGCCGGTGGCCAGCAGGAAGGTCGGGGCTCGGCCATAGGACTTCATGCCGACGATGTAGAAGTCCTTCTCGGGGTGGGCGAGCATCTTGGCGCCGTGCGGCTGGACCGTGCCGCAGGAGTGGAATTCGGGGTCGATCAGCGGGCCTAGCTCGACTGGTGCTTCGACGGCGGGGTCAAGGTTGAGTCGGAGTTCGCGCAGGATGTCCAGGTCCGGCCGGAAGCCTGTGCACGGGATGATGACGTCGGTGTCCACGGTGCGTCCGTCGACGGCTTCGACGGTTACGCCGGAATCCAGAGTTTTGAGAGAAGCAATCCCGAAGCCGGTCTGCAGCTCGATGGTTCCGGCCTCAACGAGTCGGCGGAGCCTGGATCCGAGTTGGCCGCGGGCGGGCAGGCCGTCGGCGTCTCCGCCGCCGTAGACCTTGTCGGCGGATGCTCCGCGTACGGCCCATCGGATGGTCGTCCCGGGTTCGTCCTTAGCGAGGTCTGCCAGATTGATCAGGGTGTTCGCGGCCGAATGCCCGGCCCCCACGACCAGGACGCGGCGGCCCGCGAAAGAGGCACGGTCCCGTCCTGTGACGTCCGGCAGCGGAGAGGAGATCCGGTCAGCGGCCGTGTCCTCGCCGATGGCGGGCAGGCCGGAAGTTCCTAGAGGGTTGCGGGTGGACCAGGTGCCGGACGCGTCAATGACGGCTGCCACTGTGTGGTCCCGGACCTCGCCGCCCGCGTGTTCGACGCGGACGACAAAAGGTGTGGTCGCGCGGTTGCGGGTGTGGGTCTTGTCCATGCCGGCGCGGGTCACGGCGATGACCCTGGAACCTGTCTGCAGCCGGGTACTGATAGCCGGGAGGGCGGCCAGCGGGGCCAGGTAGTTATCGATCAGTTCCCCGCCGTATGGAAGGGCCGTGGGCCGGGGTGATTCCCATCCGTCGGCTTCGAGCAGGCGGACGGCGGCGGCGTCGATGTTGAACCGCCACGGGGAGAACAGCCGGATGTGGCGCCATTGCTCGACGGCGGATCCTGCCGTCGGGCCGGATTCGAAGATCAGCGGCTCGAGGCCGCGTTCGATCAAGTGCGCGGCCGCGGCCAGGCCAACCGGTCCGGCGCCAATCACGGCAATGGGAAGAAGGGCGTTCCGTGCATCCATCGTGTCCTCGTTCAGGAGTAGTGGGTGGCAGTTGTGTGAATTTCAGGCGTGGGTCGGCTCTTCGACCAGCGCCGTGGCGATGCTGTCAGCATCGTCCAGGGCGGCGAGGTAGCGTTCGGCGTCGAGGGCTGCGGCGCATCCGGTGCCGGCGGCCGTGATCGCCTGGCGGTAGCGGTGGTCCACCACGTCGCCGCACGCGAAAACGCCGGTGAGGTTGGTGACGGTGGTGGGCGAGTCGACTTTGATGTAGCCCTCGTCGTCCAGATCGACCTGCCCGGCCACGAGTTCCGTGCGCGGCAGGTGACCGATGGCCACGAAGATCCCGGTGGCGGCCTGTTCTCGTGTTTCGCCCGTGCGGGTGTCGGTGAGGGTGACGCCGGTGACTTTGGAATCGCCGTGGATGGCGGTGATGGCTGAGTTCCAGGCGAAGCTGATTTTCGGGTTGTCCTTGGCCCGCTGGGCCATGATGCGGGAGGCGCGCAGCTCGCCCTTGCGGACGACGACGGTCACGGACTTTCCGAAGCGGGTCAGGAAGGTCGCTTCCTCCATGGCGGAGTCGCCGCCGCCGACCACGATGATGTCCTGTTCGCGGAAGAAGAAGCCGTCGCAGGTGGCGCACCAAGACACTCCGTGTCCGCTGAGTTTCTTCTCTTCGGGCAAGCCCAGTTCCTTGTAGGCGGAGCCGGTGGCGAGGATGACGGCAGGAGCCTCGTAAGTGTCGCCGGCTCCGGTCACCACGCGCTTGAGGTGACCGGTCAGCGTGACTTCAGTGACGTCGTCGAACTTCACCTGTGCGCCAAATTTTTCCGCCTGCTCCTGCAGCCCGTCCATGAGCTCGGGGCCTTGGACACCGCCCGGGAAGCCCGGGAAGTTCTCCACTTCGGTGGTGTTCATCAAGGCGCCGCCTGCCGTGACCGATCCGGCCAGGACCAGCGGGCTGAGCCCCGCGCGGGCGGCGTAGATGGCAGCCGTGTAACCGGCAGGGCCGGACCCAATGATGATCAACTGTTCGGTGCTGGCGTCGGTGCTCACGAAGCTCTCTCCTGGTGCTCGAAAATGCGCGGGTGTGTGGTTACTTGGCGGCCGGGATCAGGGACTCGATGAGTCCTTCGATGCGGGTCTTGATCTCGTCGCGGATGGGGCGGACGGCGCCCACGCCCTGGCCGGCCGGATCCTCCAGGACCCAGTCCTCGTAGCGCTTGCCCGGGAAGTACGGGCATTCGTCGCCGCAGCCCATGGTGATCACGACATCGGACTCCTTGACGGCCTCGGTGGTGAGGACCTTGGGGATCTCGGCAGACATGTCGATGCCCAGCTCGGACATCGCCTCGACAGCGGCCGGGTTCACCTTGTCGGCGGGCTGGGAACCGGCGGAGCGGACCTCGATCCCGCCCTTGGAAAGCGTGGTGAGGAAGGCGGCGGCCATCTGCGAACGCCCGGCGTTATGGACGCAGACGAACAGGACGGAGGGCTTCTTGGCGGTTTCGGTGCTCACGGGTTTCTCCTGGAATCATTTGGGTGTGGAACGGTCTGGTTGAGGCCCCCGTGCCGGCACCGCCTTGCTGACTTTATATTGATACTTGTCGATGTAGGCAGTATCGAACAATAGATTGATGATTGTCAATATTCGCATCAGCCGGGGTTAACTACTCGGGGTTAAGCGGCGTGCAGGCGGGGTGAGAGGTCGTCGATGCGGTGGGAAATATCAGTGAAGGCGCCCTCGAAGGCGTCCTCCGTATTCAGCCTCAGTGGATCCGGAACGGACCAGTGGATCCCTCCCGGGTTGGGGATTTCCTCGTGGGCGTTATCGCACACGGTCACGACAAAGTCTTCAGCGTGCGCCACCTGGTCCAGCCGGCGCGGGGAGAGGTCTCCGAGTTCGACGCCGTGGCGGCGGGCGACATCGACGGCGCCCTGGGCGATGCGGTCCGCGGGGCGGGTTCCCGCCGATGCAGAGGGGATGCTGCTGATCTGCGTCCAGAGTGCGGCGGCCAACTGTGACCGGGCGCTGTTCCGGGTGCAGACGAAAAGGACGCGACTGGCCCCGTGTTCAGCTCCCGGCGCCAGCCCCTCGAGCGCCCCTTGGGCGAGCCGGACGTAGCTGCGCCGCCTGTCCGCCTCGGAGCGGCGACGGGTCGCCAGGCCCGCACCTTCCAGCGTGCGCAGATGGTGGGACAGCAGGTTGGACGGCATCCCGAGCTCGGCCTGCAGTTCCGTGGGGGAAAGGTCGCCTAATGTCAGCAGGTCCACAATGCGCAGCCGCGCAGGATCTGCGAGGGCGGCATGCTTTGCGACCCGCGCCTGAAAGGCTTTAACTGGCTCAGTACTCATTGGTTCAATTTTGACTGAGTTAATTTCTTGAGTCAAGCTGTTGGTATGACTTCCAACCAGCCGCCGTTGTGGCGCCGCGCCGTCGCCGAACTGATCGGCACCAGCCTTCTCGTAACCATCGTCGTCGGTTCCGGGATCGCCGCGCAGCAGCTCTCCCCCGACGATGTTGGCCTGCAACTGCTCCAGAACAGCACCGCCACCGTCCTGGGTTTGACGGCACTGATCCTCATGCTTGGCCCCGTCAGCGGCGCGCACTTCAATCCTGTGGTCTCGCTAGTGGACTGGGTCCTGGGCCGGCGCAGCGGAACCGGGCTGACCCTGCGGGAGCTTGGCACCTACGTGGCCGCCCAGACAGTTGGTGCAATCGGCGGCAGCGTCGTCGCGAACGCCATGTTTGAGGTGGGAACCTCCATCTCGGTCAAAGACCGCGCCACCACGGGGCACCTGCTGGGCGAAGTCATCGCCACCGCAGGACTCGTCCTGCTGATCTTCGCCCTCGCCGCCACCAATCGGGGCGCGCTCGCCGCGCCGGCCGTAGGCGCCTACATCGGAGCCGCCTACTGGTTCACGTCATCGACGTCGTTCGCGAACCCGGGCGTGACCGTCGGCCGCATGTTCAGTGACACGTTCGCCGGCATCGCGCCTGCTTCCGTTCCCGGCTTCGTCCTGGCGCAGCTGATCGGAGCGGCAGTAGGCCTGGGGCTCCTCGTCATCCTCTTCCCCTCCGCCGCGCGAACCGCGGACGACGTCGTTCTTCCGCACACCTTGGGGAAAACCAGCTCCTAAGCGTCGCCCGCACCGACGGGCCGGGAACGCGCACCCCATACATTGATGCTGGTCAATATTCAGGCATAATGGGTACATGAACGCGCTCCCCACCCTTGAGCCGAGTACGGAAGAAGCCTGCTGTACACCGGCAGGACAACCCGCCCTGGGCGCGGATGAGGCCAAGCAGAAGTCCCTGGTCTTCAAAGCCCTGGCCGACCCGAACCGGCTGCGGCTGCTGTCCATGGTTAAGGCCGAGTCCTCCGGCGAATCCTGCGTCTGCGACCTGACAGCGTCACTGGACCTGGGCCAGCCCACGGTCTCCCACCACCTGAAAATCCTGGTGGACTCAGGTCTGTTGCACCGCGAAAAACGCGGGACCTGGGCCTATTACTCCCTGGTTCCGGGTGCACTTGACGACGTGGCCGGGCTTCTGGCTACCCTCTGACCTCCCTCAGGGGAGGTTGCTGCCCCGCGCAGTAACCCATAGCCCGTACCACTCGGCCCGCGTCAGGGCTTCTGCCACCCGTGCGGCGTCCGTGCAGGCAGCGATCCTTGCCGGATTCACGGTCCCGATCACCGGCGCGATCCCCGCGGGGTGCTTCATGAGCCAGCCCAGGAGGACCGCCTCCCCGGTGGTGTTGTGCTCCCGTGCCAGCTCCCCCACCAGCACTGCAGTGGCAGCTTCCGCCGCCGTCGGGTCATCCGGACCCGCACCGGTGTACAGCCCGCGGGCCAGCGCACCATAGGCCTGGAGGGTGACGCCGTTGCTCGTGCAGTATTCCAGCGTCCCGTGCGGAAAGCTGTAGTCCAGCGACTCGGCATGGTTCACCAGGACGGTGCTCTCCAGCCAGGCGCGCTTCAGAAGGCTCATCTCCAGCTGGTTGGCCACCACGGGCACCTCCAGCCGATCCTGCAGGGCCTGGATCTGCGCGCCGGACATGTTGGACACGCCAAGCGCCCGCACCTTGCCCTCGGCCAGCAACTGCCCGACGGCGGCCGCCACCTCCGCAACGTCCGTCAGCGGATCGGGGCGGTGCAGCAGGAGCACGTCCACAAAGTCCGTCTGCAGCCTCTTCAGGCTGCCGTCGACCCGTTCCAAGATGGATTCCCGGCTGAGGTCATAGTGCGTGGCCAGCCCGCGTTCGTTGAGCCGGATCCCGCACTTGGTCTGCAGCCGGACCCGGTCACGCAGCCCGGGCGTTGCCGAGAGGACTTCGCCGAACACCGCTTCTGACTTGCCGCTGCGGTAGATGTCCGCGTGGTCGAACAGCGTGATGCCTGCGTCCAGCGCGGCCTCGACGGCGGCGGCGGCCTCGTCCACATGGTCGGTTCCGTGCGGCTCGTCGGTCCAGCTGCCGCCCAGGCCCATGCAGCCGTAAATGAGTTCCTGCATCAGCGCAGCCATACGGTGCTGTTGGCACCCAGTTCGCCGTCCTCCAGCGGGGAGCTGCTAACCAGGACAGTTCCTGCCGGCAGTTCGACGGCGGTGTCCCCGAAGTTGGTGACGGACTGCCAGCCGCCTGAGCGGCGGAAGTGCAGGACGTCAGGGGTACCGGTCTCCACCCATTCCAGCTCCTCGTTGGCCTGCAGTTCGCGGCGCAGCTTCAGGGCCGTGCGGTACAGCTCCAGGGTGGAGTTTTCGGTCCCGTCCTGTGCCTCCACCGCGTACTTGCTGAACCAATCCGGCTGAGGCAGGTGCGCTCCGCCTTCGCCGAAACCGAACGAGGTTCCCTCGACCTTCCACGGTAGGGGCACGCGGCAGCCGTCGCGGCCCACTTCAACGCCCTTGTTCCGGAAGAACGCGGGGTCCTGGCGCTCGGAGTCCGGAATCTCTGCCACTTCCTGAAGGCCCAGTTCCTCGCCCTGGTACAGGTAGGCGGAACCGGGCACAGCCAGCATGAGCAGGGTGGCGGCGCGGGCACGGCGCTCGCCGAGCTCCACGTCCAGTTCCTCCTTGGGGCCGCCGGCCAGCAGCCAGTCCTTCCCGTCCTGGCCCTTGGCGTGCTTCTTGCCCGCGGACGTCTTCGGCAGGCCGTAGCGTGTGGCGTGCCGGACGACGTCGTGGTTGGAGAAAACCCAGGTGGAGGACGCACCGGTGGCGGCGGCCTCGGCGAGGTTGCGGGTGATGATTGCGCGGAAATCCTCGGCATTGAAGTCGGCCTGGAGCAGGTCGAAGTTGAAGGCCTGGCCGAGGCCCTCCGGGCTGGCGTAGCGGGCGCGGCGGGTGGCATGGACCCATGCTTCAGCCACGGCGGTGCGCGGCGGGTTGTATTCGTTGAACACCTCGCGCCATTCGACGTAGATGTCGTGCACGTCGTCGCGGTCCCAGAACGGGTGCGAGCCGTCGTCGAACCCGTCGGTACCGGTGTTGGCCGCCGTCAGTTCCAGCTTGGAGAGGAGCGGTTCGGTGAGGTCCTTGGTGAGGGCGTGGGCCACGTCCACGCGGAAGCCGTCCACGCCGCGGTCGGACCAGAAGCGCAGGGTCTTGAGGAAGTCATCGCGGACCTCCCGGCTGGCCCAGTTCAGGTCCGGCTGCTCCTTCGCGAAGATGTGCATGTACCACTGGCCCGGCGTTCCGTCAGGTTCGGTGATGCGCTCCCAGGCAGGGCCGCCGAAGACGGAGTCCCAGTCCGACGGCGGGAATTCGCCGTTGAGTCCTTTGCCGTCACGGAAGATGTAGCGCTCACGCGCGGCGGAACCCTTCGGTGAGGCGAGCGCCTCCTTGAACCATTCGTGCCGG
Organism: Pseudarthrobacter sp. RHLT3-21; assembly: GCF_059383495.1. Classification (NCBI taxonomy): domain Bacteria; kingdom Bacillati; phylum Actinomycetota; class Actinomycetes; order Micrococcales; family Micrococcaceae; genus Pseudarthrobacter; species Pseudarthrobacter sp. RHLT3-21. Next base: position 201,421 of record NZ_JBWZCI010000004.1, read on the forward strand.
TTCGAGGAGTGGTTGGGGACGATGTCGGCGATCAGCTTGATGCCGGCGGCGTGCAGTGCCGCGGCCATCTCGTCGAAATCTGCCAGCGTGCCGAGCTTGGGGTCCACGTCGCGGTAGTCGTCCACATCGTAGCCTCCGTCGGCCAGGGCTGACGGGTAGAACGGGCTGAGCCATACGGCGTCGATCCCCAGTTCCTTGAGGTACGGGACCTTGGCCGTGATGCCTTTGATGTCACCCATGCCGTCACCGCTTGAATCGGCGAAGCTGCGCGGATAGATCTGGTAGACCGCGGCCTGGCGCCACCAGTTGGGATCGCTCAAGCGGTCAGAGTCGGACAGGGTTGCCAGAGTGGCGGTGGTGGGCAAAGGATGATCCTTTTCTCTTTGTTGGATTGTTGTTGCTGGGTGGATTGATCTGGCTATTTAACGGCCCCGCGCATGACTCCGGACAGTACCCAACGTTGGGCCAGGATGTAAACCACCAGGGTGGGTGCCATGGCCATCAGGTAGGACGCGAACGCGAGGCTGTAGTTGGTGTTGAATTCGCCCTGGAACAGCATCTGGACCACGGGGAGGGTCTGCAGCGCCGGGTCCGCGATCATCATCTGCGGCAGCAGGAAGTCGTTCCACGCGCCCAGGAAGGCGAAGATGCCCACCGTGGCGTTCATGGGAGCCAGCAGCGGGAAGATGATCTTGCGGAACACCTGCCACGTGGTGGCGCCGTCTATCCGGGCCGATTCCTCCAGCTCCACAGGTATGGAGCGGACGAATGCGATGTACAGCAGTGCGTTGAACGAGATTCCGCCCAGCACGTGCAGGAAGACGACGCCGGCCGGGTTGTCCAGGCCGAGCAATGCCGTCTGCTTGATCAGCGGCAGGATGATCACCGGGAACGGAATGAACATGGCGGACAGAAGGTACACAAAGGAGCCGCGGAAGAATCGGTGGTTCCAGTTCCGCGCGATGGCGTACGCAACCAGCGAGCTGCAGGCCAGCGAGCCCAGCACGCTGAAGACGGTGACGAAAGCCGTGGACATGAAGGCCCGGGGGAAGTTCGTCGCCACATATGCTGCCGCGAAGTTCTCCCAGTTCAGCGGGTTCGGCCAGGCAAGCCCGGTCCCGGTGCCGATCTGGTCCGGTGACTTCAGCGCCATGGCCACGGTGAAGTACAGCGGCAGCACGACGGTCAGCGAGGCCACCAGCATAAGTGCGGTGAGCCACCAGTTAACCTTGAAGCCTTCGCGATTGGGCCTGCGTTTTCTGGGGGACGGGGCGTTGCCGACAGCGGGCCTGCCTGCGGCCTCGTTTCCGGCCAAGGTCTCGGGAACAGTTGATGAGGTCATTACAGGGATACCCCCCGGCGCTGGATGAGGCGCAGTTGGATGACGGAGATCAGCAAAGTGATCAGGAAGTAGATGACCGCGTTGGCCATCTGGTAGGAGTAGTCCCCGCCGGTGAAGCCGGAGAAGATGCGCATCGCCACTGACTGCGTCGCCATGCCGGGTCCGCCGCCGGTGAGGCCCACGATGATCTCGTAGGTCCCAAGGAATCCCTTGAACCCGAGGATCACGTTGATGACCAGGTAGCCGAGAATGAGGGGCAGCGTGAGGCTGAGGAACTGGCGGAAGCTGCCCGCCCCATCCAGGTCCGCGGCTTCGTAGACTTCGCCGGGCACGCTCTGGAGCCCGGCGAGGTAGATGATGGTGGCGCCGGGCGCAGCCTGCCACACCGTGACCAGCACAATGGCCAGCCAGGCTAGGTTTTCGTTGGCCAGGATGCTCGTGGCCAATGGGGTGACGCCGAACCGCTCGGCCAGCACCGGAAGGGTGTTCGAGAACAGGTAGTTGAACACGAAGGACACAACCAGCGCGGACAGCACCATGGGGATGAAGAACACCGTGCGGATTCCAGTGCGCCACTTGATCTTCGCGTTGAGGCCAAGGGCGATGGCCAGTGCCACGACATTGACGACCACAGTGGTGGTCAGGGCAAAGACGAATGTGAAGATGTACGACTGCAGGACAGCCGGGTCCTTAAAGATGTTGACGTAGTTGGACAGGCCGATGAACTTCCAGTCGCCGTAGCCTGCGTAGTTGGTGAGGCTGAAGAACACACCAACCAGCGCTGGCAGGGTGATGAAGAAGGCGAAGAGTGCCAGGACGGGCACCACCATCCAGTAGTAGGTGGGGTCGATCCGGCGCTTGGACGGAACGGCGAGCGCGGGGGCGGGGTCCTTGTGCGGGGACGGGGTTGTCTCGGCCGCCAGGGCGGTTGCGGTCATGGGGGCTCCTGGGATCGGGGTGGGCATCAGACCGCTGTCCGCTCGGCGACGCGGCGCCATTCGTCGTCGACGGTAGTCAGGAACTGTTCACCGTTCTTGTTGAAGACGAAGGACTGGATGTAGTTGTTCATGGGGACCGACGGCGGAAAGTACGTTCCGGCGCCCTGGTAAAAGCGGCCTTCGCCCACGTGGGCGGCAACACCGCTGAGATGGGGGTTGCTCACGGCAGGGGCGCCTATCAGCGGCGAGAAGGCTGCATTCTTCTCGTTGTACGTGTTGACCACAGACGGTTCCAGGAGGTAGTTGAGGAACCTCTCCGCAGCGGCCCTTTTGCGCGTGTTCCGGGTGATGGAAAGTGCCATGTCCACGTTGACGCGCACCTTGGTCTGGTCCGGGTCGTTGGTGACCGGCAGCGGAAAAGTGCCCAGCTTGATGTCCTTGTTGGCTTGCACAAGCTGGGAGAGCGCCCACGGCCCCTGCAGGTACATGGCGGCCTGGCCCTTGCCGAATGCCGCATTTCCGTCAGAGTAGTTCTTGCTGGCCGCCCCGTTCTGCGAAAACGATGCAAGCTGCAGGATTTTCGGCAGCGAGGAGCGGTAGTGATTGCTGAATGACTCGGGGGCGGACTGCGAGATGTTGGCCCCCTTGGCCATAAGGTCCTTGAAGAACCCACCGACGTCCAGCATTCCGCCGGTGACGTAGTCGAAGGCACCCTGGCGGAGGGTCCAGGCGTCCTTGAACGTCCCGTAGATCGGTGTGATGCCTGCTGCCTTGAAGGTCTCACACGCGGCTATGAAAGCGTCCCACGTGGTTGGAACAGCCACACCGTGGGCTGCGAAGATGTCCCGGTTGTAGATGACCCCGGCCGCGGCAATGGAAAACGGCAGGGCGCTGGTTTCGTTCCCGTTGTATTGTCCCCAGGAACTGATGAGGTCCTGGAACTTCGTATCGATGGTCTTGGCCACGGGAAGGCTGGACAGGTCGGCGAAGATCCCCTTCCGGACGAACTCAGCCGTTTCGGTCGCGAATCCCCGGGTCACGACGTCGGGCGGATCGTTGCGGACCAGGGCGGGGACGAAGTTGCCCTCATTGAAGTCCTGGATGACCCGGATATCCGGGTTCAGTGCTTCGAAGTCCTTGATCACCTGGTTGAAGTAGTCCACCACCTCAGGCTTGTTCTGCATAAACCGCAGGGTGGTGACGCCGGTCTGCTGCCCTGCGCTGGCGGCGCAGCCGGTGAGGGGAAGGAAGGCGGCTGCTCCGGCCAGGCCGGTCGCCCGGAACAGCGAGCGCCTGCTGGGCAGTGTTGCAGCCACAGCGCCGTTCACAGGGCGGGGGCCGACGTACGGGAGTGGCGGGGAGAGGACGGCGGTGAGGGCGGGCAGTGCTTCGGGATGCGGTTCACGGTTGCTCCTTTGCAAAGGCTGAATGAAGGACTTGGAGAAGGCCGGTGGTCGGCGGCCGTCCGACCCACCCTGCAATTGTTTATTTAGAATCTAAATTTAGTTTCTCAAGTATTATGTGGTGTGGAACACAGGGAGGTCAACACCATGTCTGAAATTTCCGTCGCAACGCCCCAGTTGCTCAGGCGCGTGAGTGCCGGAGCCGTCCTGGATTTCATGCGTGCTTCTGAGGCCGTGACGGTCACCGAAGTCATGGAAGCCACCGGACTGACACGGGCCACGGCCATATCAGTGTGCGAGGACCTCATGCACCGAGGCTGGATCCGGGAGCTGGAAAACCAGCGGGCATTCGGCGGCTACCAGAAAGGCAGGCCGGCACGGCGGTTCGAGCTCAACGAACGCGCAGGCTACGTTTTGGGCATGGACGTAGGTGTCTCCAAGGCCACCGTCGTGGTGTCCGACCTTCGCGGAAAGGCACTCGGCAGGTCCAGCCAACCATTCGCGGAAGCGGACATCCCGGCCGAGGAACGTATCGCCGTGATTGACCGCACCGCCATGATGGCCCTCCACAGCGTGGGAGCCGCCCCCGATTCCGTTCTGGCGGTCTGCGCCGGCATTGCGGCGCCGGTGGACCGTAACGGCGTTGTGTTGGTGACGCAGCACTTCTGGGGACTGTTCGACGTCGGCCTGAAGTCTGCACTGCGGGACCGGCGGGGTTGGACGGTGCTGCTGGAAAACGATGCGAACCTGGCCGCCCTGGGCGACCGCTGGCGGGGCGCCGCTGCAGGCGTGGACGACGTCGTGGTCATCCTCGCTAGTGAGCGCCTCGGTTCGGGCGTGATCGACGGCGGACGGCTGCTGCACGGCCGCGGCGGAGGCGCCGGCGAGCTCGCCTTCCTCGACATGTTGGAGGGAGTGGGAGATACCTACGGTATCGCCGCACTGGCCAGGGGATGGGCTGCAGATGCGCTCGCGGGCAAGGCCAAGACGTCGCTCCGGGACTACGCCGCCAGTGGCGCCGAAGCAGAGCACGTCTTCGCAGCCGCCGCTGACGGCGATGCCGTGGCGCTGAAGATCCTTGAACGACTGGCCGACAGGATGGCCAGGGTTATCGGGGCCGTCGCCACCATGATCAACCCCGAACTCGTGGTCATCGGCGGGGCAGTAGCGAACTCCGCCGGTGTGCTGCTCGAGCCGATCGCCAGGCACCTGACGGAGTACACCGTCACTCCCCCGCGGGTGGCGGTCTCACCGTTGGGGGATTCGATCGTAACCGTGGGAGCCGTGCGGTGCGCCCTCGACTACGTGGAGAAGAACACCCTGGACCTGGAGCTCGCGGTTCCGGCGTAGGCTATTCCGGCATGATCATGGTCCGCAGGTCCAGCTGGCGCAACACCCTGTCCGCCGCTTCAGGGTCCATGGCAGGTTCATTGCGGGCCAGCACCGCGGCCAGGTCCCCTTTGGCTACGGCCTCGGCTCCAGTGCCGCGGCAATGGGCAGCGTACCGTCGCGGAATTCGATGGTCCGGCCGGCAGTTTCGGGCAGGTCCAGCACGGCTGCTGCCACACTGGCCGTGTTGCTGCGGGAGGTTGCCCCACTGCCTTCCCGGCCGGGGTCCACTTCGATTAGCCCTGTCCCCGGCTGGTCCGTCAGCGTCCCCGGGCCCAGGACGGTCCAGGCCAGTGCGGTGCCACGCAGGTATTGATCCGCCGCTGCTTTGGCGTCTGCGTAGGCAAAGAAGCTGTTGTCCGCCGGGACTCCATGGTCCGGTCCGGCGCCCAGGTAGGACACCATGATGTACCGCCCGACGCCGGCCTCCGCCGCCGCGTCCATCGACCGGATGGCCGCGTCCCGGTCCACCGCATAGGTGCGTTCCGGGCTCCCTCCCCCGGCCCCCGCCGACCAGACCACGGCGTCATGGCCCCTGAGTGCGTCGGCGATTGCCGCCGTCGTCGAATTCTCAACGTCCAGGACCGACGGCGTAGCTCCGGTTGCAGCGACATCGGCCGCATGGTCCGGATTGCGGATGATCGACGTGACGCTGTGACCTTCGGTTGTGAGGAGCGAGGACAGGTGGAGGGCCACTTTGCCGTGGCCGCCGATGATAGCGATGCGGGTCATGCCCCCATTCTGCCCCTCATTCACGGGTGCGGTAGCGAAGGTAGACCACGCCGTTGCCGAACCTGTGCTCTTCGAGGAGTTCAAGCTTCAGATTCTGGCCGTCCGGCAGGAAGCGCAGGCCCCCTCCGACCGCAACCGGGTTCAGGAACAACTGGCATTCGTCCACCAGTCCCGCCTGGAGCGCGGCGGCGGCCAGGGTGGGGCCGCCGATACTGATGTTCGTATCGGTGGTGTCCTTCAGTTCCCGGACAGCGCCAGGATCAAAGGTCCGCTCAATCCTGGTTTTGGCAGTGGACGCACCGGTGAGCGTGGTGGAGTAGACAACCTTGTCTGCCCCTTGCCAGATGCGCGCGTAGTCCCGGATGAAGTCCGGTTCCCCGCTGCCGCCGAGCGTTTCCCAGGCGGACATGACTTGGTACATGCGTCGGCCATAGAGATAGGTGCCGACGTCGCGTTCGAGATCGTTGACGAACGTGTGGACGTCCTCGTCCGGCTCGCTCCAGCTGAAGTTGCCGTCCCGGTCTGCTACGTACCCGTCCAGGGACGCGATTCCTGAGTAGATGAGCTGGCCCATGTCGCCCATTCTGCCGCCGTCGCCCGCCGTTGGGTAGACTTCGGCGTTAACGCGCGTCCCGTAGCGAAGCGCCCCCTTGACAGCCAGTCCAGGCCTAAGGAATATCAAAGGTGCCGTGCGCCTGGCTGTCTCTCGGGAGCCGACCTGCGGTCCGGCTTTCTCGAAGGGTTATCGGATGCAGTCAGCACTCCCTCGCCTCAGATCCTTCCGGAGTGTGGCCACAACCGCCGCAGCCCTTCTGGCGGTCTCTATCGCGGGTTGCACCAGCGCTCCGGAGCCGCGCGAGTCCAGGTCCCCTGCGGGTGATGTTCGGATCGCTGCTGTCGGTGACATGAACGGCGTCAAGACCTCTGAGCCTGATAGCCCGTCCGGTCGGAACGCTGCGGCGATCACGCGGCTCGTGCAGAACAACGAGATTGATGCGTTCCTAGGGCTCGGGGACTTCCAGTACGACACCGCGTACTGCGATGACTACGTGAACTACTGGACGCCGCTGTGGGGAGGGACGATGCCCAAGTTGTACTGGGTGTCCGCCCCCAACCACGACTGGCAACCCGGCCGCAACGAAGACCTCGACAACTTCATGAATGGCCAATGCCCGGGGTCTCCGGAAAAGGCTGCGATCAACCAGCAGCGTGGGTTAATCGGGAACGGGGAACCGTACTCGAAGGACTTCGGGAACTGGCACTTCGCGTTCCTGTCGTCCGCGCACTGGCTGTACAACCCCACGCGGGCTCGGGCGTTGACGAGGTGGCTGGACAAGGACCTCGCTGCTGCTAAGGCGGCGGGTAAGCACCTGGCAGTCGTGTACCACGAACCGTACTTCACGTCGAACACGAGCGAACACGAGCGGGCCTTTGACCACAAGCCGTGGATCGACGTGATGTGGAAGCACCGGGTCCGTCTGACCCTGTCAGCATCACAACACAACTACGAAAGGTCATGTCCGGTGAACAACGCTGACCAGTGCGTCAGTGACGGGATGACAGCATTCCAGGTTTCCACGGGAGGCATCGGTCTCCGCCCCTTCACTAGCAGTCCGCCGTACATCGTGAAGCGGTTCAGCGACACCCACGGGTTCCTTCGGATGACACTACGAGACGACGGGTCTTTCGACTGGAACTTCGTTCCAACAGTGGGGACGAGCACGGACGCGGGTACGCGTTCCGCACCGTAGTAAAAGCCACCGCCAAGCCCTCCCAGACCCAGGGGCACCATCAAAGTTGGGAGACCGCATGCGCATCGAGGGACCGTGCTAAGCGACCGTGCGGCCACCATCCTCATAGGCGTAGTTACCACAGTGTGGGCAGGCAACATCCTCGCGCATGTTGCAACTGAACGACTACCAACCGTCTGAGGCGGTGAATGGAATTTTTATGGCCCGTTGCCGTTGCCGCTGCCCTGCTGCGGAGCCGCGGGCTCCGTGGCGTTCCCATTTCCACGCCTGCAGATCACCCTGCGTCCGACGGCGGCGGGGTTACATCCGGTTCGCTTGGAGCCTCGGAAGCCTCAGCCGCCTTCGGCAGCATAAATTGCGACGCCGGTGCTGCCGCCGGCGGGTTTGTCACCCCAGGCACAAGCTCCGGTTTGAGCCGAGCCAGCACGCTGCGGCTGCTTTCGGCAGCACAAAGTCCGACGGCGGTGCTGCCGCCGGCTTTTCTGCCATCCGCAGGCCTGTCAGCGACGGGCATACTGCCTTCAAGGGCGGGGCGGCTGAGGACCTGCTGCAGTGCCTGGCTCTGGCTGAAGCCGCGGTTGAGGGCATGCCTGATGAGCTGGCGTTGGCCGGATTCGGTGATGCTGCGGATTTCGCGGATCTCGTAGAGGAGCTCTCCCGCCGGGTCGACTACCGCAGCTGCTCGCCGCGGATGCTGTGGACAGGACCCGCGGCGAGCAATCAACGCGGCCGGACCAGCCAGCAAGGCCGCCGGCGACGATGCCTCGGCAACCGGGACCGACTCCGGGGCGGGTTCCGTTCCGGGGGCACCACCTGCGGCTTCCGCAGCCCTGGATGCCGCCAACACCACAGCGCCGGCGACGGTTCAGGGGGCGGTGCCGGTTCTGGGGCCGGTGGAAGGCGGGTGCCGGAACAGCGCCGAGTTCCTGCGCGTCAGGCTGCGGATCAGCCGCTCCCCTTCGGCACTGGAGACGCGCAGCACCGGCTAGTTGCGTCCGAGTTCGCCAGCGGCCCGGCGTCCGTGTCCATACCAAGGGGATACCAGGGGTCTGTATCAGAAAACGGCTGATCTCCACTGATCGATGCAAGATCGCTCTTTTCATCAGACAACGAAAAAACCCCGCAGTTCCCATATAAACACTGGGGACTGCGGGGGTTCTAGCTGGTGGCTCCGACCGGCGTCGATCCGGTGACCTTTCGATTTTCCGTCGAATGTTCTCCTTAGGACCACAAGCCCGGCAGCACGCACGGGACCGGAAGTCGCGAATCGAGCTAAGGGAAGACGCAAGGCACCCCCTGCGAGCCCTCCTGTGGCCATCTGAAGGTCCTTTCGCCCATAGGCCGTACTGGCGCTGCTGCCGGACGTGAAAGGCGCGCAGGCCGCCCAGCCGCGTCTGGCCCCCGGAAGACGAGCCAGCCATGAGTAGCCATTTAACAGCCGCCTGCAAAGGAAGGGGAGGTGGTTACTGGAGAACGTGAGAGACGACACTCGGAAAGCGCTCATTTCTGACACAGAAAAACCCCGGAAACTAGCTAATTCCAGGGTCTTATCTGTAGCGGTGGGGAGGCTCGATCTCCCGACCTCACGATTATGAGTCGTGCGCTCTAACCAACTGAGCTACACCGCCACGAATGAGAAAAACCTGCGCCAAGCCGGTCAAAAACCGCCTTGACACAGGCCCTCATCCAGAGCCCCCCACCGGAATCGATCCGGTGACCTCGTTCTTACCAAGAACGCGCTCTACCACTGAGCTAGGGGGGCAACGAGTAAATACTCTACCGGAAGATTTGGCCACCAACAAATCGGCTTCCGAAGGATGCCAAAAGCGCCAAAAGTGCCGGAAATTCGGGCTTCATGCGCCTTCCGGGCGGCCCATGAACCGGCCCGGAGACGGAACCGGGAGGGGATGTGACGAAGCGAACTTAAGCGGCAAACTTAAAGCAGAACGGGCCGGCAGGAAGCCGGCCCGTTCTCAGTTCACTTTAGGAAGCAGTGGTTACCACTTGTTGCGGGGCTTGAAGCCGCCTTCGGTGCGCGGCTTGCGTGCCGCGTCGGTGCCCACGCTGCGCTCGTTGCGGTCGCTGAAGGAGCGGCCGCCGCGGTCAGCGGAGCTACGCTCGCCGTCGGTCTTGCGGAATTCCTTCTTGAACCCGCCGTTGCCCTTGAAGTTGCCGCCACGGTCTCCGCCGCCGGCGCCACCGCCGGAGTAGCCGCCGCGGTCGCCGCCGCCACGGTTGCCCTGGTAGCCGCCGCGGTCGCCGCCGCGGCTGCCCTGGTAGCCGCCACGCTCGCCGTCGCCGGAGGGCTTGCGGCCGTTGTCCAGCTCGAGGTGGATCAGCTCGCCGCCGATCCGGGTCCGGGACAGCGCCTTCAGCTGGTCGGCGCTGAGGTCCGCCGGGAGCTCCACGAGGGAGTGGTCGGCGCGGATGTCAATGCCGCCGATGTTGGCCGAGGAGATGCCGCCTTCGTTGGCAATGGCGCCAACGATGGAACCCGGCATAACGCGCTGGCGGCGTCCGACGGCGATCCGGTAGGTGGCGTTGCCCTCAGTGAGGGTACGGGTGGGGCCACGTGAGCCGAAGCCGTCCTTGGAGCGCTCGCGCTTCTGGAAATCGGGAGCTGCGGCCAGTTCCTTGACGAGCAGAGGCTGACCGCCCTGGGCCATCACGGCCAGCGCAGCAGCGATCTCCGAGGCCGGCACGTTGTGCTCTTCCTCGTAGGAGGAGATGAGGTCGCGGAACGCGGCAACGTCCTCGGACTCGAGGGTCTCGGTGATGCGCTCGGCGAACTTGCCCAGGCGCAGCGTGTTGACGGTCTCGGCCGTGGGCAGGTGCATCTGCTCCACCGGCTGACGGGTTGCCTTCTCGATGGAACGCAGCAGGTACTTCTCCCGCGGCGTCATGAACAGGATGGCGTCGCCGGAACGGCCTGCACGGCCGGTGCGGCCGATGCGGTGGACATAGGACTCGGTGTCGTGCGGGATGTCGTAGTTGACCACGTGGCTGATGCGCTCAACGTCAAGGCCACGGGCCGCGACGTCGGTGGCCACCAGGATATCGATGCGGCCTTCCTTCAGCGCCTCGACAGTGCGTTCGCGCTGCTGCTGCGGGATGTCGCCGTTGATGGCGGCAGCCTGGAAGCCGCGGGCCTTCAGCTTGTCAGCCAGGTCCTCGGTAGCCATCTTGGTGCGCACAAAGGCGATTACGCCGTCGAACTCTTCAACCTCGAGGATGCGGGTCAGGGCGTCCAGCTTGTGCGGGCCCATGACCTGCAGGTACCGCTGGCGGGTGTTGGCGCCGGTGGTGGTCTTGGACTTGACCGAGATCTCGGCCGGGTTGTTCAGGTACTGCTTGGACATCCGGCGGATCTGGCTCGGCATGGTGGCCGAGAACAGTGCAACCTGGCGGTCCGACGGGGTCTGCTGGAAGATCTGCTCCACGTCTTCGGCGAAGCCCATGCGCAGCATTTCGTCAGCCTCGTCCAGCACCAGGTACTGGAGCTCGGACAGGTCCAGGGAACCCTTGGAGATGTGGTCGATCACACGGCCGGGGGTACCCACAACAACCTGTGCACCGCGGCGCAGGCCGGCGAGCTGGGGGCCGTAGGCGGAGCCGCCGTAGACGGGCAGGACGGTGAAGTCATCGATGTGCTTGGCGTACGAGGTGAAAGCCTCGGCAACCTGGAGCGCGAGCTCCCGGGTCGGAGCCAGGACCAGGGCCTGGGTCTTGCGGGACGGGCCGTTGAGGTCGTGGAGCTCTGCCAGGCGGGACAGTGCCGGTACTGCGAATGCTGCAGTCTTACCGGTGCCAGTCTGGGCGAGGCCCACAACGTCGCGGCCTTCAAGCAGCAGCGGGATGGTTGCTGCCTGGATGGGGGAAGGCTTTTCGTAGCCGACATCCTGCAGTGCGGCGAGGACGCGGGCATCGATGCCGAGATCGGTGAACTTCACGCCCTCGTCTTCGGTTTCCTCAGACTTGGCGGGGGTTTCCTCGGTCTTAGCTTCTTCAGCCTTGGCGGCGGGAGCTTCTTCGACCTTGGCAGGCGCTTCGGCCTGAGCAGCAGGAGCCTCAGTCTCAGCGGCGGGAGCTTCTTCAACCTTGTCGGGGGCCTCTTCAGCGGGAGCGGCGGGGGCTTCAGCTTCGGTGGCGGCGGGCTCTGCTGCGGGGGCAACGGCCTCGGTGAATTCGACGGCGACGGTTTCGGCAGTTACTGCTTCGGCGGTGGCGTCATTTTGATTTTCGGGCATAGGGAAATTTCCTCATCCATAGGGGGCCAGGCGGCACAACCCGAGGTGAGCGGAGCCGCAGTACGTGTGCCGTGGGTGCCGGGCATACATTGACCGGCCGGTCACTTAGAAGTCCGGCGCTTTCGCAATCCCGTGGCAGGACTTCCCGCTGCATCTCTTGGCTGCTATCTCAGCAGTCTGTACAGCGTTTTCTTTAGCCGGCTCTCCCTATGAAAATGCCCGCATCACAATAGCGGGCCCCAACACTTGCCAGTCCTGCCTCAAAAATTGGGCAGGAATAAGGGATTTCCGGAGTGGGGGATGTTTCAAGTGTAAGGTACAGATCCGCTTTGCGGCTAATTGAACGTACGACGGCGGCGGTGAGCTTGCGCACATGGCCCCCCTGCCGGCCACTCCAGCCGGCGGTTACTGGCCAGACCGCCTTATCAGGGCTTCGAATTTCTGGTTAAATTCGGGCTGCTGCAGACGGATCTCGCCGTCGGCGTCGGCATCCCGGAGGAGTTCCATGGACTCCAGGTCAGGCTCGCTGAACCACTTGCCTACAGTAATGCCGTGGTTGGGCACAAAGACGCGGTGGATGTGGTCCCCGGCCTGGATGCTGCCAGTACGGATCACCCTGAGGTAGGCGCCCACGCGGCCTGCCTCCGTGAAGCGCTTGACGAAGTGGGGTTCGTCAAGGCGCCGCTGGAAAGTGGCGCAGGGCGTCCGCGGCGACGTGACTTCGAGTTCCACGTCCAGCCCGATCTTCCAGCGCTCTCCGATGATGGCCCCGGTAGTTTCGATACCGGCCACGCGAAGGTTTTCCCCGAAGATCCCGGGCGGGAGGTCCCGCTGTAGCTCGCCGGCCCAGTAGTCGGCGTCTTCCTGGGAGTAGGCGTATATGGCCTGGTCCTCCCCGCCATGGTCGATCCGGTCCGCCTGGACGTCCCCGTGCAGGCCGAGCCGGTGGACACGGACCGGGCCCTCCACCGGACGCTTGTCGATGGCAGTGACCCCCACCTTCCCCTCATCGGCGAGGAGCTGGTGGACGCGGCAGATGGCAAGCACAGATGCGGTTTCCATGGCTCCAGTGTAGGTTCCCGGGCCCGCACTGGGACTGTGCGGCAGGGTGGGGACTTCTCCCCCGGTTTCCGCTCGCAGCCGGCCGGGGCAGCGGCTAGGCTGAACTCAGGATTGAGCTTCCGGCGCGCAGTTGCGCCCACATTCAGCATGGACTACCAAGGGGGACGTCATGGACCCGGAAAAGGACCAAGGCAACGGTCCGGACAAAGACCAAGGCAAGGACCAGGGCGAGCCGAAGCCGCCGCCGTGGCAGGTTCCCAAGCCGGAGCTGCGTCCTGAACTCCTGAATGAACCCATTCCCACCGTTGATCCCTTCGCCCGGGACCACGAGCGCCAGGCCCATGACGCAGCCGCCCGCAAGAAGCGGTCCCAGCGGCGGACCGTTGTGGTGGGGTTGGGGGTCACGGCCCTCCTCGCCGGCACCATCACCGCCGTCGTGGCCAGCAACCAGGATGAGGCCGACTACGCCCAGGTCTGCTTCAACGACGAAACCGGCGAGCGGGTAGACGATACCCAGTGCAACAGCTCCGCTGGACGAAGCGGCGCACTCTTCGCGTGGTACTTCTACTCCCGCGGCGCCAGTGTTCCCGGAGTGGGCCAGAACCGGTCCTCGTATCCGAACTACACCAGCACCATCCCCAGCGGCGCCAAAGCATCCACCGGGTACAGCACCAAGGGCGGAACGGTCAGCAGGGGCGGCTTTGGCAGCAGCTCCAAGGGCGGAAGCACGGGGGGCTAGGCGTGAAGCGGTTGTTATCGGAGCCCAGGCCCGACTGGAAGCAGAAGATCGAAGAGCAGGGCCTGGTCTTCTCCACCACCACCATGCCCGACGGCAAGAAGATCGAATACTGGAACGAGGCCGCCTACTACGAATTCACCATGGACGAGGTGGAAACGCTGGAGGTCACGGCCGAGGACATGCACAAGATGTGCCTGGAGGCAGCCAAGTTCCTGGCCACGGGCGCCATGGGGAACATCGGCGTCGGTCCGCAGGCGCTGGAGCTGGCGGCTGAGTCCTTGCAGGCCGCCGACATGGATATCTATGGGCGATTCGACTTTATCTATGACGGCCAGGGCGGGCCCGCCAAGATGCTCGAATACAACGCCGACACCCCGACGGGCCTGATCGAGGCCGCCGTCGCGCAGTGGTTCTGGCTGCAGGACGTGTTCCCCGAAAAGGACCAGTGGAACGGCATCCACGAGGCCCTGATCCGGCAGTGGAAGAAAATGCAGTACCGCACCGGAATGAGCACGCTCCACATAGCCCATTCCGAGGCTGAGGAGTCCGGTGAGGACTGGATGACGGCCGGATACATGCGGGACGTGGCCAGCCAGGCGGGCTGGACCACCATCGGCATCAACATGTCCGATATCGGCTGGGATCCCAACCTGAACCGCTTTGTGGACCTGGACAACTTCATGATCAGCACCATGTTCAAGCTGTACCCGTGGGAGCTGATGATGAAGGAGCCGTTCGGGCACCGGCTGCTGCAGCGCGCACACAATCCCCGCTGGGTGGAGCCTGCGTGGAAGATGCTGCTCTCCAACAAGGCCTTGCTGGCCGCGCTGTGGCACCTGTACCCGGACCACCCCAACCTGCTGCCGGCCTACCTCAACGAGCCCGGGCCCCTGAAGGAATGGGTGGCCAAGCCGCTGCACGGGCGCGAAGGCGACAATATCAAGATCCATGCCCCGGGCATCAGCCTGGAGCAGCCCGGCGGGTACGGCCGTGAGGGCTGGTGCTACCAGCAGTTCCATTCGCTGCCCGACTTCGACGGCAACCACCCCGTCCTTGGCCTCTGGGTGGTGGACGGCGAGTCCGTGGGCTGCGGGATCCGGGAATCGGACGGCCCCATCACCGACTACTTCTGCCGTTTTGTGCCCAACACCATCGACGCCCCGGCGCCGCTTTCAGCGCAGGCCCACTCCAGCAAGGCAGGTATCGCACTATGAGCCCCCTGACATTCCCGAGCCCGGTGACCGTATGAGTGCGGAGACGACGACGGCGGGCGGCGCTTCCGGCGGACCGCCCGGCGGTGCCGTCCCCGACAAGGGGCTCCGTGCGGGGATCCTTGACCTCGGCGACTCGGTCATGCTGGGCCTCGCGTCCACGGCACCCGTGTATTCGCTGGCCGCCACGCTGGGCCTGATCGTGGCCGTCAATGGAAACTACACTCCCCTGATCCTGATCCTCGGGTTCATCCCCGTCCTGTTCATCGCCTACGCCTTCCGGGAGCTGAACAGCGCCATGCCCGACTGCGGCACCACGTTCACCTGGTCCCGCCGGGCGTTCGGCCCCTGGGCCGGCTGGCTGGGCGGCTGGGGTGTTGCCCTGGCCGGCATCGTGGTCCTGGCCAACCTCGCACAGGTGGCAGGCCAGTACCTGTGGCTGCTGATCGGCGACGGCTCACTGGCCGAAAACAAGGTGCTGGTCACAGCCACCGGTGTGCTGTTCATCGTCTTCATGACCCTGGTGAACTACCGGGGCATCCGGCTGGGCGAGCACGTCCAGCGGGTCCTGACCTACGTGCAGTACGTGTCGCTGGGCGTCTTCGCCTTGGCCATCATTCTGCGGATCGCGGGCGGGGCACCCGAAGGCCAGGCCTTCGATTTCGAGTGGTTCAACCCGGCCGGTGCCTTCGCGGACCCGTTCGCCGTGGTGCACGGTTCACTCCTTGCCCTGTTCATCTATTGGGGCTGGGATACCTGCCTGGCCGTGAACGAGGAAACCGAAAACCCGTCCATCACTCCAGGCCGCGGCGCCGTTATTTCGGCCTTTGTCCTAGTGGCCATCTACGTCTCCGTAGCCCTGCTCGTGATGATGTACGCCACCGTGGGTACCGAGGGCATCGGCCTGGGCAACGAAGCGAACCAGAGCGACGTCTTCCTGGCCATGAAGGACGTGGTCCTGGGTCCGTGGGGCTGGCTGATTGTGGTGGCCGTGCTGGCCTCGGTCCTGTCCTCCACGCAGACCACCATCCTGCCTACGGCCCGCGGCACACTGTCGATGGGTGTGCACGGCGCGCTGCCGCCGAAGTTCGGCGAAGTCCACGCCCGCAACCAGACCCCTGGATTTTCCACCCAGGTCATGGGCGCAGCGGCCGTGGTGTACTACGTGGCCATGAGCTTCCTCAGCGAAAACCTGCTCACCGATTCCATCAGCGCCATCAGCCTGTTCATCGCGTTCTACTATGCGCTGACGGGCTTCGCGTGCTTCTGGTATTTCCGCGGCACGTTCCGGGAATCGGCCCGCAACCTCTGGTTCCGGGGCATCCTTCCACTGCTCGGTGCACTGATCCTCACGGCGGCGTTCTTCATTTCCGCCGTCCAGATGTGGGATCCGGCCTACGGTGACACCAAGATCTTCGGCGTCGGCGGGGCGTTTGTCAGCGGCGTGGTGCTCCTGGCGCTGGGCGTGGTCCTGGCCGTTGTCTGCCGGTTCCTGCCGTCAACGCGGGAGTACTTCACCGGGAAGCCGACGACGACGGCCACCGCACCGACGTCGGCCTAAGATACTCAGATGAGCGACGCCGAAGTCACTGCCGAAGTACCCGCCGCGCCGGACCCATCTGACGTCCTGGCCCTTGATGCGCTGCTGAGCACTGAAGAGCGTGCGCTCAGGCAGCGGATCCGCGATTTCACCGACCAGCGGATCAAACCAAACATCGCCCGCTGGTATGACGACGCGGTTTTTCCGCTGGAGCTCGCTCCAGAGCTCGGCGAGCTGGGCGTCCTGGGGATGCACCTGGAAGGCTATGGCTGCCCCGGCCGTTCCGCCGTCGAATACGGCCTGGCTGCGATGGAACTTGAGGCCGGCGATTCCGGGATCCGGACCTTCGTCTCGGTGCAGGGGTCCCTGGCCATGACGGCCATCCACAAATGGGGTTCGGAGGACCAGAAGCAGGAATGGCTCCCCCGGATGGCCGCCGGTGAAGTGATCGGCTGCTTCGCCCTGACCGAACCCACGGCAGGCTCCGATCCGTCCTCGATGACCACTTTTGCCCGCCGGGACGGTACCGGGGACAACGCCGGTTGGGTCCTGGACGGCGCCAAGCGCTGGATCGGCCTGGCGTCCGTGGCCGGGGTGATGGTGGTGTGGGCCAAGACCGACGACGGCGTCCGCGGCTTCCTGGTGCCGGCAGGAACACCGGGAGTGACGGCCACGCCCATCGCCCAGAAGCTGTCCATGCGTGCCTCAATCCAGTGCGATGTGGTGTTCGACGCCGTCCGGCTGGGACCGGAGGCCATGCTGCCGGGTGCGCTGGGCCTGCGCGGGCCGTTTACGTGCCTGAACGAGGCCCGCTACGGGATCGTTTGGGGTGCCATGGGCGCCGCGCGTGATTCCTACGAGGCCGCCCTGGCGTATTCCCAGGACCGGCTGCAGTTCGGCAAGCCGCTGGCCGGGTACCAGCTGACGCAGGAGAAGCTGGTGAATATGCTGCTGGAGATCCAGAAGGGCACCATGCTGGCCTACTACATGGGGCGCCTCAAAGACGAAAGGAAGCTGCGGCCCGAGCAGATCTCGCTGGGCAAGCTGAACAACGTGCGTGAGGCCATCAAGATCGCCCGGGAAGCCCGTTCCATCCTCGGCGGCAACGGCATCACGCTGGACTATTCGCCGCTCCGGCACGCTGCCAACCTGGAGTCAGTCCGCACCTACGAGGGCACCGACGAGGTCCACATGCTGGTGCTGGGTCAGCACATCACGGGCCTCAGCGCGTTCCGGTAGCGCCCCTGGCCCAAAAGCCCGCGAGATGGCATTTGGTGGCAATGTGCGGCGCCGCGACTGCCGCGAAATGCCATCTCGCGTTCGGGTAGCTACGCAACTCCGGCCGGGACAGGTTCCTTGGCAGGGGCGTCCTTGCGGATGGTCGCGCTGATCACGGCGGCGATGGTGCACATGGCCGCCGCGCCGAACCAGGCGAAGGTGTACTGGCCGGTGGCGTCCCGGATGACGCCGGCGCCGAGGGCAGCAGCGGCCGCGCCCAGCTGGTGGGCCGCGAACACCCAGCCGAACACCACGCTGCCGTCCGCGCCGAACGTTTTCCGGCAGATTGCCGCGGTGGGCGGCACCGTAGCCACCCAGTCCAGGCCGTAGATCACCACAAAAACAATCATGCTCGGCTGGACGGTGGCGCTCAGGAGCAGCGGCAGCACCAGCAGGCCGATCCCCCGGAACTGGTAGTAGACGGCCAGTAGGATCTTGGGGTTGTACCGGTCGGTCAGCCAGCCGGAGGCGATAGTGCCCACGATGTCAAAGATCCCGACGACGGCGAGCAGCCCGGCTGCGGTGGTTTCGGGCATGCCGTGGTCGTGGGCGGAGGGGATGAAGTGGGTGCCGATCAGCCCGTTCGTGGTGGCCCCGCAGATCGCAAAACCCGCTACGAGCGCCCAGAACGTCCGCACTTTGCTGGCCCGCTTGAGCACCTGGAGGGCGCGCACTGCGGCGTTGCTTCTCCTTCCACTCTCCGGGGCAGCGTCCGCAGCAGGGGACGCAGCCGTTCCCTCCTCAGGTGCCGTTTCACCGTAAGGCAAGGCGCCGACGTCGGCCGGTGAGTTCTTGAGGAACTTCAGCACCAGCGGAACCACCGCCAGCGCGCCGGCGGCGATCAGCAGCGAAGCCTGCCGCCAGCCCGGATCCTGGGCCAGCATGGCGATGAACGGCAGGAACACCAGTTGGCCCGCGGCGCTGCCGGCGGTCAGGATGCCGATCACCAGGCCCCGGCTCTTGGAGAACCAGGTGTTGGCGATGGTGGCGGCGAAGACGAGGGCCATGGAGCCTGTGCCCAACCCGATCAACAGTCCCCACGTCAGGAGAATCTGCCAGGACTCGTTGACCAGCACCGTGAGCGCGCTGCCGGCGCCGATCAGCACCAGGGCGGTGGCGGTGACGGCCCGGATCCCGAACTTTTCCATCAGGGCCGCGGCGAAGGGGGCGGTCAGGCCAAACAGCACCAGGTTGATGCTGACGGCTGCGGACAGAACGGTGGTGGACCAGCCGAACTCCTGCTGCAGGGGCACCATCAGCACACCGGGGGCGGCACGGAATCCGGCGGCTCCCACCAGGGCCAGGAAGGCGACGGCCGCGACGGTCCAGGCGGGGTGCAGGCGCCGGCGGCGGGTTGTTTCGGTGGCGCTCATGCCGCGGTGGCCAGTTGCACGGGCGCGTCCGTCCGGGTGAGGCTGTGCCAGCTGGTGTTGGCGGCCGTCAGCCGCTCCCCGCAGCCGGTGCATGTGTCCGCGGAGTCGGTCCGCTGGCCGCAGCCGGAATGGATCACGAACATGTGGGCCTGGTCCGAGGGTGCCGGGAGGTGCTTTTCCGCCCACATAACCACGGCGTTCAGGACAGGGAGGGCGTCCTCACCTTTGGGGGTCAGGACGTACTCCTGGCGGGCGCGGCCGCCGTCATCGTACGCCTTCTTCTCGAGCAACCCCGACTCCACGAGGCCCGCCAGGCGCCTGGTGAGCACCGAGTCCGCGACGGCGAGCCGGGACTTCATGGCGTCAAAGCGCCCGTTGCCGAAAAAGACCTCGCGGAGCACAAGCATGCTCCAGGGGTCACCCAAAATGTCGAGACCTCGTGCCAGGCTGCAGTTGCGCTGGGACCAGTCGGAGCGGAGTACCATAAGGGCACCCTAGCTAACTTTCTTGAAGAAAGCCAGGATGCCCGTGGTTGGAAAGGTGCTACTTGAGGAACGTGAAGGCCCGCTCCAGGTCGGCGATCAGGTCTTCCACGTCCTCGATGCCGCAGGAGAGCCGGATCAGGTTCACGGGAACAGCCAGTTCCGTGCCCTTGACCGATGCGTGGGTCATCTCCGAGGGGTAGTTCATCAGCGATTCGATGCCGCCCAGGGATTCCGCCAGCGTGAACACCGACGTGTTTTCCGCGACCGTGCGGGCCGCCGCCTCGCCGCCCTTGAACTGGACGGACACCATGCCGCCGAACTTTTTCATCTGCTTCTTGGCCAGCTCGTGGCCGGGGTGGGAGGGCAGGCCCGGGTACAGGACGGCCTCCACCTCGGGACGCTCCAGCAGCCATTCGGCCACGGCCTGGCCATTGTCGCTGTGCCGGTCCATGCGCACGCCGAGCGTCTTCAGGCCGCGGGTGGTGAGGAACGCGTCCATGGGGCCGGACACCGCACCCACGGCGAACTGCACAAAGCCGATCTTCTCCGCGAGCTCCGCGTCGTTGACCACAACGGCGCCGCCCACCACGTCGGAGTGCCCGCCGATGTACTTGGTGGTGGAGTGAACCACGACGTCGGCACCCAAGGCAAGCGGGTTCTGCAGGTAGGGCGACGCGAAGGTGTTGTCCACCACCAAGAGGGCCCCGGCGTCGTGCGCTACCGCGGCGAGCGCCTCAATGTCGGTGATCTTCATCAGCGGGTTGGAGGGGGTTTCCACCCAGACGAAGCGGGTCTTGTTCGCGGCAACGGCTTTGCGCACCGCGTCCAGGTCCGCCATGTCCACCGGGGTGTTGCCGATCCCCCAGTCGCCAAGCACGCGGTTGATGAGCCGGTACGTGCCGCCGTAGGCGTCGTTGCCGAGCACGATGTGGTCCCCGGGCCGGGTCAGCGCCCGGATCAGGGAGTCCTCCGCCGCGAGTCCGGAGCTGAAGGAGTAGGCGTGGGATCCGCCTTCGAGGGCCGCGAGCTGCTCCTGCAGGGCGTCACGGGTGGGGTTGGTGCCGCGGCCGTATTCGTAACCGTCGCGGAGCCCGCCGATGCCGTCCTGGGCATAGGTGGAGCTGAAGTGCACGGGCGGGACCACGGCGCCGGTGCGGGGCTCGAAGGCCTGGCCAGCGTGGACGGCGCGCGTGTTGAAACCCTGGTTTTCAGAAACAGACATGGAGTTCCTTTAGCTAGTTGCTGAGGTAGGCGAGGAGGTCGTGGCGGGTGAGGATTCCCACGGGGGCGCCGACGAACGTCACCATCACGGTGTCCACGTCGGAGAGCAGCTCGCGGGCTGCGGAGATGGTTTCCAGCGAGCCGATGACCGGCAGTCGGGGCCCCATGTGTTCGGAGATCTTGTCCGTCAGCTTGGCTTCGCCGCGGAACAGCTTGGAGGTCAGGCTGCGCTCGTCCACGGCGCCGAGGACCTCGCCCATCACCACGGGCGGTTCCTGCGAGAGGACCGGGATGTGGCTGACACCGAACTCGTTCATGATGTTGATGACGTCGCGGACGGTCTCGTTGGGGTGGATGTGGACCAGGTCCGGCAGCTCGCCATTCTTGGTCTTGATGACCTCGCCCACGGACGCTTCTTCGCCGCCGGAGAGGAAGCCGTAGGAACGCATCCACTGATCGTTGAAGATCTTGGCCAGGTAGCCGCGGCCGGAGTCCGGGAGGATGACCACCACCACGGCGCTTTCCGGGAGGTCGCGGGCGGTCTGCAGCGCAGCCACCACCGCCATGCCGGACGAGCCGCCCACCAGCAGCCCTTCCTCGCGGGCCAGCCGCCGGGTCATGGCGAAGGAGTCGGCGTCGGTGACGGCGATGACGTCGTCCGGAACGGATTTGTCATAGTTGGCCGGCCACATGTCCTCGCCGACGCCCTCCACGAAGTACGGGCGCCCGGTGCCGCCGGAGTAGACCGAACCTTCGGGGTCCGCCCCGATGATCCTGACCCGGCCGCCGTTGGCCTCCGGACGGTCCGCCGAGATCTCCTTGAGGAAACGGCCGGTGCCGGTGATGGTGCCGCCGGTGCCGGCGCCGATCACGCAGTGCGTCACCAGGCCGTCCGTGTCCTGCCAGATCTCCGGTCCCGTGGTCTCGTAGTGGCTGCCGGGGGCGGCCGGGTTGGAGAACTGGTCAGGCTTGTAGGCACCCGGAATTTCCGTGACGAGCCGGTCCGAGACGCTGTAGTAGCTCTGGGGGCTGTCCGGGGCCACGGATGTGGGCGTAACCACTACCTCGGCGCCGTAGGCCTGAAGCACGGCACGCTTGTCCTCGCCCACCTTGTCCGGCACCACGAAGATGCATTTGTAGCCCTTCTGCTGGGCCACGAGCGCCAGACCCACGCCGGTGTTGCCCGACGTCGGCTCAACGATGGTTCCGCCGGGCAGGAGCTTGCCGGTCCGTTCGGCCTCTTCGATCATTTTCACCGCGATGCGGTCTTTGATGGAGCCGCCTGGATTGATGTATTCCAGCTTGACCAGGACAGTGGCTTTGAGGCCTTCCGTCACGTGGTTCAGCTTGATGAGCGGCGTGTTTCCGATGAGGTCCAGGACGGACTGCGCGTACTTCATAGGTACAAAGTTACCGCCTGCCGCCACAGGTCCTGCCCGGGGCTCAGCTCCCTGCCGAGGAATCTGTCTGCCAGAGGCCCAGGATGTTGCCTTCGGTGTCGTTGAAATAGGCGTAATAGCCCATGCCGGGAACGGCGTCCTTGGCCTGGGCCACGGAACCTCCAGCGGATTCGATCTGCCCCAGCGCGGCGTCCACATCCTCCACATCGATGGTGATGATGGGGGTCCTGAGGTTGTCCGTGCGGGGGAACAGTGCTCCGTTGATGGCCCCTGGCGCGCTGGGCATACCTGTCTGTTCGTCCGACGGCGTGGTGATGGCGATGGTGTAATCCATCTCCTGCATGGGGGTCAGGGTCCAGCCAAACGCGCTCTGGTAGAAGGTGTTGGCGCGTTGGTTGTCATCGGCGGGGATCTCGAAATGCACTACTCCAGCCACGGCATGCTCCTTTGAATGCGAGGGGAAGGCGAGGACGCCCCGCGCCACACGATGGAGTCTAGTCCCGCCATCTTCGCTCTGTAAGGGTCTCCGGAAGCTACGTTGTCAGCCCACCGTGGGACCATGAATACATGACCATTCTTGACGCCCCCGCCCGGCTTGCCGCCGCCGCGGACGCGTCCCTGCGGTGGCATCCGGACGGCCCGTACAGCCTGCACCAGACGCTGGGCACCCTCCTGCGCGGCACGGGTGATCCGTCGTTTTCGTTCCGGCCGGACGGGTTATGGACGGCGTTTACGACGCCGGACGGTCCCGTCACGCTGCACCTCACCGCTGCTTCGGATGGGGCTGTTGATGCCCAGGCCTGGGGTCCCGGTTCCGCCGCCGCACTCGCCGGCGTGCCCCGGCTCCTGGGCTCCGAGGACGATTGGTCGGCGTTTGACGCGCCCGCCTTCCATGCCACGCTCCCCCGGCTGGTCCGTGACGCCCGACGCCGGAACCTTGCTGTCCGCCTGCCCTCCACCGGACGGGTGGTTGATTGCCTCGTGCCCACCATCCTCGAGCAGAAGGTGACCGTCATTGAGGCCCGCCGCGGCTACCGGTACCTGATGTACCGGTTCGGCGCACCGGCTCCGGCGGCCGGAAACGCCGCGCCGGAAGGGCTCCGCCTCCAGCCCACCCCTGACCAGTGGCTGCGCATCCCCTCCTGGGAATGGCACCAGGCCGGCGTGGGACCCCAACGTTCGGCGACCGTCATGCGGGCCCTGCGATCCGCCGTCGCGCTTGAACGGCTGTCGGCCTTGCCGGCTGCGGAGGCGGCAGCAAAACTGCAGGTGATTCCCGGCATCGGGGTGTGGACCGCGGCCGAAGTGGTACAGCGGACCCACGGCTGTCCTGATTCCATCGCGGTGGGCGACTACCACCTCGCCGCCTATGTGGGCGCCGCCCTCACCGGCCACCGGACGGACGACGCCGGCATGCTGGCCCTGCTCGCGCCATGGACCGGGCACCGGCAGCGGGTGGTGAGGATGATCGGGCTGAGCGGCTTCCGCAAACCGACGTTCGGGCCGAGGATGACCATCCAGGACCACCGCCGGCACTGAGCGGCCAAAGCAACGCGGGGTGGGTCAGAGCCCCAGCCGGGCCACTGCTTCCTCGCGCATCTCCACTTTGCGGATCTTCCCCGAAACGGTCATGGGGAAGCTTTCGCGGACGTCCACGTAGCGCGGGATCTTGTAGTGTGCCAGTTTCCCGCGGCAGAAGTCGGCAACGGCGGCCGGGTCCAGCGGTTCCGCGCCGGGCTTGAGGATGATGCAGGCCATCAGTTCCTCGCCGTACCTGGCATCGGGCACCCCGATCACCTGCACATCCTGGATGGACGGGTGGCTGTACAGGAACTCCTCGATCTCGCGCGGGTAGATGTTTTCGCCGCCGCGGATCACCAGGTCCTTGATCCGGCCTTCGATCACCACGTAGCCATCGTTGTCCATCCGGGCGAGGTCGCCGGTGTGCATCCAGTGGTCGGCGTCGATGGCTTCCGCGGTCGTGTCCGGCTGGGCCCAGTACCCGGCCATCACCGCGTAACCGCGGGTGCACAGCTCGCCGATCTCGCCGCGCTCCAGCACCTCGCCGCTGCCAGGGTCCACGATCTGGCTTTCCAGCCTCGGCATGGTGCGGCCCACCGTCTCGGTGCGCTGCTCCAGGGTGTCACCGTTCCGGGTCATGGTGGACACCGGGGAGGTCTCGGTCATGCCGTAGCAAATGGCCACATCCACCATGTGCATCTCCGAGATCACCCGGTTCATCACGTCTATGGGGCACACCGATCCTGCCATGACGCCGGTCCGGAGCGTGGCCAGGTCGTACGAGGCAAAGTCCGGCAGCGCCAGCTCGGCGATGAACATGGTGGGCACGCCGTACAGGGACGTCCCGCCGAAATCCTGGACCGCTTCCAGCGCCGCCGCCGGCGTGAAGCCGCGGCCGGGGACGATGGTGGCCGCACCGTGGCTGAGCGCGGCCAGGTTGCCGATCACCATCCCGAAGCAATGGTAGAACGGCACCGGAATAACCACCCGGTCATGCTCCGTGTAGCCAAGCAGTTCACCGACGGAGAAGCCGTTGTTCAGGATGTTGTGGTGCGTCAGCGTTGCGCCCTTGGGGAAGCCCGTGGTCCCGGACGTGTACTGCAGGTTGATGGGATCGTGCCGGTCCAGTTCCGCCATGCGGGCCTTCAGGCCGGAATGGCCGACGGCGTCAGCCCGCTTGAGCAGCTCGGCGTACGTCAGCTCCCCATCACTTTGGGGGTCACCGGCGTCGAGCCCGTCCATGCCGTGATCCGGCAGGAACACCAGTTCCTGAAGGTCAGGACAGCCTGCGAGCGCCTGGCGCGCCATCCCTACATAGTCGCTGTTCCGGTCCGACGGTGCCGTCACCAGCATCCGCATGCCGTTCTGCGTCACCACAAACTCCAGTTCGTGGCTCCGGTAGGCCGGGTTCACGTTGACCAGGATGGCGCCGGCCTTGGCCGTGGCGTACTGCAGCAGCGTCCACTCGGCGCAGTTCGGGCTCCAGATACCCACCCGGTCCCCCTTGGCCACGCCCGAGGCGAGGAGCGCACGTGCGATGCGGTCGACGTCGTCGTTCATTTTGGTGTAGCTCCAGCGGCGGGCATCAGCGCCCGGAACCGGCGCGGCCTCGATCAGCGCGTCGTGGAAGGGGAACCGGGCCACCACCCGCTCAAAGTTCTGGCCGATGGTTTCCTCGAGGAGCGGGACGTCAGTGTCCCCGGCTGTGTAAGCGCGCATGGTGGCACGCTACCAACAGGAACCGGGCAAGAGAAGCGCAACAGGAGGGTGTCCGCGCGTAAACAGGGCGGGCCTGCATGCCGAGTCCCGGTATTGTGAAATCCATGAGTGCACCCATCGACCTGCAGGCAACGTTCATCCCCAACGACGGCGAGTTCTTCCGTGTGAAGCTTGCCCTGGAAATCGCCATCGACGAGGTGGTCAACGAAGCCGGCTGCATCCGTTACGAGCTGACCGAAGCCACCGAAGCGAAGCTGGTCCTGACGGAACAGTGGGAATCCGAGGAACTGCTTGCGAAGCACTCCAAGGGCACCGCCGTCCAGGACCTGAACGAATCCCTGAGCGCGCTGCTGGCCGAGCCCGTGCAGCTGGAACGCCTGTAACCCTCGATTTAACCATCGACTGCTCCGTAAGGGCCCTTTTGAACGTTCAAAAGGGCCCTTACGGAGCAGTCAATGTTGTTTAAGAGGAACCAGGGGCGCTTACGCCTCGGGGATCTGCGTGCCGTCCTGGGGGCCCGACGTCTTTCCGGCGGTGCCCGGGTTGCTTTCCGCGGCCGCTGCGGCTTCTGCCTGCGAGCGCGCCACATGGGCGTGAACTTCCTCCATGTCCAGGGCCTTGACCGCGTCAACAACCTGCTCCAGCTGCTGGGCGTTCAGGGCACCGGGCTGGGAGAATACCAGGACCTTTTCGCGGAAGGCCATCAGCGTGGGGATGGACGTGATGCCGGCCTCGGCGGCGAGCTGCTGCTGGGCCTCGGTGTCCACCTTTGTGAACAGGACGTCGGAGTGCTTCTCCGACACGGCCTTGTACGTGGGTCCGAACTGCTTGCAGGGACCGCACCATTCAGCCCAGAAGTCCACCAGGACAATGTCGTTGCCTTCGATGGTCGATGCGAACTGTTCACCTGTGATGTCTACGGTAGCCATGCCTTCAACGGTACGCGAGGCGCAGGCCGATGTCCCGGCCGGGTGCGTCCTGTTCGCTCCCCGCGTCATCGGGAATATCCGGGGAGCGTCCGTGTACACCGGGCATTGCGAGGCCTACCCTTGGGGTGACCAGCCGCTGGCTGCCGCACACAGGAGGTTTCATGGCCCAGGCTATCTCCACCCAGTCCTTGACCAAGAAATTCGGCCGGCGCGAGGTGCTTCACGGGGTGGATTTTGCTGTCGAGGCGGCCTCTGTGTTCGGTGTGATCGGCCCCAACGGCGCCGGCAAGACCACCACCATGCGCTGCCTGCTGGACATCATCCGCCCCACGTCCGGGCAGGTCCGGGTCCTGGGCAAGGACCCCCGGGCGGGAGGCCCGGAGCTCCGCCGCCGGGTGGGCTACCTTCCGGGCGAACTGTTCCTCGAGGGCCGCGTGACGGGCCGGACACTCCTGGCCCACTACCAGGCCATCAGCGGTCCGGTGCCCCCGGGCAGGATCGACGGCCTCGCCGAACGGCTTGGGCTGGACCTGGACCGCCACACGCGCAAGCTGTCCAAGGGCAACAAACAGAAGCTCGGCCTGGTCCAGGCGTTTATGCACAACCCCGAGCTTCTGGTCCTCGATGAGCCCACCAGCGGCCTGGATCCGCTGGTCCAGCAGGAATTCCATGCGATGGTCCGCGAGGCGCAGCACAACGGCCAGACCATCTTCCTCAGTTCCCACGTCCTCAGCGAGGTCCAGCAGACCGCAGACACCGTGGCCATCCTCCGGGACGGCCGGATCATCGCCGTCGAGTCCGTGAGCGGGCTTCGGGAAGGTGCGGTGCGCCGGGTCCGGTTCACCGCGAACGGAATCACAGCGCACGACGCCGGCGCGCTGCTGGGTGGGGTACCCGGCGTCGGGCATGTTGAGGTGCTGGATTCCGACGGCAGCGTCACCCTTTCGGCCACCCTGGAGGGGGCCATCCAGCCACTGGTGAGGGCCCTGGGCACGCTGCAGCTGACCGACCTGGTGCTGGAGGAACCGGATCTTGAGGAGGCTGTGCTGAAGATGTATTCAAGTCCCGAAGACACGGTCCCTGCGGTATCCGGCACTACGGAGGCCGCGCGATGACCACCACACTCCCGCTGTTCCGCCGGGCCTTCTTTGATACGTGGCGCTCCACCCTCGGGTGGGCCGCCGGGCTGGCCGCCGCCACGTTCCTGTACCTGCCGCTGTACCCGTCCATCGGCGGGAGCGCGCAGATGCAGGACATGATCGATGCCCTCCCGGCCGAGATGACCAAGGCGCTGAACTACGACCAGATCGCCACCGGCCCCGGCTACACCCAGGCCACGCTGTACGGACTCCTCGGGTTCCTGCTGATGACCATCGCCTCCGTAGGGTGGGGCGCCGCCGCCGTGGGCGGGGATGAGGAATCCGGCCAGCTGGAGCTGACCCTCGCCCACGGGGTGACCCGCGTCCAGGTGGTGCTGGAGCGCGCGCTTTCCCTGTTTTTGCGCGTGGTGCTGCTCGCGGCCCTGGTCTTTGTGCTGGTCCGGCTGCTTAATGATTCGGCCCAGCTGGCCATCCGGCCCGAGAACCTCTTCGGCGCGTCAGTGCTGTTCGCCGGGCTGGCACTGCTGAGCGGAACTGCCGCGCTATGCGCCGGGGCTGTGTCCGGCAGGCGGACGTACGGACTGGCCGCGGGCGCCGCCGTCGGCGTTCTTGGCTACGTCTTCAACGCGGTCGGCCGGCAGAGCAAGGACGTGGAGTGGCTGCTGGACCTGAGCCCCTACCACTGGGCCTACGGAAATTCACCGGTGGCCAACGGTGCGGACTGGGCCGCGGCCGGGTGGCTCTGGGTCATCTCGGCAGCTCTGGTTGCCGTGGCCGCGTTCGCCGTGAACAGGCGCGACGTCGGCGCGTAGCTTTCGGAGTCACCGGCGGTCAGGCGCGGCCGGCGGTCAGGCCCTGGCTACCGGGTGGGGCTGTCAGGCGCGGTTATCCCGGATGAGGCCTCCCAGAGGTGCGGCGCGGGAGTCCGGCTGCCGGGCAGGGCGTTGGTCTCGCGCCACTCGTGGATCCATTCGGGCAGCACCAGATCCGCCGGGGGTTGACCGAACTCGCGCAGGATCTCCTCCTGGCTCACCGGCCTGCCCTTGCTGACCAGGCGGGTGGCGATGTAGGCACGTGCGTAAATCTCGCCGTCGGACACCATGCGCTGCTCAAAGTAGATGGCCTTGGCATCCAGGCCGATGATCTTTGTTTCGATGGTGTACTGCTGCCACAGCTGCAGCGACTTCCGGAAGGCGATGGTCTCCCCTGCCGCCACCGGGCTCCAGCCGCGCCGGCGCATGGTCTTCCACACGCCGCTGCGGACCATTAGATCGAACCGGCCCAGGTCCATGAGGGAAAAGTACATGCCGTTGTTGACGTGCATGGCGATGTCGATGTCGGTGGGCAGGACGCGCAGCGGCAGGGACGACGGGTCCCAAATGGTCAGTGCGGAGCGGCGGGCTGACGTGAACAGCATCAGGAGGGTGCGCAGAAGCAGGTGCATCCCCCAATGTTACCCGGCAGTAACGTGCTGACAAGTCCGGAGGGCCGGGCAGACACGTAGGATGTGGCGCACGACGCAACAACGCTACCCGGACCTTGCCGAGTGGCCGCGGATGGGGACGGCACTGGTTTTCCTGGCGGCCTACGCGTGGCAGGTGATTGGCCGCGTCGAGGGCAGCGGCGCGGAATGGCTTGAGACGCTGATGTGGCTGACGTGGGGTATTTTTGCCCTGGACTACACCGCGAACGTGTGGCTCGCCACGGACCGCAGGCGCTGGTTCCTCTGGAACCTGCACGAACTCCTGACCGTGGCCCTGCCATTCTTCCGGCCGCTGCGCCTGCTCCGGCTGGTTACGCTGCTTTCGGTGCTGCACCGGACCATCGGCGAGACTCTCAGGGGCCGGGTGGTCACGTACGTGGCCGGATCAGCGGCGCTCCTGGTATTTGTCGGGGCGCTGGCGGTGCTCGACGTTGAACAGTCTGCCGCCGATGCCAAGATCCTGACGTTCGGCGACGCTCTCTGGTGGGCCATCACCACCATCACCACCGTGGGTTACGGCGATATGTACCCTGTGACGCCGGTCGGCCGGATGGTTGCCGCGGCCCTCATGATGAGCGGCATCGCCGTGCTGGGTATAGTCACCGCATCCATCGCTTCCTGGCTGGTCCAGCGCGTTGAGGAGTCCACGGAGGCTGCCGCGGAGTCCATCGAGGAACCCCTGCGGGCAGAACTGGCCGGCTTGGTCACGGAGATCGCTGCGCTGCGGCGCGAGGTGGCCGACCTCAAGGACCGCCCCACGCTGTAGAAACCGTCCAGCGGGGTGGAAGTGTCCGGCGGGGTAGAACGTCCAGCGGGCCGGGCAGCCGACCACCGAGTAGTCGCCGCCTGAACCGCGAGTAGAT
Source organism: Pseudarthrobacter sp. RHLT3-21 (assembly GCF_059383495.1). NCBI lineage: Bacteria > Bacillati > Actinomycetota > Actinomycetes > Micrococcales > Micrococcaceae > Pseudarthrobacter > Pseudarthrobacter sp. RHLT3-21. The sequence continues at coordinate 231,147 of NZ_JBWZCI010000004.1, forward strand.
GCCGCCGCGGGGCCAAGTATTCGGCGGAATAATTCAGGTAATGCCTACTGGTGCAGTGCCTGTCGCAGCTTCCTAGACTCGAAATTCGTAGGGCCAAACAAAGTTGCCGGCGCATCCTCCGAGCTGGGGTGGATGATGCCGCTTCATAGCGGAGCATCCGTATCTTCTGGGTATGCGGGGGCTCCCATCATGCGCTTCCGTGCGCGGTTCCGTTCAAAGGGCGGGACCGCGCAGCGCATCACACCTCGATCCGTCCTGCACTTGGAACCCGCGGCACCACTGCCGCCCTGTTGCCGGGCCGACCTGCGATGGGCCACCCATGTACCAGTTGACCGCAAAGACTTCCGAACCACCCCGCCGCAATTTCGAAACTGACGTCCCGCGGGTCGAACTGATACCGGGCCGCCGGCCGATCAGCAACAAGCTGTGGGCAGGCATGGCCACCGCTGCCGTGATTTCCGCCTTCGGCGTCGGCGCGCTGGCCGGCCCCGCCCCCACAGCCGAGTTGTCGGCACCACCGGATGCCATTACGACGGCGGCCTCTCCAGTTGTGCGGGTTGCCCGGCCTTTGGCCGCGGTGCCCCTGGATGCGCCTTATGTTGGGTCCGTTGAGTTTGGCAGTGCGGGAGCTGGCGCTCAGCCGGAGGTCGCAGCTGCCGTGCCGCCGTCGGCCCCGGCCGAGGCTGCCCCGCCACCAGCTCCCGAACCTGCTCCGGCACCGGCGGGCGACTCCAACGTCTACACAGTGGTTCCCGGCGACACAGTGGGTGGGATCGCGGCCCGGTACGGTGTTGACACAAACGCGATGCTGGCCGCCAACGGGCTGGGCCTCTACAGCACCATCGTCCCCGGCCAAACGCTGAAGCTGACGGGACCCGCCGTCGAGGTTTCCGCTCCAGTTCCGGCTCCGGCCGCACCCGTTGCTTATTCACCGGCCTTCGTCCCGGCACCGGCGCCGGTCCAGGCCGCGCCCGCTGTCCGCACGATTTACGTTGCGGGCGCAGGCGGACAGGCCATGGTGGACGCCTGCATCGGGCCAATCCACTTCACACCCAACGACGGCTACTCGCTCTTCATCACGGAGCACGACTTCTGCGGCGGGTGGGCTCGTTTCTCCGGCATAGGCGTGGGCGAGACCGTCAGCATCCCGGGCTACGGGACGTATACGGCAACAGCCAGGGGCCAGGTCCCCAACCCTGGAACCACCAACGATGTCATCGCGGTATTCGGCGGGTTCCCCCGGGCTATCCTGCAGACCTGCATCCCGGGAACAAACCAGATGCTCCTGATCGCGCTCAACTAGATTGCGCTGAATCAGGCCCGGTCCAGCCCAGTTGGCGGTCAAGCATTCCAAAAGCTTGTTCGCGGTTCCGAACCTTCAAGGCAAGGAGCCGCGAACAAGGCCATGCGGGAATTTGTCTGACTACGCAGACATCGGGTGGCGTTCCGAAATGTGCTCCACCAGTTCGCCCACGCGCTCCTCGGTGTAGTTGCGCGCGATGTCGCCCTGGCTGATGATGCCAACCATCTTGTGGCCGGCGATGACCGGGAGCCGCCGGATCTGGTGCCTTTCCATGATTTCGATGGCTGCGTCAACGTTGGCATCGGCGTCAACCCAGTAGGGCTTGCCGGTGGCGAGCTCGCCGGCCAGCATCTCGCGGGGATCACGGCCGGCAGCAACGCACCTGAGCACGATGTCGCGGTCGGTAATCATGCCCTTCAACTTGCCGTCATCGCCGCAGATCGGCAGCGATCCACAGTCCAGATCCAACATCATCCGAGCAGCATCTGCGAGGGACTGATGCTCCTTAACACACTGTGCATCCGTTGTCATAAATTCACGTACAACACTCATTGGTTCTCCTTCATCGATTGATGTATCGACACAGGGCATCGGGGGCACGTGCGCCGATAGTGCCAGCCTACGCCGGGGCCAACACTGATGTCGACGACGGTTTCTCCCCGGACTTGCAGGCTCGCGTAGGGCCTGTTCGAGCACAAATCCTAAGCTTGTCCGCGAGTCCTAACCATCAAGGCCAGGAGCTGCGAACGAGCTTCGGATGGGAGTGGGGGCCTGGCGGCGGGCACAAAAAGCCTCCGGAACCTGGTGGTTCCGGAGGCTTTTCCTTGGGTGGCAGATGAGGGATTCGAACCCCCGTAGGCGTTGCCAGCTGATTTACAGTCAGCCCCCTTTGGCCGCTCGGGTAATCTGCCGAACTTCAAAAGAAGATCACCCCCGGCTGCAGTGTTCAGAACGTCCGTTTCCGGGCCGTTCCGCTTCCAGTAACCGCGGGCAAGACAACTTTACAGAACTTCTGCCGAAGAATCGAATCGAGGCGGCAGACCCCGGAAAAGGCCGCCAAAAGCCTCGCCATTCCGCGGAAACCCGGGACTCAGGCGTCGCCGAGAATCCGTCCGGCCAGCCTTGCCTCGAACTTCACGGCCTGCTCCTCGGTGATCTGGTTCAGCTGGACCGCCCGCAGCAGGTCCTCGCTGACACCGTCCATGCGGGTCGAGGCATCCGGGACCGGGCTGAAGATGATGGAGGCGGCGATGGCTGCTGCGGCAACCGAGGTTGCGGCAGTGGCCACGGCGCCGGCGGCTGCGGCGGTGGTTCGGGTGACGTAACGGACGGCGGTGCGTGGCATGGTGTTCCCTTTCGAGCTACTTCCAACTTCCTCAACTCTCCATCACCCGGCTTCGTTCCCGCAGTGCGTCCGCTATGAGGGAACTGTGAATCCGGAAACATGCCGAATCCGCTCCAGCGCCAGAGCCGATCCGTATAGGCTGGAATACAGCGATCCGCGCCCTGCAGAGCCAATTCAGGGCACCCACCAGCACAAGGAGAATCATGGCAGGCGATTCAACGTTCGACGTCGTAAGCAAAGTGGACAAGCAGGAAGTGGCCAACGCGCTGAACCAGGCACAGAAGGAACTGGTCCAGCGCTACGACTTCAAGGGCGTCGGCGCCGAGGTCGATTTCAGCGACGAGAAGATCCTGATGAAGGCGAACTCGGAGGAACGCGTCCTGGCTGTGCTGGACGTGCTCCAGTCCAAGCTGATCCGCCGCGGCATCTCGCTGAAGTCCCTCGACACCGGCGAGCCGTACGCATCCGGCAAGGAATTCCGCCTGGAAGCCTCCATCAAGGAAGGCATCGAGCAGGACCTGGCCAAGAAGATCAACAAGCTGATCCGCGATGAAGGCCCCAAGGGTGTCAAGTCCCAGATCCAGGGCGACGAACTCCGTGTCTCGTCAAAGTCCCGCGATGACCTGCAGGCCACCATGGCACTGCTGAAGGGCTTCGACGAGGCAGACCTGCAGTTCGTCAACTTCCGCTAGCTAACACCCTCCGGGCGTAGGACACGCGATCGGCCTGGGGACCACTGAAGACGCGCGTCCGCGGGCTGGAAGCGCGTCCCAAGCCCAGACCCGCGTCCTGGGCTGGAAGTACGACGGCGGCGCCCCGGTATGTCAGTTGGCCTCCGTTCGATTCGCCTCAGTTCGGTTCGCTTCAGTTCGGTTGTCCTCAGTTCGGCGGCCGGCCGGCAATCCGTTCCAGCCGGGCGATCCGCTCCTTCATCGGCGGGTGCGTGGCGAACAGCTTGGTCATCGCCCCGCCGCGGAACGGGTTGGCGATCATCAGGTGCGAGGTGTTGACCAGCTTCTGCTCCTGCGGCAGCGGCGCGATCCGGACTCCCTGCTCAATCTTGCGCAGGGCTGAGGCGAGCGCCAGCGGATCACCAGTGAGCTGCGAACCGTCCTCGTCGGCGTCGTACTCCCTGGTCCGGGAGATGGCCAGCTGGATCAGGGACGCCGCAAACGGTGCCAGAAGCGCCATCGCCAGCATGGCCAGCGGGTTGGAGTTGCGCCGGTCGCCGCCGAAGAACAGCAGCATCTGGCCCACGGACGTGATGACGCCGGCCACCGCGGCCGCCACCGAGGACGTGAGGATGTCCCGGTTGTACACGTGCATCAGCTCGTGGCCCAGGACCCCGCGCAGCTCGCGGGCATCCAACAGCTGCAGAATCCCCTCGGTGCAGCACACGGCGGCGTTTTTGGGATTCCGGCCGGTGGCGAACGCGTTCGGGTTCATGGTGGGTGAGAGGTAGATGCGCGGCATCGGCTGGTTAGCCCGGACCGAGAGCTCCCGGACAATCTGGTACAGCTGTGGTGCCTGGGCCTCCGTGACGGGGTAGGCCTGCATGGAGCGGATGGCGATCTTATCGCTGTTCCAGTAGCCGTACGCCGTGGTGGCCACGCCGATCAGGGCCATGATCCAGATGGGCGCTGAACTGCGGGTATTGATCCCGATCAGGCCGCCCAAGCCCAGGAGCACCGCCCACAGGACGCCAAAGAGCGCCGCAGTTTTCAGGCCGTTGTAATGCTTGTGCACGTCCGCTCCTCCACGTCGCCCTGACAAAGTTGCCCCAACACGGCAGGGTCCTAAGGCACCGGGTCGCGGGCATCGTACTTCCGGAAGCCCGGCTGCAGCTGTGCCGCCAGCCAGGCCACCGCGATGCACAAAACCCCGCCCAACAGCAGGACCCAGCCCTCACTCAAAATCTTAGTCCCGCCGCCTGCCAGCAGGTCACCCACCCGCGGCCCGCCGGCCACCACCACAATGAAGACCCCCTGAAGCCGTCCCCGCAGGTGGTCCGGCGCAGCGGCCTGCAGGATGGTGTTGCGGAAGACGGCACTGATGGAGTCTGCGATTCCGGCGAGGGCGCAGCACAAAGCCGCAGGGACCAGCCAAAGGGTGGCCCCGCCGTCGTCCGTCCGTCCTGCAAGGAGCACCACCACGCCAAAGCCCGCGATGGAGGCGCCCCAGCCCATCACCGACCACACCACGGCACTCCCCTGCCACCGGACATGGCCGAGCGGCCCGGAAAAGAGACCGGCCAGGAATGCGCCCACCGCGGTGGAGGCCAGCAGGATGCCCACCGTGGCTTCGCCGCCGCCGATCATCAGCGCACCGATGGCGGGCATCAGCGCGCGCGGCTGGGCCAGGATCATGGCCACGAGGTCGATGATGAAGGTCATCCGCAGGTTGGGCCGGGTGCCCAGGAACCGGAACCCTTCGATCACAGACCGCATCCCGGCCCGCCCGGCGCTCGCTGAAGGCGGCATGGACGGCAGCCTAAACACGGCCCAAAGCACAAACGCGAAGCTGATGAAGTCGATGGTGTAGGTCCAGCCAAAGCCCACCCACGCCACCAGCACACCCGCCAGCAGAGGTCCCACTGTCATGGCCAACCCAAACGAAATCATGCTGAGCGCGTTGGCCGCGGGAAGCAGTTCCTTGCGGATAAGCGTGGGGATGATGGCACTGCGTGCCGGCTGGTTAATGGCCTGGGCGCCGCTTTGCAGCGCCACCAGGAGGTAAAGGACCCAGACATTTCCCAGCTGCAGCCAGGACTGCAGCGCGATCAGGCCGGTGGTCATCCACAGGACAGAGGTTGCCAGGAGCGCCACCGTGCGGCGGTTGTGGGAATCGGCGATGGACCCGCCCAGCAGGCCGCCGAACACCAGCGGCACCAGCGCAAACACACCCAGCAGACCCACATAGAAACTGTCCTGCGTGAGCCGGTACACCTCCAGGCTCACGGCCACCAGCGTGAGCTGGCTCCCCACGGCCGAAACGGCGGAACCCAGCCAGAGCCGGCGGAAGGCCGGGCTCTCCCGGAGCGGTGTGATATCGGCCAGCAGTTTCCCCACCTTGCAACCCTAATGGCGCAGCAGTGTCCTGTTCTGTCACATCTGTCACACGCTTGGTATCCTCAGGCGGGGGAAAGGAGTTGGCTTATGAATGTGTCCAGGCGGCTGCTTTTTGCCTCGGCATTCTGGGAGGTTGTCCGGCCCCGGACTGCCCTGAACGCCGGCCATCTGCTGATCCGGCTCACCAATCCGGCCATCGCGTTCGATCTCCGCTCGGCCACCGACTGGCTGCACTGCCACAACATTGCGCGGCAGGCCCTCGCCGAGGTTCTGGGTGCCAGCCGCTGCACTGTGGTGTTTGCGCACCGGTGGCACCCCATCGGAGCGGCCATCGGCGAACCGGAGGTGGAGTCCTCCACCCCCACGTTCCATGTGTTCGGGCGCTGGGACGCAGAGCCGGTCACGCCCGGCGAACAGCTGCGCCTTCCCGCGCAGCGCCGGGTGCCGGCCGCAGCGGAAGAGCTCAAAGAGTACGACGGCGGCCTCCGCGCCGCGCTGCGCCGGCTGGCTGTGGAGCGCCCGGCAGACGCGAGTTGGCAGTTCACTGCAATGCCGGCCAGCGAGACTGCCGCGAACTGCCATCTCGAGGACCCGGCCCCGCCGGTGGACGGCACCCTCCCGGAACTCATTACCAGGGCCCCGCAGGTCAGGGCCGGAGCGCACCACACCATACTCTCCCCGGCGTTGCCGCCGGCGCCGGGCGGACCCGGCCTGACACCCGGCCAGCTGCTGGCGCTGGCCGCGGCCGTCCAGGGCCTGACCGAACGCCCCGGCGTGACCGGACTGAGCGGTGTAGTGCCGGAGCCCGGACCCGGCGGGCTCGAAGTCCACGCCATGGGCCGCTCGGCAGGAGAATCGGTCAACCCCATGCAGGAATTCCTGGATTTGCCGAAGGTAAGCCAAGCCTTATTGTGATCGACTCATAATAAGTGGTTCAATAGAAGCATGATGGAACACTTTGGCGGCCACGACGCATGGGCTGCCGCCCTGCGTGCCCACGGCCGCCGGGTGACCAAACAGCGGCTCGCCGTGCTGACCGCCGTCGAACATCACCCCCACTCCCCGGCGGAGTCCATCCTGGCCGCCGCGCGCGCCGAACTCCCCGAACTGACGGCACAGTCTGTCTACGTCGTCCTCGGCGACCTGACCGACCTGGACATGCTGCGCCGCTTCGAGCCGCCGCATTCCCCCGCCCTGTACGAGACCCGCGTCGGTGACAACCACCACCACGCCATCTGCATCAGCTGCGGCCGTGTGGAGGACGTGGAATGCGCCGTCGGGCACGCGCCGTGCCTCACCCCGCACTGGGATGAGAACTCCAAGCCGATGACCATCCAGATCGCCGACGTGATGTACCAGGGCATCTGCCAGGACTGCCAAGAGTCCCAAAAACTTCCTTCTGAACGTCCCTCACAAGTAATCGAGAAATAGGAGAAAAATGACTGCGAACATCTCAACAACCCAGTCCGGCGCGCCCGTCACTTCCGACGCGCACGCACAGTCCGTCGGTGCCGACGGCGCCATCATCCTCACGGACCACTACCTGATCGAAAAGCTCGCCCAGTTCAACCGCGAGCGCGTGCCGGAGCGCATAGTGCACGCCAAGGGCGGCGGCGCTTTCGGTACGTTCAAGGCCACCTCGGACATCTCCAAGTACACCAAGGCAGCGTTCCTGCAGCCGGGCGTCGAGACCGAGATGCTGATCCGTTTCTCCTCCGTCGCCGGCGAGAGCGGCTCCCCGGACACCTGGCGCGATCCCCGCGGTTTCGCCGTCAAGTTCTACACGTCCGAGGGCAACTACGACCTCGTGGGCAACAACACCCCCGTCTTCTTTATCCGCGACGGCATCAAGTTCCCGGACTTCATCCACTCCCAGAAGCGCCTCCCGGGCACCCACCTGCGCGACGCCGACATGCAGTGGGACTTCTGGACCCTGTCCCCCGAATCCGCACACCAGGTCACCTGGCTCATGGGCGACCGCGGCCTGCCGGCCTCCTGGCGTGAAATGCAGGGCTACGGCTCGCACACCTACCAGTGGATCAACGCCGAGGGCGAGCGCTTCTGGGTCAAGTACCACTTCCAGTCCAACCAGGGCGTCAAGACCATGTCCGGTGACCAGGCCGAAGAGCTGGCCGGCTCGGACGCGGACTTCTACATCCGCGACCTGCAGGACAACATCGCCGAGGGCAACTTCCCGTCCTGGGAACTGCACGTCCAGGTCATGCCGTACGAAGACGCCAAGGCCTACCGCTTCAACCCGTTCGACCTCACCAAGGTGTGGCCGCACTCGGACTACCCGCTGATCCACGTGGGCACCATGGAGCTGAACAAGAACCCGGAGAACTACTTCGCGCAGATCGAGCAGGCCACCTTTGCGCCGTCGAACTTCGTTCCGGGCATCGCCGCTTCCCCGGACAAGATGCTGCAGGCCCGCATCTTCTCCTACGCCGACGCACACCGCTACCGCGTGGGCACCAACCACGCGCAGATCCCGGTGAACCAGCCGAAGAACCAGGTCAACAACTACAGCCAGGACGGCGCCGGGCGTTACCACTTCAACGCCCCGTCCGTACCGGTTTACGCCCCCAACTCCTTCAACGGCCCCGCTGCCGTTGAGCCGGCTTCCCCGGCCGGCGGCTGGGAGAACGACGGCGAGCTCACGCTCTCCGCGCACTCCCTGCACGCCGAGGACGGCGACTTCGTCCAGGCCGGCACGCTGTACCGCGAGGTGTTCGACGACGGCGCCAAGGCCCGTCTGCTGGACACCATCACCGGCGCGGTGGGCGGCGTGAAGAACGCCGGGATCAAGGAACGCGCCATCCAGTACTGGACCAACGTGGACGCCGAACTCGGCGCCAAGCTGCGCGCCAACCTGGGTGCGGGCTCCACTGACTCCGACGCCGAGGCTGCCAACAAGATCGGCTAACCAGCTCCAGACAAAAGAAGACCCCGCCACGGAATTCCGTGGCGGGGTCTTTTTTGTTGTGCTGTAAGTGGCTAGGCGACGTCGGCACCAGAGGGCGCCGCCGTCGTCGGGCCCGCCGCGGAGGTGCCTGCCGCAGCAGTCGATCCTGCCGCCGCGGGCCGATGACCCTTTTTGGCGAGCTGGATCTGCTCGTACACGTGGTGGCGGAGCTCGGTGAAGCGCGGCAGAGACCTGGTGTTGAGCTGGTCCCGGTCGTCCGGGAGGTCGATCACGATGTCCTCCTGGATGACTGTCGGAGAGGACGACAGGATGATGACGCGTTCGCCGAGGTAGATGGATTCGTCGATGTCGTGGGTGACGAAGAGCACGGTCACGCCGAGCTTCTTCCAGACCACCCGGATCAAGTCCTCCAGGTCCGCCCGGGTCTGTGCGTCCACGGCCGCGAAGGGTTCGTCCATCAGCAGGACCTCGGGCTGATAGGCGATGGCGCGGGCAATCGCCACGCGCTGCTGCATGCCGCCGGAGAGCTGCCAGGGGTAGGAGCGCGGAACGTGGGACAGGCCCACGGCCTCCAGGGCTTCGTCCACGAGCCTGTCGCGTTCAGCCTTCGGCACGCCCTGGTTCTTCAGCGGCAGATCAACGTTTTCCCGGACCCGCATCCAGGGGAACAGCGACCGGCCGTATTCCTGGAACACCACGGCCATCTTCTTCGGCGGTCCGGACACGCGTTTGCCGTCGAGGAGCACCTCTCCCTCGGTGGGGGCCATCAACCCGGAGATGCACTTCAGGAGTGTCGTCTTGCCGGAGCCGGAGGGGCCCACGAGGCAGGCCAGCTCGCCGGCGCGCAGGTCGAAGGTGAGGTTACGCACAGCTTCGATGTCGCCGCCGTCGGTCTGGTACACCTTCTTCAGGCCGCGGACCGAGAGCATCGCTTCTTGGGCCGGGCGGGTGGTGTCAGGCTGCATTTTCTACCTCTTTCTGGCCGTGGTACCAGCGCAGGATGTTCCGCTCGGCCCACTGGAAGATGAACGACAGGCCCACGCCCAGCAGACCGAGCACCACGATGCCGGACCACATTTCCGGAATGGCGAAGGAGCGCTGGAACTGGACGATGGTGAAGCCAAGCCCCGAGGACGAGGCGAACATCTCGGAGATGACCATCAGGATCAGCCCCAGGGACAATGACTGGCGCACGCCGGCCATGATCTGCGGGCTGGCCGAAGGCAGCACCAGATACCTGATCCGGGCCCAGCCGTCGATGCCGTAGGTGTGGGCCGAGTCCGAGAGGACCCCGTCCACGGCGCGGACCCCTTCGATGGTGTTCAGCAGCACCGGCCAGACGCAGCCAGAGATGATGACCGCCACCTTCATGGAGTCCGTGATGCCCATCAGCAGGATCAGGACCGGGACCAGGACGGGCGGCGGGATGGCGCGGAAGAACTCCAGCACCGGTTCCAGCAGGGCACGGAGCCATCTGACCGAGCCGATCAGGACACCGCCGACGACGCCGATCACGATCGCCGCGGCGACGCCCACCACCAGCCTGCCGATGCTGGGCAGCACGTCGGAGAAGAAGCGGGGACCGAACCAGACCTCACCGAATTTCCCGACCAGGGTGGCCGGGGTGGGGACAAAGAAGTTGACCGCCCCGAGGGTCGAGGCCCACCAGAGTAGGACCAGCAGGACGGGCAGTGCCAGTAGGTAGCCGAGGGTTGTCAGGGCTTTCATACGATCACCTCGGAACGGACGGAGGAATGCCAGGACAGGGTCTTCTTCTCAATGAAGCGCATCAGGGCGTTGATCAGCACGCCGATCAGGCCGGTGGCCAGCACGAGGGCATACATGCCGGAGATGGCGCCGCCGGACTGGGCAAGGGCGATTTCCCGGCCGAGGCCAGGCGAGCCGATCACCAGTTCCGCCGTGATGGCCAGGACCAGTGCCACGGTGGCGGCCAGCCGGACGCCGGTCATCAGGTAGGGCAGGGCGGTGGGGAAAACGACGTAGCGGATCCGAGCCATCCGGCCCAGGCCGTATGTCTTCGCGGTGTTGTTGGCCACCATGTCGACGTCGGCCACACCATAGAGCACTTGGATCAGGACCTGCCAGAAGGCAGCGTAGGTGATCAGCATGAGGGACGACTCAATCTTCACGCCGAAGAGCAGCACCGCCAGTGGGATCAGGGCCACCGAAGGGATGGGCCGCAGGAACTCCACCGTGGAGTTGGTCGCTTTCCGCAGGAAGTCACTGGAGCCGATGACGAAACCCAGCAGCACGGCCAGGGCGACGGCAATGACGAGTCCCAGGAACCAGGCCGTCATGGTTTCGCCGACAGAGATCCAGAATGCGGTCAGGCCGAAGTCCCGGGCCAGCGCCACAATGACCTCGCTGGCCGGCGGGAGGAAGCGTTCATTGATGATGCCGAGGCGGGGAATGAGCTCCCACGTAACAAGGAATCCCACGATTCCGGCCAGGCCGAGCAACTGTTTTACCGGCAGCCTGCGGACAGACCGGCGGTCCCGCCCCACACTGGGGACGGGACCTCCGGAAGCTATTGCGTCTGAACTCACGGGAGGAGGTCGCCGGCGTTCGGAGCCTTGGTCAGCGTGCCGTACTTGGCGGCGGCGTCACCGAGCGTCTTGAAGGCGTCCTTGTTGAATTCGACGCGGTAGCGCGGCAGGATCATCTTGGCGCGGGTGGCGTCGTCGATCTTGGTGTAGGTGCCCACGATGTCGCGGACCTCCTGTGGGTGCTCCTGGGCATACTCAAGAGACTTGTTCATGGCGCGGGTGAACTTCGCCGTCAGCTCGGCCTTGCCCTTGATGGTGTCCCCCTTGGTGAAATAGCCGGCGATGTCCAGCTCCGGGCTCATCTCGACGAAGTTCGAGGAGACGATTGTGCCACCTTCGGCCACAGCCTTGGAAAGGAAGGGTTCCAGGATCCACGCTGCGTCCACCTGCTTGTTGGCTAGGGCCGCCGGGGCGTCCGGGAAGGCCACCTCAACAAACTTCACGCTGTTCGGATCGCCGCCGTCCTTTTCGATGACCGACTTTATGGTGGTGTCGCCGATATTGGAGAGGTTGTTCACCGAGACGGTCTTGCCGGCGAGGTCCTTCGCGGACTGGACACTCGACCCGGCCGGGACGACGACACCGCCGACATCGTTCCCCTTTTTACCGGTGGTAGATACTCCGTTGGCGACGAACTTCAGGTCGAGACCCTTGTCCTTGGCAACCATGACCGAAATCAGGTTGGAGAACGCGAAGTCGAAGCTGCCGCTGACCACGCCCGGGACAATTGCCGCGCCGCCGGTGGCTGTCTGGATGTCCAACTCCAGGCCCTCATCCTTGAAGAACCCCAGCTTGCTGCCCAGGTAGATCGGTGCGCAGTCCACGATCGGGATGACCCCCACACTTACCTTGGTCAGCTCTCCGCTCCCGGCTCCACCGGCGGGGGCGGATCCAGTGCCGGTAGAACTCGGCGAACCGGACCCGCAGGCTGACAAGCCGAGGACCGATGCTGCGGCAAGCACGGCGATAACACTACGACGCTTCATGTTCACTCCTTTGTGAAGTGGCATGGGAGTGTGACGCCCCCACGACCAGCTTGTTCGGTGTCCGAACAAACTTTCGAATTAAGTCTGGTTCAGAGGACGCCTGTGGTCAACCGGATCTGGCCATTGTTATCCTCCCGGTACGCGCGTACAGGATCGGGGAGGGACGCGCGGCACCGCGCCATAGGAGGCTGGTGTCCACGCTTTCCACATAGGCGCCTGCCACTCTGGCCGGGGCTACCGGCGGCCCCTAGGATCACAGCATGACTACATTCCAGGGGATCCCCACGGGGGCGTTCGCTTTCTACGCCGAACTTGAGCACAACAACAACCGGGAGTGGTGGCTGGAGCACAAGGACAGCTACAACACTCTGGTGCGGCATCCGGTCACTGCCCTGCTGGCCGAACTGGAGCCGCGGTTCGGGCCGGGCAAGATCTTCCGGCCCAACCGGGACATCAGGTTCTCCCAGGACAAATCGCCCTACAAGACTGCCCAGGGAGCCTTCGCGTCGGCCCAGGAAGGCTTGGGATATTACCTTCAGGTGAGCGCCGACGGGCTGCTGGTGGGCGGCGGCTGCCACACCAGTACGCCGGCCCAGCTGGCCCGCTTCCGGAACGCCGTGGATGCGTCCGGGACCGGCGAAGCGCTGCGGCACATCGTGGATACCGTGGCTGCCGCGGGCTTTACTGTGGAGGGCGAAAAGCTCAAGACAGTGCCGCGAGGCTTCGACAAGGACCATCCCCGGGCGGAGCTGCTGAAACACAAGTCGCTGTCCGCCGGCATGGAACTGGGCCAGCCGGAGTGGCTGGACTCACCGGCGGCGGCGCAGGAAATCGCGGCGCTGTGGGACCAGCTGCGGCCCCTGGTGGACTGGGTGGGCCGGCATGCGGCGCCGTGACGCGACATTTCCTGTAGATGGGATAGCTCCCTATACGTGGGATAATTGGGGGTATGGAAGCTAATCCCGCAGGGGCCCGAACGCTGGAGCGCGGACTCAGCCTGCTAGACCACGTCGCTGCGGGCGCCCACCGGCTCGAAGACATCACACTGGCTTCCGGTCTCAGCCGCTCGGCGACTCACCGCATGCTGACCACTCTCGTGGCAGGCAGGTATCTCAGCCAGCAGCCGGACCACAGTTATCACCTGGGCATCAAACTGCTGGAGCTCGGCACGAAGGCGGAGGCAAAGATCAGCCTCCCCGACACCGTGCAGACCATCCTCGCCGGGATCGCCAAGACCACGCAGGACACCACGCACCTGGGCATCCTCAGCGGTGACGATGTCCTGTACCTTGCCAAGGCACGCGGCCATCGCGGCATTGAAATGGCGTCCCGCCCCGGGGCACGTTTGCGGGCGCAAAACACTGCCATGGGCAAGGCCCTGCTGGCAGCCCAGCATGGAAATGACGAGGCGGTCCGCGCCTTCGATACGGCTGCGATCGCCACACCCCGCTCCATTCAGGATGTTGACGCCTTCCGGACAGTGCTGGACCGGGCAAGGGCGGACGGTTACGCGCTGGACGACCAGGAGAACGAACTCGGCATCACGTGTGTTGCCATCGCCATCCCGGACCTGCTCGGCAAGGTCGCAGCTGCCGTATCCATCTCAGCCCCCAGCGTTCACATGACCCAGGAACGGATTGAGTCACTCGTGTCGCTCCTCCAGGACGTGCAGCCAGAGCTGAGCCGCTGCCTGCCGCCAGGATTTGAAAGGGCCTGGATCTAGCGCCCGCGCGCCGATCCAGGCCCTTTCCGCCGGCCCCTTTGCGGGATCAGTTCCGGCTACGGGTTCAGCCCAGGCTCAGCGTGCCACCGGTTCCGTGGCGTCCAGCATGGCCAGCTCGTGCCGGCGGGGCATGCCTTCCCAGTCGCCGGGCACCAGGCAGGCAAAGGCTCCTGTGCGGACCGCGGTCAGCAAACGCTCCTGGACCGAGGCACCGGCCAACAGGTCCGAGATATAGCCGGCCACAAAGGCGTCGCCGGCCCCCACGGTGTCGATGGCGTTGACCCGGACGGCGTCCTGCACGTATTCCACCCCGTCGATCACCGCGGCACAGCCTGCGGCTCCCCGCTTGATGACCGTCTGGCTCGGCCCGAGGGCGGCAACCCGGCGGGCAAGTTCCAGGGAATCGTCGGACTTTCCTACCGCGATGGCGGCTTCGTCGTCCCCGGCGAACACGATGTCTGCCTGGGCGATGAAGGTCCGGAAAACGTCGCGGGCTTCGTCGGCGGACCACAGCGCGGCGCGGTAGTTGAGGTCGAACGAGACCAGGACACCTGCTTCGCGGGCAACGTCCAGCGCATATTGTGCCGCCCGGGCTGCCTCCGGCGAAAGCGCGGGCGTGATGCCCGTGAGGTGCAGCAGCCGGGCGTTGGCAATCCGCTCGGCCGGGATGTCCTCCCGGGACAGCCGGGAGCCTGCGCTTCCGGCCCGGTAGTACCAGACCTTGAGCTGGTCCATGGTGCGGCGCTCTTTGATCATGAGGCCGGTGGGTGCCGACTCGTCGCGCAGGGGGTCAACCACGATGCCCTCGGCGGCGAGCTCACGCAGGACGAGTTCACCGAGGCTGTCGTTGCCGACGCGTCCAACCCACGTTACCGAGGTGCCCAGGCGCCGCAGCGCGATGGCAAAGTTGCTCTCGGAGCCGCCCATGCCCAGGCTGAGCGAGGACACCTGGGCCAGCGGACCGGGCGTCTCGGCCTTCATCAGGCCCATTGTTTCGCCGAGGGTCACGACGTCGGTGAAGGTCACCGGGCACCCCTCACCTGGACGGCGTCCGCTACCAGGGAACTGAGCTGCCGGGCGCGGGCGGTGAGGGCGGCGAGGTCGCCGCCGGAGAACGCGTCACGGAGCAGCGGTCCGCCGAGACTGACGGCGAGGGCCCCTGCGGCGATCCAGTCCGCGGCGTCATCGATGCCGATGCCGCCGGACGGAATGACCCGCATGTCCGGGAAGGGCCCGCGCAGTTGCCCAATGTAGCCCGGGCCGACGGTGGAGGCGGGGAACAGCTTCACGGCCGTTGCCCCCGCCTGCATGCCGGTCAGGAGTTCGGTGGGCGTCAGGCCCCCGGGAAAGATAGGAACGCCGGCAGCAACGGCCGCGCGGATCACGTCGGTCACCATGGCGGGCGTCACCAGGTAGTCCGCGCCGCCGTCGAGCGCCCGGACAGCCTGGTCACCGGAGGTGACGGTGCCGACGCCGATTTCCGCGTCGGTGCCGAACTGCCGTTTGATGTCGGGCAGCAGGTCGAACACGCCGTCAGTGCTGAGGGTCAGTTCGATGGACCGCACGCCACCCTTGACGAGGGCGTCGATGACCGGGGCGTACTCACGGGCGTGGCGGGCGCGGAGGACGGCCACCACAGGGTTGGCCTGCAGGATGGCGGAAACGGGAGGGCTCTGGAGGTTACTCATCGGGCCAGCCACCCGCCGTCGACCGGAAGTACTACGCCGTGGATGTAGTCCGCGGCCGGGGAGGCCAGGAACACCACCGCGCCGGCGAGGTCGCCGGCGGTACCCCAGCGTGCCGCCGGGATCCGCACCGAGATCTGTTCGCTGCGCTGGGCGTCTGCCAGCAGCGCCTCGTTCATGTCAGTGGCGATATAGCCCGGCGCAACCGCATTGACGTTCACGCCGCGGGGCGCCCATTCGTTGCATAACGCCTTGGTCAGCTGAGCCACAGCGCCCTTCGACGCGGCGTAGGCCGGAACCCGCAGGCCGCCCTGGAACGTAAGGAGGGAGGCCATGTTGATGATCTTTCCCCCACCGCGTTCCACCATGGGGGTGCCGAAGCCCTGGCACAGCTGGAAGACGGCGCGGGTGTTGATGGCCATAACGCGGTCGAAGTCGGACAGCGGGAACTCGGTCGCGTTGTGCCGGATCTGGGTTCCGGCGTTGTTGACCAGGATGTCGATCTGGTGTCCCGCGAGCGTTTCCGCCGTGGCCGCGGCCACGGATTCTTCGCTGGCCAGATCCACGTGGACGGCGGCGGCGCTGACGCCTGCCTTTTCCGCCGCGGCTGCCAGTTCCGGGGCCAACGGGCCGCGCTGGAGTGCCACAATGCTGGCGCCGGCGTTGACCAGCCCGAGGGCAATGCCCAGGCCGATCCCGCGCGAGGCGCCGGTTACGGCTGCGGTTTTGCCGCTGAGGTCAAACGGCGAATTCTCTGCTGTGTGGTTCATGAGCTTTCCTGGGTTTTCGCGGCGGGCGCCGCGGCTGGACTGACAAAGACTTTGAGGACGCGTCCGGACGCCATCGCCTGGTCAAAGGCCTGGCGTGTGTCCTCCAGTGCGAACACCTGGGTGGGAATGCGGTCCAGCCCCAGTTCACGGCCTTCGATGAGTTCCACCGCACGCTCCACTGCCGCCCTCGTGTAGACCCGGACGCCCACCACGGTGTTCTCGGCGAACGTCAGGGCCTGGAGGTCGAGTTCGACGGGCTTTTTGTAGACGCCCACCAGGACGATGGTGCCGCGCACCCGTACGGCCCGGGGCAGCATCGCGGCAACCGAGGGGTGGGCGGCGGAGTCGAAGACGATGTCCGCGCCGTCCCCGCCGGTGGCGGCAAGGGTGGCCTGAATGGGGTCCTCCCCAGGTGCCACCGTGGCGAACCCGAGTTCTTCGGCCACCTGGCGGCGGGCCTCCGAGGGCTCCGAAATGAGGACGCTGCCGGCTCCCTGGTGCCGTGCCACCAGGGCTGTCAGGATGCCGATGGGCCCGGCGCCGAAGATCACCACCCGTTCCCCGCCGGAAAGGCCCGCCCGGGATACGGCGTGGACGGCGACGGCCAGGGGTTCGGCGAGGGCCGCCTCCTGGAGGGGCACCGAGTTGCTGACCGGGATGAGCCCGGAGGCAGGCAGGGCCACGTACTCGGCGAGGGAGCCTGCGACGTCGATCCCGTACAGTTTCAGCGCCCGGCAGACATGGGTGTCCCCGCCGCTGCACGGGTGGCATTCACCGCAGTGGATGAGGGGCTCCACGGTGACCCTGGTGCCCGCTGCCGGGCCGGTCTCCGCCGCCACCTCCACGATGCCGGTGATCTCATGGCCCATGACCAGGGGAGCCTCGGCGCGGGGGTGCGTTCCGTGCAGGATGGAAAAATCAGAGCCGCACAGTCCGGTCATTTCCGTCCGGACCAGGGCCCAGCCTGCGGGGATTTCAGGCAGGGGCAGCTGCCGCGGCTCAATGGTGTCCGGCGCCGTCCATACGGCGGCGCGCATGGTGCTGTTCAGGAGTGCTGCGCTCATACCAGCACTCCTGCGTTCATCACATTGCGCGGCATGCGTCCGGCGCAGACCTCGAGGACGTTCTCGATGGTGCGGCGCTTCAGTTCCGCATAGGATTCCTCGCTGTACCAGGCGGCGTGCGGGGTGAGCACGGCGTTTTCGCAGGCGATCAGGGGGCTGGTCAGGGCCAGGGGTTCCTCTTCGAAGACGTCCAGCCCAGCACCGTAGAGCTGGCCGCTGGCCAGGGCATCGGCAACCGCAGCGGTGTCCACCACTCCCCCGCGGCAGGTGTTGACCAGCACTGCGCCACGTTTCATCTGCGCAAGCACGCCGGCGTTGATCAGGTGATGCCTATGGGAGTTGAGCGGAACGTGGAGGGACACCACGTCAGCGCGGGAAATCACTTCCTCAAACCCGACGACGGCGACTCCATCCGCCGTCGTCGTACCGACTTCAGCGAGCGGGTCAGACCCGATCACCGTATAGCCCAGGCCCTTGGCCTTGCGCGCGGTGGCCGCGCCGATCAGGCCCAGGCCCACCACGCCGAAGACTTTGGTGGACATCCGGTGCAGCGGCTGGACCGGGAGCAGCGAGTGTTCCCCGCGACGCATGCCGCGGTCCAGCCGGGTGATTCCGCGGGCTAGGCTGACGGCCAGGGCAATGGCGTGGTCGCTGACATCCTCGGTGCCGTAGTCCGGCACGTTGCAGACGGCAACGCCGCGGGCGGTGGCCGCCTCGACGTCGAGGGTGTCCACGCCCACGCCGTACCGGCCGATCGCCTTCAGCTGCGGCAGGGCCGCGAGGACACGGTCCGTGATGGGGGCGTACTGGACCACGATGGCGTCGGCGCCGGCCGCGGCGGCAATAACGTCCTCTTCGGTCCGGCACTGGGCAAGGACCAGTTCCACACCGGCGGCGTCGGCGACGGCCTGCTCGATGGCGATGGAGTCGTGGTCGCAGTCGGTGATGACGATGCGGGTGGGCGTGGCTGGCATTACTTGGCGTCCTCTTCGGTGAGCAGGTCACGATCGACGGTTTCGGGGGCTTTGATGGTGGTGACGAGGCTGATGCCCATCATGGCTATCATGTAGATGGCGACGGGTATCCAGGAGCCGCTGAACGCGGTGACCAGGGCCGAGCAGATGAGCGGGGCGATGCCGCCGCCGAAGACGGAGGAGAACTCCCGGCCGAGGGCGACGCCGGCGTAGCGGTAGCGGGAGCCGAAGAGTTCGGGGAAGTACGCTGCCTGGACGCCCACGGATCCCTGCGCGGCGAAGATGAAGCCGAGCACGATCACCAGCGAAATCAGGAACAGGTTTCCGGTGTTCAGCAGCAGGAAGGCCGGGACGGGGAAGACAAACAGGAACGCCGTGATGATGAGGTACATCCTGCGGCGGCCATAGCGGTCGGACAGGCTGCCGAAGGCGTATGCCGAGACGCAGGCGAAGAGCGCGCCCACCAGCAGGACCTTGGGAATGAACGTCGCGTCAATCTTGAGCTGCGTGATCAGGTAGGAGCCCAGGAACACCTGGAAGATGTACGAGTGCGCGTTGGCGCCCACGTTCATGAAGAAGACCCGGATCAGGCCCGCACGGCCGTTCTTGACGACGTCGGCCACGGGAGTGGCGCGGATGACGCCGTCGATCTCTTCCTTCTTTTCCTCAAAGACGGGTGATTCCTTCAGCTTGCGGCGGATCATGTAAGCGGCGATGGTGACGAAGATCGACGAGAAGAACACGAGCCGCCAGCCGTAGGCTTCCAGGGCTTCGCGGGGCATCATCTGCACGAGGATCCAGACAACGGCGCCCAGTGCGGTACCGGCGGCGGCACCAACGAAGACGAGCGAAGCATAGCGTCCGCGGCTGCCCTTGGGCGCAGTTTCGGCAACCAGGACCACGCCGCCCGCCTGTTCAGCGCCGGCGCCGAATCCCTGGAGGAAGCGGCAGGCAACCAGCAGCACCGGGGCCCAGATGCCCGCCTGCTCGTAGGTGGGCAGCAGACCGATGGCGAACGTGGCGATGCCCATCAGGAAGAGCGTGGCCACCAGCACCCACTTGCGTCCCAGCCGGTCACCGTACTTGGAGAAGAAGAGGCCACCGAGGGGGCGTGCACCGAAGCCGACGGCGTAGGCACCGAACGCGGCGATGATGCCGATGGCTGGGTCAATGTTCGGGAAGAAGATCTTGTTGAAGATGATCGCCGACGCGGTTCCGTAGATCACAAAGTCGTACTGTTCGAGCGCGGTTCCGATCAGGCCGGCCCATGCGGCCCTGCGAACCGGCGCTTTGTCAGTGGTCCCGGGGGACACCTCATTGCCTTCGGGGTCCAGGACCGCCGATTTACTGCGAACAACATCGTTCTCAGCCACAGTTCACCATTTCTCTTTGGTGCCGAAGCACATTCCGATTATCGGGACGACATCCCGAAAACTTCAAGCACGACCATATAGGGCTTATCGGCCAGATCACAAAAGGCGGGTTAAACAGCAGAGGCACCCTGCCACCAAAGGGGTGGACGGGTGCCTCTGCCGTGGTTTGCAGCCTTGGCAGCTGCGGGCTTACCGGCGGGTGAGTGCCTCGTCGTCGGCTGCGGCATCACTGCCGGCGAGGCTGGCGTCCGCACTGGAATCCGCGCTGGATTCCGCGCTGGAATCCCTGCTGGAATCCGTGCCGTCCACGGTCGACTTTGCTTCGGCGAACTTTTCGTTCAGGCGGGAGTGCCGCTGGCCGTAGGCGAAGTAGATCACGACGCCGATGACCAGCCAGCCGGCGAAGAAGATCCACGTCTCCACGGCGAGGTTCGTCATCAGGTACAGGCACAGGACCGCGGAAACCACCGGGAGGACCTTGCCGAACGGGACGCGGAAGGACGGCTTCAGGTCCGGGCGCTTCTTGCGCAGCACCAGGATGCCCAGGCTCACCACCACAAACGCGGACAGCGTGCCGATGTTGATCATTTCTTCCAGCAGGTCAACGTTTGTCAGGCCGGCCACAAGTGCTACCGCGGCGCCGCAGATGATCTGGAGGCGGACCGGCGTCGAACGTTTTTCACTGGTCTTGGACAGTGCGCGGGGCAGCAAACCGTCGCGGCTCATGGCCAGCACCACGCGCGACAGTCCCATCAGCAGCACCATAATGACCGTGGTGAGGCCGATCAGGGAGCCGAACGCGATGACCTTGGCCGCGGTGGTGTCGCCGACGGCCTCGAATGCGGTGGTGAGGGTGGGCGTCTCTGCTGCTGCGAGGTCCGTGTAAGACACCATGCCGGTGAGCGCGAGGGACACCAGGATGTAGAGCACGGTCACCACGGCCAGGCCGCCGAAGATGCCGCGCGGCAGGGTCTTCTGCGGGTTCTTGACTTCTTCCGCGGACGTGGCCACGACGTCAAAGCCGATGAAGGCGAAGAACACCAGGGCCGCGCCGGCGAAGATGCCAAGGGTGCCGTACTGTGCAGGCGCGGCGCCGGTGAGGAAGCCGAAGAATGACTGCTTCAGGACGTCTGCCGCGCCACCGGCGGTGGGCTCTGCGGCGGGCACGAACGGCGTGTAGTTTTCAAACTTCACGTAGGTGAAGCCCACCACGATCACAAACAGCACTACGGCGATCTTGATCAGGGTGAACACGTTGCCCACGCGGGCGGAGAGCTTGGTCCCCAGCACCAGGAGCACGGTGAAGACGGCAACGATCAGGAAGGCGCCCCAGTAGAGGTCCACGCCGCCGAGCGACAGCGCCGGCGGCACGTCGGCCCCCATCAGCGCAAACACCTTGCTGAGGTAGATGCCCCAGTACTTGGCGATCACTGCCGCGGCGGTGAACAGTTCCAGGATCAGGTTCCAGCCGATGATCCACGCAAGCAGTTCGCCCATGGTGGCGTACGTGAAGACGTAGGCCGACCCCGCAACCGGAATGGCGGTGGCAAACTCGGCGTAGCACATGATGGCCAGGGCGCAGGTGACGGCGGCAATGGCGAAGGACAACGTCACCGCCGGGCCGGAGAAGTTGGCCGCAGCCTTGGCGCCCACCGAGAAAATGCCGGCGCCGACAGCGACGGCGACACCCATGATCATCAGGTCCCAGCTGCTGAGCGACCGCTTGAGCTTGCGTCCGGGTTCATCGGCGTCGGCCATGGACTGCTCGATGGATTTGGTCCGGAGAAGGTTCATAAGGAGTTCCACAATCCTGATTTGTGTTGGAAACAGACCCATCAACGATACTTGTCCATGCACTGGACGTTCACACCTGTCCCGCATCATGAGATGCCTGCATGTCCCGGTTAAGCGCGAACGGACAGTTGGGGCCCCGCTGGGAGGGCCTCAACTGTCCGTTCGCGCTGGCGTTTAGACGGGCCAGTCCATCAGCTTTGACCGGATCAGGAACCGCTTGCCTTCCGGCGACTCAACCGAGAACCCGCTCCCCCGGCCCTGGACCACGTCCACGGTCAGATGGGTATGGCTCCAGTAGTTGAACTGCTCCCTGGACATCCAGAACTCGAGGGGCTGCGGCTCCAGGCCGTCGGCGATGTCGAACAGTCCCAGGAGGACGTCCGCCTCCGCGGTGATGAACTCCCCGGCCGGATAACACATAGGCGAGGACCCGTCGCAGCAGCCGCCGGACTGGTGGAACATGAGGGGCCCGTGCTGGCCCCACAGCTTCCTGAGCAGTTCCAGGGCCTCGGCGGTGAGCGCCACGCGGGAGATGTCCTCCCCGGGCAGCGTGACCGCCGCGTCAAGCCTCGCCTCCATCATCAGTACTTGATGACGACGCGGCCGTCGATCTTGGCGTGTTTCATCTCGTCAAGAACAGCGTTGACCTCGGAGAGCTCCCGGGTGGACACCGTGGGATGGATCTTGCCCTCGGCGTAGAACTCGAGTGCTTCCTCGAGGTCCTGCCGGGTCCCCACGATCGAGCCGCGGACGGTCAGGCCCTTGAGCACAATCTCGAAGATCGGTGCCGGGAAGTCGCCCGGCGGCAGGCCGTTGAACACAATCGTCCCGCCCCGGCGGGCCATGCCGATCGCCTGGCCAAAAGCAGACGGGTGTACTGCGGTGACCAGGACT
The DNA here is from genome assembly GCF_059383495.1 of Pseudarthrobacter sp. RHLT3-21. Lineage (NCBI taxonomy): Bacteria > Bacillati > Actinomycetota > Actinomycetes > Micrococcales > Micrococcaceae > Pseudarthrobacter > Pseudarthrobacter sp. RHLT3-21. The sequence continues at coordinate 253,619 of NZ_JBWZCI010000004.1, forward strand.
CCATGGCAACCTCCGGTTTCACGTTGGATGACTTCTGCGGGGTCTTCGTGCAGCGCGTTGACGGTCAGCTCCGCACCGTGCTTCTTGGCCAGGGCGAGTTTGTCGTCCGCGATATCCACCGCGGCTACCCGCAGGCCCATCGCCACGGCGTACTGGACGGCAATGTGCCCGAGTCCGCCGATGCCGGAAATGGTGACCCACTGTCCGGGCCTGGCTTCGGTCATTTTCAGGCCCTTGTAGACCGTGACGCCGGCGCAAAGCACCGGGGCGACTTCAACGGGGTCCGAGCCGGCCGGGATGCGGGCGGCAAAGCGGGTGTCCACGAGCATGTACTCCCCGAAGGAACCGTCCACACTGTAGCCGGCGTTCTTCTGCGCTTCACACAGGGTCTCCCAGCCGGTGCGGCAGTACTGGCAGTCGCCGCAGGCTGACCATAGCCAGGCGTTGCCGACGAGGTCTCCGACGGCCAGGTCAGTGACACCCTCGCCCAAGGCAACCACTTCGCCTACTCCTTCGTGGCCGGGGATGAACGGCGGTGTCGGTTTGACCGGCCAGTCGCCCTCCGCCGCGTGGAGGTCTGTGTGGCAGACGCCGGTTGTGAGGACCTTGACCAGCGCCTCGCCCCGGCCCGGGGTGGGAATGGGGAGGGTCTGGATCTGGAGATCCTTGCCGAACTCGGTTACTACTGCTGCTTGCATTGTCGTCGTCATTGGCGAAATCCTTGCGTTGATGGAGCGATGGTGCGGTGGAGGTGGTGCTGCCTTCCTGAGGGGTGGCCAGGGAGGTGCAGGCGGGGACGGATCAGTGCTAATCCGTCCCCGCCCGGGCTAAGGGCGGCTTAGAAGAAGCCGAGCTTGTTCTCGTTGTAGCTGACCAGGAGGTTCTTGGTCTGCTGGTAGTGGTCCAGCATCATGGAGTGGTTTTCACGTCCGATGCCGGAGGACTTGTACCCGCCGAACGCGGCGCCGGCCGGGTAGGCGTGGTAGTTGTTGACCCAGACGCGGCCGGCCTGGATCTCGCGGCCCGCACGGTAAGCGACGTTGCCGTTCCGCGACCAGACGCCGGCGCCCAACCCGTAGAGGGTGTCGTTGGCGATTTCCATCGCGTCGTTGTAGTCACTGAACCGGGAGACAGACACAACAGGTCCGAAGATCTCCTCCTGGAAGATCCGCATCTTGTTGTGGCCTTCGAAGACGGTGGGCTGGACGTAGTAGCCGCCGGCCAGGTCGCCTTCCAGCCGGGCGCGGGCGCCGCCGGTGAGCACCTTGGCGCCTTCCTGCTTGCCGATGTCGATGTAGGAAAGGATCTTTTCCAGCTGGTCGTTGGAGGCCTGGGCGCCGAGCTGGGTTTCGGTGTCCAGCGGGTTGCCCTGGATGATTTTCTCCACCCGGGCCACGGCGTCAGCCATGAAGGAATCGTAGATGTCCTCCTGGACCAGGGCGCGGGACGGGCAGGTGCAGACCTCGCCCTGGTTGAAGGCAAAGAGCGCGAAGCCCTCCTGCGCCTTGTCATAGAACGCGTCGTCGGACTCGGCAACATCGTTGAAGAAGATGTTCGGGCTCTTGCCGCCAAGCTCCAGGGTGACGGGGATCAGGTTCTGGCTGGCGTACTGGCTGATCAGGCGCCCGGTGGACGTCTCGCCGGTGAAGGCGATCTTGCGGATACGGGGGCTGGACGCGAGCGGCTTGCCGGCCTCGACGCCGAAGCCGTTGACCACGTTGAGCACACCGGCCGGCAGCAGGTCACCGATGAGTTCCATCAGGACCAGAATGGACGACGGCGTCTGCTCTGCGGGTTTGAGGACCACGGCGTTGCCGGCCGCCAGGGCCGGGGCGAGCTTCCAGACGGCCATCAGGATGGGGAAGTTCCACGGGATGATCTGGCCCACAACGCCGAGGGGCTCGTGGTAGTGGTAGGCCGTGGTGTCGTCGTCGAGCTGTGAAAGCCGGCCTTCCTGGGCGCGGACGGCCGAGGCGAAGTAGCGGAAGTGGTCCGCGGCGAGCGGGATGTCCGCGTTCAGGGTCTCTCGGATGGGCTTGCCGTTGTCCCAGGATTCGGCGACGGCGAGCATCTCAAGGTTCTCGTCGATGCGGTCGGCGATCTTGTTCAGGATGGCGGCGCGCTCGGCGACGGAGGTCTTGCCCCAGGAGGGTGCAATCTTGTGGGCGGCGTCCAGTGCCAGCTCGATGTCCTCGGCGGTGCCGCGGGCCACTTCGCAGAAGACCTTGCCGGTGACGGGTGTGATGTTCTCGAAGTACTGGCCCTTGACGGGGGCAACCCACTCGCCGCCGATCCAGTTCTCGTAGCGGTCCTTGAACGTGACCTTCGAACCCTCGGTACCGGGCTGTGCGTAAACAGTCATTGCTAGCTCCTTTGCTGTGCATGAAAGGTGGCGCCTGATGCTGGCGGCCGCCGTTGGTTTCAGCGTAGGAGTGTGAAGGTTGCAGTCAGGTTGCGCCGGTGTGAGCCAGCTCACGGCAGGTGACTGGGTCTCGACCGGCGGGGTGCGGCGGTCAGGCGCTGAGTTCGGCTTCCAGCCGCTCAAGGTCCGCGACGACGGCGGCCCGCTTGGGCGAGCGCGGCGGCAGCAGCTTCAGGGCGGCAGTCCGGACGTCGACGTCGTCCCTCGCCTCCGGGAGGGCAGCGTACTTGAGCAGTGTCTCGGCACTGCCGTCAGTCAGAACCGCTTCGCGCATGAGAGAGGAGACCCTGTCGCGGAGGTCGATGATGCCTGGCGCTTCGGAGCGCGGCAGCACCGCGCCGCGGTAGATTTCCAGCGCAATCCGGTGGGCGCCGCGCTGCAGGCAGTTCAGCACCTGCCCGCTGTCCGGGACCAGGTCCATGGTGAGTTTGTACGGCCGGGATTCCGGGACGGCGGCCGGGTTGAGCTGCTGGAGGATCTTGCGCAGCCGGACCATTTCCGCGCGGAGCGTCATGGTGGGGCCGTCGCCCGGGTAGAGCAGGACACTGAGCTCCTCGGCGCTCAGCCCCTCGGGGTGAGTGCTGAGCAGGGCGAGGATTTCACTGTGCCGGGCGGACAGCGCCACCGTTTTGCCTTCGATGCTGAGCAACGCCTGGTCGCGGCCCAGAAGCTGCAGGCTGTTGCGGTACAGGCTGCCTTCCTTCGCGCCGCCGGCTCCCCCGGCCCGCGCCGAATCCGGCCTGGCCGCCGAACTGGCGTTCCGCCGTCGGGCTGGCCGGCTGGCAAGGGTCGCCGCCAGCTGCAGTCGCTCAACACGGAGCTGCGCCTGCGCGGCAGCGACGGTCGCCTCGACGAGGGACAGGGTGTGGGCCGCCACCGCACTGGCCTTGCCCGTGATGTCCACAACGCCCAGCAGCGCGCCGGAATCCGGATCGTGGAACGGGACCGCGGTGCAGCTCCACGCGTGCACGGACCGCTGGTAATGCTCCGCCCCGGAAATCTGGATCCCGCGGCCCAGGGCCAGGGCAGTTCCCGGCGCGCTGGTCCCCACGGTGGCCTCTGACCAGTCGGCGCCCGGGACGAACATCATGCCCTCGGCACGGCGCTGCAGGGCGGGATCCCCTTCCACCCAGAGCAGCCGGCCCACTTCGTCACCGACGGCAACGAGCAGGCCACTGTCGTGGCTGGGCTGGACCAGGAGCTTGTGGATCACGGGCATGATGCTGGCCAAGGGGTGCTGCCGCCGGTATTCCTCGAGCTCGTCAGTGTCCAGGGCAAGTGGCGCTTCGGGGTTGTCAGGGTTGGCATGCAACTTGACGGACCGCTGCCAGGATTCCCGGATCAGCCTGCGCAGCCCGGGGATTTCCGGTGCGCCCGGAAACGCTTGGGCGTCGAGCTGCTCATGGGCGGCCAGGGCATAACGCTGAGCCAGCGCTGTCGCTTCGCCGCCGGACGCCGGCGGCAGGATCAGGTTCCGCATCGAACTCCCCTCGGTCCTGCAAGTCTACTGGCCGCCGGCGCGAGGCCTCCAGCGCCAACCCTCTTGCGCGAACGGACACTTGCGGCCCCTGGGGCCGCAAGTGTCCGTTCGCGCTGTTTTGGAATGGTCAGGGGGTGTGGGTCAGGCGCGGGAGATGTTGATCATTTCCTCGCGCGGGACTACTTTGATGCGTTCACGCACGACGTCGGCAGTCGCGTCGGAGCCGGGCTCGCCTTCTGTCCACGCGGCGCCGAGGGCTGCTTCGTGCGCGTCCAGCTTGATCCACCCCTCCCACGTGGTGAACTCGATGCCGCGCTCCGTCAGGAGATCGATGATGGCCTGCGGATCCGGGTTCTGCGCCGGAGGCAGCGTCAGGCGGTCCTCCAGCAGGAAGCCGATGGTCTCCAGGGCGTCGCCCTTGGTGTGGCCGATCAGGCCGACCGGCCCGCGCTTGATCCAGCCGGTGGCGTAGATTCCGGGGACGGGGCTGCCAGCCGCGTCCAGCACCCGGCCGCCCTCGTTGGGGATCACTCCGCGCTTGGCGTCGTATTCCAGCTCGTCCAGGGGTGAGCCGTGGTAGCCGATGGCGCGGTACACGGCCTCGACCGGGTAGTCCACAAACTCGCCGGTGCCCTTGACGTTGCCGGTGCCGTCCAGCTCCATACGCTCAAACTTGATGCCGGCCACCTGGCCGGATCCGCCGTCGTCGGGGTCCTGGTAAATCTCCACGGGGCTGTGCAGGAAGTGCAGGTGCAGGCGGCGGGAGGACGGTTCTTCCGATTCGGCGTGCTCCTCCACGAGCCAGTTGGTCAGCGTGTTCACCATGGTCTTGATCTGGTTGTTGCTGCGGATGGCATCATCGGAGGCTTCGTCGAACTCGAAGTCCTCCGGGTACAGGACTATGTCCACGTCCTTCATGTGGCTCAGTTCGCGCAGCTCCAGCGGCGTGAACTTGACCTGCGCCGGGCCACGGCGGCCGAAAACATGGACGTCGGTGACCGGGGAGTTCTTCAGGCCCTGGTAGACGTTCTCCGGGATCTCGGTGGTGAGGAGCTCGTCGGCGTGCTTGACCAGCATCCGGGCCACATCCAGCGCCACGTTCCCGTTGCCGATCACGGCGATTTCCTTCGCGTCGAGTGGCCAGTCGCGGGGCACGTCCGGGTGGCCGTCGTACCAGGACACAAAGTCGGCGCCGCCGAACGATCCGGCCAGGTCGATGCCCGGGACGTCCAGGTCCGCGTCCTTGATGGCGCCAGTGGAGAAGATGACGGCGTCGTAGAAGGCGCGGAAGTCGTGCAGGGTGAGGTCGCGGCCGTACGTGACGTTGCCCAGGAAGCGGATGTCGCCGCGGTCCAGGACCTTGTGCAGGGCGTTCACGATCCCCTTGATGCGCGGGTGATCAGGGGCCACGCCGTAGCGGATCAGGCCGTACGGGGCGGGGTAGGCCTCAAAAAGGTCGATACTGACCTCAAAATCGCCGTCCTTGACGCCGTTGGACTTGGTCAAAATGTCCGCCGCATACACACCCGCCGGTCCCGCACCCACAATAGCAACGCGGAGTGGACGTTTGGAGGTGGTTTCGCCTGGGTTGGACACCGGGAGCCCTTCTGGAACGAGGAGATTGCGACGGAGGCGCACAGTGCAGTTGCGCACAATGTCCCCATTCTAAATGTGCGCGGGTTCCGAATGTGCACGGGCGGGACGCGCCGCCACGCGGCAACCCGTGCTGGAGGCCTCAGCCGCTTTGTTGCAGCGGCACCACATCACCTTCTTGGTACAGCAGGGCCCGAAGCTCGGCCTCCGCGGAGTCCAGGCGTTTGGGGTCGATGGTCTCCCCCGCGGCATAGTGGTCCAGCAGCCGGGGATCAACATAGCTCTTCCGGGCGATCGACGGCGTGTTCCCCAACACCGCGGCAGCCTCCAGCATGGCCACGCTGATGGCGCCCTTCCGCGTCGCCACTGTAGGTTGCGGACCGCTGCGCGCCAGGCTGACGGCGGCCGCCACGGTCCCGTGCAGCGTCCGGAAATCCTTGGCGGTGAAGTCCAGGCCCGTCCGCTCCTTAACGTAGGCATTGATGTCCGCGCTGGTGACCGGCCGCCAGGTCCGGCCGTCCTTGAATGCCAGCAGCCTGGCATTTCCACCGCGGCGCTTGAGCGTCCGCACCAGGGCGGCGAGGTCGGCGTCGTGAATCTCCGATTCCCAGTCCTTCCCGCTCTTGGCCGGAAAGCTCAGCTCCAGGCACTCCCTCCGGACGTGGACATGCGCACACAGGAGCGTGGCCAGGCCGCGGCTGCCGTTCTCGTTGGTGTACCGCTCGGATCCCACCCTGAGGGACCCGCTGTCCAGCATCCGGAACGCCGCCGCCAGCACGCGTTCCCGGCTGGGACCGTCGCTGCGCAGGTTCAGGGTGACCAGCCTGCGGGCGGTGGGCAGCGACTCCGCCAGCTGCAGGGCGCGGTCAAACTTCACGCGGTCTTTCCGCTCGCGCCATTCAGGATGGTAGATGTACTGCCGCCGGCCCACCGCGTCCAGGCCCGTGGCTTGGATGTGCCCGTTGTCGAACGGCGCAATCCACACGTCCGTCCAGGCCGGCGGGATGCCGATGCCTTCCAGCCTGTCCCGGACGGGCCCCGGCGGCAGCGTGGAACCGTCCAGGTCCCGGTAGCTGAAGCCCGTCCCGGCGGGCACACGACGGTAGCCTCGGCCGTTCGCGTTGCTGCGGCGGAGCCTCACGGGGCGGCATCCTGCCGGTTTATCGGTTCCATGAAGGAAAGCGTACTGACTATTGACTGGAATACGAGTCCAACAACTGGTGTTATTGGTTAGGTGCCTACTCCCCCTGAAACGAACTCCTTGCCCAAGACCGCTGTCACCGCTCCATCCGGTCTTAAGGCTGTGGACAAGGAGACGACGGCGGGAGTCCTGTTCGGCTTCGGGGCGTACGGGCTGTGGGGGCTGCTCCCCCTGTACTTCTTTGCGCTGATGCCCGCCGGAGCGGTGGAGATCGTGGCCAACCGCGTGGTCTGGTCGCTGCTGTTCTGCGTCCTCCTGATCACCGTGACCCGGTCCTGGCGCGCGCTCGCCAAGGCCTTCCGCGACCGCTCCGTTTTTGGCACGCTGGCCATCGCTGCCGCCCTCATTGCCGTGAACTGGCTGACCTATACCTACGGCGTCACCACCGGCCAGGCCGTCGAAGCCGCCCTGGGCTACTTCATTAACCCCCTGGTCTCCGTCCTCATCGGTGTGTTCGTCCTCAAGGAAAAGCTGCGCCCGCTCCAGTGGGCCGCCGTCGGAATCGGTTTTGTAGCGGTAGCCGTACTCACGGTGAGCTACGGCAAACTGCCCTGGATCGCACTGACGCTGGCCTTCAGCTTCGGCCTGTACGGGTTTGTGAAGAAACGCGTTGGCCCCAGGGTGGATGCGGTGACCAGCCTCAGCGTGGAGACCATCGTGCTGGCCCCGATCGCTGCGGCCACCATGGTGTTCCTTGGTGTCAGCGGCTCGGCCACCCTGGCCAGCCAGGGTCCGGGGCACTTCTGGCTCCTGGTGGCCTCCGGCGTGATCACCGCGGTGCCCCTGCTGTTCTTCGGCGCATCGGCCCGCCGGCTGCCCATGACCACCATCGGGCTGCTCCAGTACGTCGCCCCGGTGCTGCAGTTCATCGTGGCGCTGGTGGTGTTCCAGGAAGCCATGACGCCCGGCCGCTGGATCGGCTTCGGCGTAGTGTGGCTCGCCCTGCTGCTGCTGACCGTCGATATGCTCCGCGCCACCCGCAAAAACTCGAGGAATAGGAAGCGGGCAAAGCTGAATGCAGTCTCCTAACGTGGATCTACTCGTCATCGGCGGCGGCAAAGCAGGAAAGTCCCTGGCAATGGACCTCGCCGCGGCCGGCCAAAGCGTGGCCATGGTGGAGCGGGGCATGATCGGCGGCACGTGCATCAACGTGGCCTGCATCCCCACCTAAACCCTCGTCAACAGCGCCCGGCTCCTGAAAACCAAGCGCCGCGCGGCCGAGCTCGGCATCACCGGCGCCGAGTCCCCCGCCATGGACGTCAATCTCCTCCGCCGCCGCAAGGACGACGTTGTGGGCACCATGGTGGCCGGGCAGCGGAAGTCTTTCCTCGCCTCGGGCATGGATCTGGTGATCGGGGAGGCCAAGTTTGTGGCGGACCGCACCGTGGAGGTAGCGCTCGACGGCGGCGGCACCCGCACCATCAGCGGCACCAACGTGGTCATTAGCACCGGCATGGTCCCGTCCTTGCCGCCCATCGACGGGCTTGCCGGCGCCGATGTCCAGACCAGCGAAAGCATCCTCCGGCTGCTGGAACTGCCGGCCAGCATGGTGGTTCTGGGTGGCGGCTACATCGGCGTCGAGTATGCGTCAATGCTCCATCTGATGGGCGTGCGCGTCACGGTGGTGCACCGCGGGGCGCACCTGCTGGGCCGCGAAGATCCCGACGTCGCGGCCGCCGTGGCAGAGGCCTTCACCCGGGACGGCATCGAGGTCCGGCTCGGCGTGGAGGCCACCCGGGTCACGCGTGCCACCGACGGCACAGTGCGCGTGGAACTTTCCGACGGCGGCACAGTTTCCGCCCAGGACATCCTGGTGGCGCTGGGCCGCGAGCCGGTCACGGCAGGGCTGGGACTGGAGAAAACCGGCGTCGAGCTGACACCGCGCGGGTTTGTGGCAATGGACCAGCACCTGCGCACCACGGCCTCCGGCGTCTGGGCGGCCGGCGATATTGCCGGCTCCCCGCAGTTCACCCACGCGTCCTGGAACGATTACCGCATCCTGAAAGCCAACCTGGCCGGAGGTAACCTCAGCACGAAGGACCGGCTGGTTCCCTACGCGGTCTTTATCACTCCGGAGCTCGGCCGTGTGGGGCTGACCGAAACTGAAGCACGCGCGGCCGGACACAACGTCCGCGTGGCCCGCATGCCCGTTTCCGCGATTCCCCGGGCCCGCACCATCAGCGAGCTCGACGGCGTCTGGACAGCCGTCGTCGACCGTGGCACCGACCTGATCCTGGGCGCCGCACTGCTCAGCGCCGAGGCCAGCGAGGTCATCGGCGTAGTGCAGATGGCGATGCTGGGCGGCCTGCGCTACCAGCAGGTGCGCGACGCCGTCATCACCCACCCGACTATGGCCGAGGGGCTCCAACTACTCCTCAGCGACGCCTTCCTGGAATAGCGCGAACTGGCAGCTAATGACCTCAAATCCGGGGATTTGACGTCATTAGCTGCCAGTTCGCGCTGTGGGTGGTGGGGGTGGGTCCTAGGCGTTGGCCTTGATGGCCGCAGCCAGGACGTCCAGGCCGTCGTTCAGCAGGTCGTCGGTGATGACCAGCGGGGGCAACAGGCGGATGACGTTGCCGTAGGTGCCGCAGGTGAGGATGATGACACCCTCCTTGAGGCAGGCAGCGGCCACGGCCTTTGTCAGCTCGGCGTTGGGTTCCTTCGAGCCGGCCTGGACCAGTTCGACGGCCAGCATTGCGCCGCGGCCACGGATGTCGCCGATCACGGCAGTCCCGGCGCCGGCCAGCTCGGCCTGCAGCTCCTGCAGGCGTCCCGTAGCAAGCGCCTCGATGTGGCGCGCACGTCCGGCAAGGTTGTATTCCTCCATGGAACCGATCGCGGCAAGCGCTGCGGCACAGGCAACCGGGTTGCCGCCGTAGGTGCCGCCCAGGCCGCCCGGGTGGACGGCGTCGAGCAGGTCCGCGCGGCCGGTGATGGCGGACAGCGGCATGCCGCCGGCGATGCCCTTGGCCATGGTGATGATGTCCGGGACAACGCCCTCGTGGTCTACCGCAAACCATTCACCGGTGCGGCAGAAACCGGACTGGACCTCGTCGGCGATGAACACCACACCGTTGGCCTTGGCCCAGGCCGCCAGCGCGGGGAGGAAGCCCTCGGCGGGGACAATGAAGCCGCCCTCGCCCTGGATGGGTTCGATGATGATCGCGGCCACCTGGTCGCCGCCGATCTGCTTCTCGATCATGGTGATGGCGCGCTTGGCGGCCTCGGCACCGGTGATCGAGGGGTTCTCCTCGCGGTACGGGTAGCTCATGGGCATGCGGTAGACCTCGGGCGCGAACGGGCCGAAGTTGGTCTTGTACGGCATGGCCTTCGCGGTCAGCGCCATGGTCAGGTTGGTGCGGCCGTGGTAGGCGTGGTCAAAGGCGACGACGGCGTCACGCCCCGTGGCGAGGCGGGCCACCTTGACGGCGTTCTCCACAGCCTCGGCACCGGAGTTGAACAGCACCGTCCGCTTCTCGTGGTCGCCCGGGGTCAGGCGGTTGAGCTGCTCCGCGAGGGCCACGTAGCTTTCGTACGGGGTGACCATAAAGCAGGTGTGGGTGAAGTGCTCCACGGCTTCCTTCACGGCCCCGACGACGGCGGGATCGGACGCGCCGACGCTGGTCACCGCGATGCCCGAGCCGAGGTCGATGAAGGAGTTGCCGTCGACGTCGTGGATGATGCCGCCGTCGGCGTCCGCAACGTAAACGGGAACGGCAGACGCGACACCGGCGGCGACAACTGCCTTGCGGCGCTCGGTCAGGGCGATGGACTTGGGGCCCGGGAAGTCGGCCTGGACACGGCGCTTCTGTTCCAGGCGGAACGTGATGTCGTTTGCTGTGGCAGTCATGGGTGTCTCTTTCTTTACTGAATGGGCCCACGCCGGCAGGGTTACCTGGCCGAAGCGAAGCGAGGTTAGGGCGCCGGTGGGGAGGCTCGACCACCGGGAGAGTTGCTAGGCGTCGAGTGCGCTCATGACGTGCTTGATGCGGGTGTAGTCCTCGACGCCGTACATGGAGAGGTCCTTGCCGTAGCCGGACTGCTTGAAGCCGCCGTGGGGCATTTCGGCGGTGAGGAGGATGTGGGTGTTGATCCAGACCGCGCCGAAGTCCAGGTCGCGGCTCATCCGCATGGCCGTGCCGTGATCGGACGTCCAGACGCTGGACGCGAGGGCGTATTCGACGTCGTTCGCCAGTTCGAGAGCCTCCGCCTCGGAGGTGAACTTCTGCACGGTGATGACCGGGCCGAAGGTTTCCTTCTGGACGATATCGTCCGTCTGCTTGGCACCGGTAACGATGGTGGGTTCGAAGAAGAAGCCCTTGTCGCCGGCGCGGTGGCCACCGGTCACGACCTTGCAGTTCTCCGGGAGGTGCTCCACCACGGAGGTGACGGCGTTGAAGTGGTTCACGTTGTTCAGCGGGCCGAAGTAGTTGTCTTCATCGTTCTGCGAGCCCGTGTGCAGGGTCTTGGTGTGCTCCACCATGGCCGCCACGACGTCGTCGTGGACCGAATCCTCAACCAGCACCCGGGTGATGGCGGTGCAGTCCTGGCCGGCGTTGAAGAAGGCGAACTCGGCGATGGCCGCGGCGCTCTTCTTGATGTCGGCATCCTTGAAAACGATGGCCGGGGCCTTGCCACCGAGCTCCAGGTGGGCGCGCTTGAGGCCCTTGGCGGCTCCGGAAGCGACGGCGATGCCGGCGCGGACCGAACCCGTGATGGAGACCAGGCCGGGGACCTTGTGCTCCACCATCATGGCGCCTGTTGCACCCGTTCCCAGCACCACGTTGAGGACGCCGGCGGGCAGGATGTCGCCTGCCAGGCGGGCCAGCACCAGAGTGGATTCGGGGGTGGTGTCGGACGGCTTGAGGACCACGGTGTTGCCGGCCGCGAGGGCGGGGCCGATCTTCCAGATGGCCATCAGGAACGGGTAGTTCCACGGGGCAACCTGGGCCACCACGCCGATGGGTTCGCGGCGCACGTAGGAGGTGTGGCCTTCGAAGTACTCCCCGGCGGACTTACCTTCCAGGATGCGCGCGGCACCGGCGAAGAAGCGGAGCTGGTCGGCGCCGGCGGCAACTTCCTCGGACGCGATGAGCGAACGCACCTGCCCGGTGTTGCGGTGCTGGGCCTCCACAAGTTCATCACTGTTGGCCTCAACGGCGTCGGCGAGCTTGAGCAGCATCAGCTGGCGCTGCCCGGGGGTGACATGCTTCCAGGTCTTGAAGGCATCCTTGGCCGCGGTCATGGCAGCGTCGACGTCGGCCTGGATGGACACGGGCGACTGCGCCACTACCTCGCCGTTGGTGGGATTGACGATGTCCAGCAGGTCAGTGCCCGCGGGCGTGACGAACTCACCGTTGATGAAGTTCTGCAAGGTTTGAACCACGGTGTACAACCTCTTTCATAGGGAACATCAGCTGCGAAGCGGATGGTTGCGACTGCCTTGAGCCTATGCCAGCACCTTCACCCCGGGGAATAGCCACCTGCACACCCTTGGACGCAATGTTTAGTGCGGTTGACCAGCACCCGTCTATCCTTGAGCCATGGCCATTTCCCTCGCCACGTTGCTCGGCGTGCACTCCCTCCACCTGTCCAGCGCCGGCCTTGCCGAGACCACCTGGCACGAGGACATCAACTGGGTTGCCGTCACGGAACTGGAAGACCCGCAACGCTTCCTCAGCGGCGGCGAACTGGTGCTCACCACCGGCATGCGCCTGAAGTCCGCGCCCGAGCAGCGGCGCTTCGTCCGGCAGGTCCAGCGCGCCGGAGCCGTGGGCATCGGCTTCGGGACAGGACTGACGCACGACGCCGTCCCGCCGGCCCTGATTGCCGAGGCCAACCGCTGGGGGCTGCCGATCGTCCAGGTGCCTTACGAGACCCCGTTCATTGCCATCGGCAAACTGGTGGCGGAAGCGCAGGCCGCTGATCACGTCGCCAAGCTGGAGCGCTTGATCGCGGGCCACCAGGTCCTGGCCCGCGCCCTCCTCACCGGCGGCGGCCTCGCGCAGCTCCTGAAGCACCTGGGCGGCATGCTGAGGACGGAGATTGCCCTCACCCAGTTCACCGCCCACCTCTACAACAGCAGCGCCGAGCTCCCCTTCGCTGACACCTGGGCCTCCTACCCCATCCCCACCGGTCGCCGCGATGCCTGCACGCTGTGGGTCCGCCAGCCCTTCGAGGATTCGGGCATCATCGGCTACGCCCAGAACCTGATCAGCGTGGAGCTGAACAACATGGTCAAGCAGCGCCAGGCCCAGCGCGCCCTGTGCGGCCAGGTGCTGGAGGACGTCATCCACGGCGCCCTGGAGACCAGCGAGGCCCAGCGCCGGCTCGCCGGCGTGGGCCTGAACAGCACGCGCAAGAACGTGGTGCTGCTGGCCGTTTCGGCCGCTCATCACAAGGCACTGGTGAGCACCTCGGTGCCGCAGCCGCTGGAGAACGCGGTGGCCGCCGTCGTCGGGAAGGACCTCGTGGTGGTGATTAACGACGACGGCGGTGCGGCACCTGCGCTGGCCAGGCGCCTCAGCGACCACCTGGCTGAGGCCGGGATCCACGCGACGATCGGGATCGGCGGCGCGTACACCAAGCCCAACGGCCTGCGCTGGAGCTACTTCGAGGCGCGCGATGCGGCGAGCCACGGCCTGCCGGTGAACGAGCCGGAACGCCTGAGCCTGACGTCCCTGTTGCTGGCCAGCGAAGACGTTCCTCTGGCCGACATGGCCCACGAGTCGCTGAACCCGCTGCGCGCGTTCGACGCCGCCCACGGTGCGGAACTGGTGACCACCCTGGAAAGCTACCTGAACAACAACGGTTCCGTGGCCGCCGTCGCCGAAGCCCTGACCCTGCACCGGAACACCGTGCGGTACCGGCTGGCGCAGATCACCGAGCTGACCGGCTACGATCCTTCGGTCACGGCGGACCGTGTGCAGCTGTGGCTGGCGCTGGCCGTGTCGCGGCTCGGAGCGCGCCAAGCCAGGTAGGCCCATCCGGACTGCCAACGGGTCCGAATACTCCTATGACACCTTCGTGGTGCGTGGAAACTATTTGGCTACCTAACTGGAGATGAACGTGAATAAGACCTTCAAGACCGCAACCCGGATCGCCGCAGGATCAGCACTGGCATTCTCTGCCTTCGCCGTGACGTCAATGCCGGCCCAGGCCGGCGGGATTCCGGACACCGCCACTTCGGCCACCCAGCCGGCCGCCGGGAACGATTTCACTGTCGGACCGCTGGTTGACGGCGGCTTCCTCAATGGCGGCGTGGTGAACGGCCCCGTCGTAGATGGCCCCCTGGTGGACATGGGCGATACCGGCCCGTTCCAGTTCGGCCAGTTCCAGTAATCGTCAGCTGACAATCCTGTCCTGATTTCCCGCAGGCCGGCCGTGATGGCCGGTCCGTGGGAGTCTTCCCCTGCCCGGCCCCGCAGTGCGGGTCCCTTTGGCGTGCCCGGATCCCTTTCCCTGCAGCAGATACCCGAGAAGGAACATGTCCCCGAACTCCTTGAACTTCCCCGCCCATGACGCCGCGGCAAGGCTGGACCTGACCCCGGCCCAGCGCGGCATCTGGTACGCCCAGAAGCTGGCACCGGAGAACCCGATGTTCCAGATCGGCCAGTTCATCGAGATCGTCGGGCCCCTGGACGTGGAGGTGCTGGCCGACGCGCTGCACCAGGCGGTATCCGAAACCGACGCCCTCAACATGGCCTTCGCCGAGGATGACGGCGGGCCGTTCCAGTACCCCCAGCGCAAAGCAGCGGCCCTGGACATCACCGATCTGGGCAAGGCCAAGGACCCGGAGGCCGAGGCCAGGTCGCTGATGGACTCCGATCTGGGTCTTCCCCGCAACGCCGCCACGGACGAGCTTCTGCACACCGAGCTGATCCGGATCTCCGCGGAACGCCATTTCTTCTACCAGCGCGTGCACCACCTGATGCTGGACGGCTACTCGGCCGTGCTGGTCCTCAAGCGTGTGGCCGGGCTCTACAACTCGCTGCCGGACAACGCACAGCTGGACAACGCACAGCTGGCCGGTCCCGAAACCGGCAGCACTGACGGTGGGCCCCGCTTCCGGCGGCTGAATGAACTCCTCGCCGTCGAAGGCAGCTACCCGGAGTCTTCCGCTGCCGCGGCAGACCGCACATATTGGGATGCGCAACTGGCGGATGCCGCGCCTGCGGCCGGGTTGGCCGGCCGGCCCGACGCCGCCGCCACCTCCCTGGTGCGCGCCAGCCGGGCGTTGCCCGGATCAGCTGCTGCCGCCCTGGCATCTGCCGCCGGCAGTGCACCCGCGTTGGTCCTCACCGCGGCTGCCCTCTACCTGCACCGGATCACCGGCGAACGCGACGTCTCCGTGGCCCTGCCGGTGACCGCGCGGCGCGGCAAACTGGCCAAATCCACGCCGTCCATGCTGTCCAACATCGTGCCCGTCAGGCTGGGCGTGGATCCCGGGGCGACGGTGCGCGGAACCATCGAGGCGGTCGGCGCAACGTTGCGCGGCGCCCTCGTCCACCAGCGCTTCCGCTATGAAGACCTGGGCTCCCAGGGCGGCTACCTTGGCCCGTCGGTGAATATCCTGCCTGTCCTTGACGACATCAGCTTCGGCGCGGCCCGGGGCACCATGAACATCCTCTCCACCGGACCCATCGATGACCTTTCGATCGTTATCCACGGGCTGGGCGCCAGCGCGGGCACCGGCAACCGAACAGACGACGGCGGGCAGGCGCCCGGCGCCGGGCAGGCCACCGGAGCGGGTCCGGCGACCGTCCAATTCGAAGGGAACGCCGCCCTCTACAGCACCCACCGGCTCGAGGACCACCTGGACCGGTTCATCCGGCTCCTGGAGCACGTGGCCACGCGGCCGGACGCCCGCCTGGCCGATCTGGCAGTCACCACCGGGTCAGAGGAACGCTCGCTGCTCGCTGCCGGGGAAGCGGCTGACCTGACCCTTCCGCGGCACACCATCGTGGAGGAGTTCCAGCTCAACGCCGCGAAGGACGGCGCACGGACCGCCGTGGTTGCTCCCGACGGCGAGCTCAGCTTCGGTGAACTGGAGGCGCGTTCGAACCAGCTCGCCAGGTTCCTCCGCGGCCTCGGCGCGGGCCCGGGAAGCACCGTTGCTGTCCGGCTGGACCGCGGTGTCCTGCTGCCGGTCGCCATCCTGGCGATCCTGAAGTCCGGTGCCGCGTACCTTCCGCTGGACCCGGACTACCCGGCCGGCCGGGTTGAGGGCATGCTCGACGACGCCGCCCCGGTCCGCCTGCTGACCACCTCCGCGTTCACCGGGGAGGGCGCCAGCCACGAGGAACTCACCACCGACGTGCCCGTCACCGTCCTGGACTCGGCCCTGATGGCCGCCTGCCTGGACGGCAAGGACGCCTCCGCGACGGTGCCCACCGCCGGCCAGCAGGACCTCGCCTACGTGATCTTCACGTCCGGTTCCACCGGGCGGCCCAAGGGCGTCGGCGTCGAACACCTCGCCCTGCTGAACCTCTACACCTCCCACCGGGACAGCATCTTCCTGCCGGCGGAAGCCCGACTGGGCCGGAAACTGCGGGTGGCGCACACCGCCGGGCTGTCCTTCGACGCCTCGTGGGACCCCATCCTGTGGCTCATCGCCGGGCACGAACTCCATCTTGTGGACAACCAGACCCGCCGCGATCCCGAAGCGCTCAGCAGCTACCTCGCTAGCACCGGCATCGACTCGATCGAGACCACGCCGTCCTTCGCCAAGGTGCTGCTGGCCGGCGGCCTGTTCGACCAGGACACGCACCCGTCAGTGGTGGCCCTTGGCGGCGAGGCCGTGGATGCCACGCTTTGGAGCGCCCTTGCGGAGAAGGACGGGGTGGTGGCCTACAACTTCTACGGCCCCACCGAGACCACCGTGGATTCCCTCACGGCCGTGATGGAGCCCGGCACCGAACCAACCCTGGGCGGCTCGGTCAGCAACAGCCGCCACTACATCCTGGACTCCGGCCTGAACCCCGTGCCCGTCAGCGCCGTCGGCGAACTGTACGTCGCCGGGATCAACCTGGCCCGCGGCTACCTCGACCAGCCCGGCCTCAGCGCGGAACGTTTTGTGGCCGACCCGTTCGCGCTGGACGGCTCACGCATGTACCGGACGGGCGACGTCGTCCGCCGCCTTCCCGACGGCACCCTTGAGTTCCGGGGGCGCATGGATGCGCAGGTCAAGATCCGCGGCTTCCGCATCGAGCTGGCCGAAATCGAGGAGGTCCTTCGTGGCCTGGACGGTGTGGAACACGCGGCCGTTGCGGTGAGCAAAAACCGCGCGGGCTACGACCAGCTGCTGGGCTACGTCACCGCGGCCGCCGTTGCGGGAAGTGCCGGCGGAGGAAGCACAGACGAAACCGGATCCGCACTGGACCCGGTGGAACTCCGGAAGCTGGCGCGCCGGCAACTGCCGGGCTACATGGTTCCTGCGGCGATCCAGCAGATCCCGGCCATCCCGCTGACACCGAACGGCAAACTGGACACCCGCGCGCTGCCCGCGCCGGCCCAGGAATCCGCCGATACCGAACCACGGAACCGGCGTGAATGGATCGTGTCCGACGCCTTCAAGGAAGTCCTGGGGCTCCAGGCCGTGGGGCTGGACGATGACTTCTTTGACCTCGGCGGCCACTCGCTGCTGGCCACCCGGCTCGTGGCGCTCCTCCGGGACAGGACAGGAGTGGCGCCGGCGCTCGGCACCGTGTTTGAAAAGCCCACTGTGGCCGGCCTCGCCGAGTCGCTCGAGCTTGGCGCCGGAAATGCCCATCCCCTCGTACCGGCGGAACGCCCGGCCGTGGTGCCGCTGTCCTTCGCCCAGCGGCGGCTGTGGTTCCTGAACCGGTTCGACCCCGAATCGGGCGCTTACAACATCCCGGTGGTACTGGACCTCAAGGGGTCCCTGGACGTTGCTGCGCTGGAGGCAGCCATCGGCCGCGTGGCAGGCCGCCATGAGACCCTGCGGACCATTTTCCCGCTGGTGGACGGCGAACCCGTCCAGCAGATCCTGCCCGGCGGCGAGCGCCCGCCGGGAATGCTGGCTGTGCAGTGCTCCGCGGATGGCCTGGCCGGCGCCCTCGAGGCCGAAACCAACCGGGGATTTGACCTCAGCCGCGAGCTTCCGCTCCGCGCTGTCCTGTTCCAGCTGGCCCCGGACCATCACGTGCTGGCGATTACCCTGCACCATATTGCCGCTGACGGCTGGTCCCTTGCCCCCCTCGCCCGGGACCTCTCGGAGGCCTACAACGGCCTGGCCTCCGGTCAGGACGTGCCGCCGGCTCCCCTGCCGGTCCAATACGCCGACTACACCCTCTGGCAGCGCGCCGAACTGGGCAGCGAGGACGACCCGGAGAGTGCCATCTCCCGGCAGCTGGACTTCTGGACGCGCGAACTGCGCGGCGCCCCCGAGGAACTCCGGCTCCCGTTCGACTACAGCCGGGGCGCGCACGGCGCAACAGGGCCGGCGTCGTCCGTTCCCCTGGCCATCGGGCCGGAAACCAGCGCCCGGCTCAACGCCCTGGCCCGGCAGCACAACGCCAGCCTCTTTATGGTCCTGCAGGCCGCGCTCGCGGCCCTGCTGACCAAGTCCGGCGCCGGTGACGACATCCCGCTGGGCACGCCCGTGGCCGGCCGGACGGACACCCAGCTGAACGAACTGGTGGGCTTCTTCGTCAACACCCTGGTGCTGCGCACAAACACCTCCGGCAACCCCACGGCCGCCGAGCTGGTGGAGAGCGTCCGGTACACCAACCTGCACGCCTACGCCAACCAGGATGCGCCCTTTGAACGCGTGGTTGAGGAGCTCAACCCGGCCCGTTCCCAGCACCGCCACCCGCTCTTCCAGGTCATGCTCACCTTGCAGAACACCGCCGCGGCCGGACTCGCCATGGACGGGCTGGATGCCACGGCGGACCTCAGCCAGGAGCCCGGCGGGGCCAAGTTCGACCTGCTCCTGGACCTTGCTGAAGCTGCCGCCGAAGCCGCCGAAGCCGCCGCAGAAGGCAACCGTGCCGGGGAAGGCGCCGCATCCGGCATCCGCGGATCCCTGGCCTACAACCCGGCACTGTTTACCCGCGCCACGGCCGAGCAGCTGGTGGAAGGCTACGTTGCCGTCGTCGAGCAGTTCGCCGCTGATCCCGGCATCACGCTGGACCGCCTCCGGATCCAATCGCACGAAAAGCAGAATCTCGCGTTGGAGCAGAGCCTCCGCACCGGCACCCCCAAAACCCCAGGACCGGACGCCGAAGAGTCCGGCACCGTGGTTGATGCATTCCTTGCCACCGCCGCTCGGACTCCCCGGGCGTCGGCGCTCATCGACGCGTCCGGGCCGGACCATGGCATCAGCTTCGGCGAGCTCCACGGCCGGGTGGCATCCGCCGCGAAGGGCCTCGTGGCCTCGGGCGTTAAACCCGGCGACCGCGTTGCCGTTTTGCTGCCCCGCACGGCCGACGTGGTTGTTGCATCCCTGGCCGTCCTGGCCGCCGGTGCCGTGTACATTCCGGTGGACCTGAGCTATCCGGCGGAACGGATCGGAATGATCCTCGACGACGGAGCCCCGGCTGTCGTGATCGCCGCACCTGCCGCCGCAGGAGCTGACACGGCGGAAGCCGGCGCCGCTGGACCGGACGCGGCAGGACCGGAAGCTTATGGTTCCGGCGGTCCCCGGACCTTCAGCATGCAGATGCTGCACGATGCCGGCACGGACGTCCCGGACGCGGCGCTGGAACAGCGGCTCCCGGCAGCCGCGGACCTGGCCTACGTGCTCTACACGTCGGGTTCCACCGGTCGCCCCAAGGGCGTGGCCGTGGAGCACAGTGCCCTCGCCAACCTCTACTTCCATCACCACCGCACCCTGTATGCCCCGCACTTCCGGGATGCGGGCACTTCCCCGGTGTCCGTGGCGCACATCGCCGGCCTGGGCTTCGACGCCGCGTGGGATCCGATGCTCTGGCTGGTGGCCGGGGCTGAACTCCACATGGTGGCGGATGAGGTCCGCGGCGATGCGGAAGCACTGAGCGGCTACTGCCGCGACCACGCCATCGACGTTCTGGAGACAACCCCGTCCTACGCCGGCCAGCTGCTGCAGAGCGGCCTGCTGGATGCCGGGCGGGACCAGCCGCTGCTGCTGGCCCTCGGCGGCGAAGCGGTCCCGGCCGAGCTGTGGACCCTGCTGGCGTCCACGCCGCAGGTGGAGGCCTACAACTTCTACGGCCCCACTGAGTTCACCGTGGACTCCCTCACGGCCAAAATCAGCGGGGACGCACCGAGCATCGGCCGCGGCATCGCCAACACGGATACTTTTGTGCTGGACCAGTACCTGGCCCTGGTTCCGGCCGGCATCCCCGGTGAGCTGTACCTGGCCGGACCGGGCATGGCACGCGGCTACGATCTTCGGCCGGCCGAAACAGCATCCCGTTTTGTGGCCAATCCTTTCGCGGCCGACGGCGGCCGGATGTACCGCACCGGAGACCTGGTCCGGCGCGCCCGCAACGGCTCGCTGGAGTTCCTGTCCCGCACGGACGAGCAGGTCAAAGTCCGCGGGTTCCGGCTCGAACTCGGCGAGATTGAAGCGGTGCTTTCCGCGCACCCCGGCGTTGAGCGGGCCGTTGCCCTTCCCGACGGCGAACCGGCCCACCGGGTGGTGGCCTACTACACAGGAAGCATCACGCCCGAGGACCTCCGCCTCCTGGCTGCGGACAGGTTGCCGGACTACATGGTCCCGGCCGTCCTGATGCCCATCCCCGTAATGCCGCTGACGCCGCACGGCAAGCTGGACCGCAAGGCCCTGCCCGCCCCGATGGCCGCCGGCAGCGCCCTGGGCACCGCTCCGGCCACCGCTGACGAACGCACCATGTGCGGGATCTTCGGCGAAATCCTGGGGGTGGAGAACGTCTTCATGGCGGACGACTTCTTTGTCCTGGGCGGCCACTCGCTGCTGGCCATCTCCATGATGGGCCGGATCAGGGACGAGTTCGGCACCGAGCTGCCGCTGCGCACCCTCTTTGACCAGCCCACCCCGGCCGGGCTGCTGGATGCCGTGCGCGGGCCCGTATGTACCGCCGGGTCCAAAGCGTCCACGGGATCCACAGGGTCCGCCGGATCCGCCGCATCCGCGGCAGCCGCGGCATCTGTCGAAACGACGAGCACCCGTGAAGCCCAGGACCTGCCCACTCCACTCCCGGAGTGGCTGGCCGGCCCGGGCGCCATCCGCCCCGACCGCCTGGAACTGTCCTACGCCCAGTCCCGGATGTGGTTCCTGAACCAGCTGGATCCGGGCTCAGCGGACTACAACATCTCCCTGGCGGTCCGCCTGTCCGGCGAGCTCAACGAGCCGGCCCTGGCCTCCGCCGTCGAGTCCTTGTTCCAGCGGCACGAAGTCCTCCGGACCATCTACCCGGAGACCAACGGCGTTCCCGAGCAGCTGATCCTGGACCTGGAAACGAGCGCCGCCGGCACGCACCTTGCCGTCAGCACCGCGGCCTCGGACCACCACGTCCGGCAGCTCCTGCGGGAGGACGCCGAACGCGGCTTCGATGTCCGCACCGACCTGCCGCTGCGTGCCCGGCTGATCCGCGCCGCGGCCGACGGCGGTCCGTCCCAGTGGGTCCTGCACCTGGTGATGCACCACATCGCCAGCGACGGAGCCTCCATGGCCCCGCTGGCGCGTGACCTCACCGCCGCCTACGAGGCCGCCCTCGGCACTGGTCCGGCGGTTGGCACGGGTCCGGCGGCCGGACCTGCCCCGCTTCCCCTGCAGTACGCGGACTTCAGCATCTGGCAGCGGCAGCAGCAGCAGCAGCGGCAGCAGCTCGACGGGAAAGCCCTTACGTCCGGGCTGGAACACTGGCAGCACACGCTGGCCGGGATCCCGGCCGAACTCACGCTGCCCGCGGACCACCGCCGCCCCCGCGAATCGCGCCAACCCGGTGCGCAGCTAAGGTTCCGGATCAGTCCCGGCAGCGTCACCGCCCTCAACACCCTGGCCTCGGCGTCGAACGCGTCCCTCTTTATGGCGCTCCACGCCGGGCTGGCTTCCTTCCTGCACCGCACCGGTGCAGGCGACGATCTGGTGATTGGCTCCCCCACCGCCGGCAGGACGGATCCTGCCCTGGCCGAGCTTGTGGGGTTCTTCGTGAACACCCTGCCGCTGCGGGTCAGTGCCGCCGGGGATCCCAGCCTCCGGACCATGCTCGGCCGATCGAGGGAGGGCATCCTTGATGCCTTCGACCACGACGACGTGCCCTTCGAACGGCTCGTCGAAGCCGTGAACCCGGAGCGGGAACTGGGCCGGCACCCCCTGTTCCAGACCATGCTCACGGTGGACAACGAGGCGCCTGCCGTCCCGCAGCTGCCGGGCGTCACCGTGACTCCGGAGCCGGAGACCGCGTCAGGGGAAGCCAAGTTTGATCTGTCCTTCACCTTCCGGCCCGAGGACGGCGGCGGCCTGGCCGCGACCGTTGACTACAACGCCGCCATGTTCAGCACGGACACCGCCCAACGGCTCACCGAAGACTTCGGCCGGCTGCTGGACCTCGCGTCCGTGTCCCCCGACACCCCTGTGTCCGCCCTGCCGATGGTCGGGGAAGCGGAAGCGGCCAGCCTGATGGCCGCCACCGCCGGGGCCCGCTCGGACTCCGGCGTTGGGGCCGCCGCGTGGAACGAGGAAACCGGAATCCTGGCAGCCTTCGCCGCGACGGTCAGGGCAACGCCCGATTCCACGGCCCTGGTCGCCACAGGAACGGACGGAACCGAGGAAGCGTCCGACGGCGGGACCTTGAGTTTCGCCGGCCTGGCAGCTTCGGCGTCCCGGATCGCTGCCGGGCTGACCGCGGCGGGAGTCAGCCACGGCAACGTTGTCTCTGTGCTGCTGCCGCGCTCGTCGGGAACGGTGCAAAGCCTGCTGGGTGTCCTGTCCGCGGGGGCCGTCTACAACCCCATCGACACCGAGTACCCGGACGAGCGCGCCGCGGCCATCCTTGAGGATGCCGCACCGCAGGCAATCCTGACCACCGCGGCACTGGCCGGCAGGGTGCCGCTGATCCTTGACGGCCTCGCTGTCCGGCCCCGCGTCCTCCTCCTCGAAGACCTGGCCGCCGAATCCGCCGGCGCCGGCCTCGCAGCCGAAGTAAACGTGCACGAGGTCCCCGTCCACAGCCCCGGCCCCCGGGCCCTGGCCTACGTGATCTTTACGTCGGGCTCCACCGGCCGGCCCAAGGGCGTGGAAGTCAGCCACGGCGCCTTGGCGGCGCTGCTCGCCTCACATCGGGAGACGCTTCTGTCAGGTATCAGCCGCCGGCGCGTGGCACACACCACGGGCGTCGGCTTCGACGCGTCCTGGGACCCGATCCTCTGGATGGTGGCGGGCCACGAGCTGCACCTGATCGCCGACCACACCCGCCGGGACTCCCGGCAGCTTGCCGCCTACTTCGCCCGGCACCGCATCAACGCCTGGGAAACCACCCCCGGCTACCTGCGCCAGCTCCTCACCGAGCCGGCATTCACCGGCCTCCTGGACGGACACGCCGGCGGCGCGGATGCCTTCAGCCTGGCCCTCGGCGGCGAAGCGTTCGACGCCGGGCTCTGGGAAACCGTCGCGGCGCACCCGGGCGTCCAGGCGTGGAACCTGTATGGACCCACCGAAGCCACCGTGGACACCGTGGTGGCGCGGGTGGGTGACACGGAGACACCTGTCCTGGGCAGGCCAACCGCGGGAACACGGCTTTATGTCCTCGACGCGAGGCTGCAGCACGCCCTGCCCGGCGCGGCCGGTGAGCTGTACATCGCTGGCCGCCAGCTGGCCCGGGGTTACCGCGGCATGCCCGGGCTGACCGCCGAGCGGTTTGTGGCGGACCCCTTCGCGGGCAGCGGCGAACGGATGTACCGCACCGGCGATGTGGCCTACCGGCACGCCGACGGCCGGCTCGTGTTTGCCGGCCGCAACGATGACCAGCTGAAGATCCGCGGCTTCCGGGTGGAGCCCGGCGAAGTGGAGAATGCACTCCGCAGCGCGCCCGGCGTCGGCGAGGCGGTGGTCCGTGCTGTCGGAAACGACGACGACCTTCGCCTGATCGCCTACGTTGTGCCGGCGGCCGGTGCGGAACCCGCCAGCGGTGCCCTGTCCGACGTCGTCCGCCACCACGTGCGGGGCCTGCTGCCGGACTATATGGTGCCCGCCGCCGTCGTGGTCATCCCTGACGTGCCGCTGACCCCGCACGGGAAGGTGGACACAGCGGCGCTCCCGGACCCCGGCACCGCAACCCGCAACGCCGGGCGGAGTCCACGGACCCCGCGTGAAGTGACCGTGGCCGGCATCTTCGCCGACGTGCTGTCCCTGGACCGCGCCGGAGTGGACGAATCATTCTTCGAACTGGGTGGCCATTCGTTCCTGGCGCAGCCGCTGATTGCCAGGGTCAACGCCGCGCTGGGAACGGACCTGCAGGTCCAGTCGCTGTTCCGGGCCCCCACGGTGGAAGGGCTGCTCCTGGAGGCATCGAAGGGGGCTGGCGAGAGCGCCGCGGACAGCCTCAGGCAGCTGCTCCCGCTGCGCACCACGGGAACCAAGCAACCCCTGTTCGCGGTGCACCCGGCGTCCGGCATCAGCTGGGGCTATGCCTCGATGCTGGGCCGGCTGGACCCGGAACGCCCCCTGATCGGCCTGCAGATGCCCGGGATGGAGCCGGGCCGGACCCATCCGGTCCAGGCGGCAACGCTGACCGGACTGGCCGATGACTACATTGCGCAGATCCGCACCGTGCAGCCCGAGGGGCCCTATCACCTGATGGGCTACTCGTTCGGCGGGTCCCTGGTCCACCGGCTTGCCACCAGGCTGCAGGAGCTCGGCGAGGAGGTGGCGTTCCTGGCCATCCTGGATGCATTTCCCGGCCAGGATGACAATGCCGACGTCGGAACGGGACCGGCGCTTTGGGCAAGCTATCTCGACGCCCAGGGCTACGATCTTGCAGGCGAGGACCTGCAGGCCCTGGACGCCGCACGCACCCAGGAAATCCTGCGGGAAAACCACAATCCGCTGGGCAACGTTCCGCTGGATTCGGTCCAGGCCATGGCGGGCAACTTCCCAGCGCTGGCAAAGCTGATCCGCCAGGACCAGCCCCAGGTGTTCACTGGCGACCTGCTGTTCTTCCAGGCCACCGACGAAGTGCCGGAAGGCACGCCAGGGAGCGCGGCCTGGGCCCCTTACATCACCGGAACCATCACTGATATCGCCGTGGACACCCGCCATTCAGAGCTCTTAAGTGACCGGTCTCTCAGCACAATAATGCCCGCGTTGGCCATCCGGCTGGGCAGCGGAGCCGAATAACCAGTGATGCTCCTGTTACAGAAGGGGAGCCTATCCACCCGCCAGAACAGACAGGAAAGTCACCATGACGAATCCATTCGATGACAAGTCCGCAACGTTCTCCGTCCTCGTCAACGACTATCAGCAGCACTCGCTGTGGCCGGCCTTCGCCGCCGTTCCGCAGGGCTGGGTCACCATGTTCGGCCCGGACAACCGCGAGGCCTGCCTCGACTACGTGTCCCGCACCTGGACGGACATGGCTCCGCGCAAGGTCGCCGAGCTCGCCGCCGCGCATTGATCCGGGTCGAGAACGTCACCAAGAGTTTCGGCAGCTTCAAAGCCCTGGACGGCCTCTCCCTGCACGCCCGGGAGGGGACCGTTCTGGGCCTGCTGGGACCCAACGGATCCGGAAAAACCACCACCGTCAAAGTGCTCACCACGCTGCTGTCCCCGGACGGCGGCGACGCGCGGGTGGCCGGCCACTCAGTGCTGGCTGACCCGGACCTGGTGCGCCGGAACCTGGGCCTGTCCGGCCAGTACGCCGCCGTGGACGAGAAACTCACCGCCTTCGAAAACCTGCACATGGTGGGCAGGCTCTATGGCATGAACAGGCGCAACGCCTCGGCCCGGGCCAACGAACTGCTGGAAAACTTCCGGCTGACCGACGTCGCCGGCAAACGTTCCGGAACCTTTTCCGGCGGCATGCGCCGGCGGCTTGACCTTGCAGGGGCCATCGTGGCCCGGCCCAAGGTGGTGGTCCTGGACGAGCCCACCACCGGGCTGGACCCGCGCGGCCGGCTGGACACCTGGGACGTGGTGTCCCGCCTCGTGGCGGACGGCACCACCGTGCTGCTGACCACCCAGTACCTTGAGGAAGCGGACCGGCTGGCAGACCACATCGCCGTCATCAACCACGGCCGCGTCATTGCCGAGGGGACCGCCACGGAACTGAAGCAAAACGCCGGTTCGGAACGGATCGACGTCGTCATGCGCAACGCCGCGGACCTCACCGCCGCTGCCGCCGTGCTGGAACGGGCAGCCGGGCCGGATTGCCGCCCGGAACTGGATCCGCAGAACCTGCGTGTCTCCGTGGCCGCCGCCGGTGGCCACCGCCTTCTGGTCCGGGTCCTCTCCGAACTTGACGCCCGCGCGCTGCCGGTTGAGGAGGCCTCCTTGCGCCGCCCCACCTTGGACGATGTGTTCCTGCAGCTCACCGGCCACGCGCCCGCCGCCGGGAATTACGCGGCCGCCGGGGACGAAGCAACCGCCCAGAAGGAAGGGGTGCCCGCATGAGCGCCATCACCGCAGCCGCCCGGGACAGTTCAGTCATTGCCCGCCGCAACCTCCTCAGTGTTCTTCGCACACCCGGCGCGCTGGTCACAGGCATCGTGCAGCCGGTTATGTTTGTGCTGCTGCTGGGGTTCGTCTTCGGCGGCACGCTGGGCGGGGACCAGTACCGCAGCTACCTGATCGGCGGCATCCTGGCGCAGACCCTGACGTTCAACGCCTCCTTCACGGCCGTGTACCTGGCCAAGGACCTGCAGCTCGGGCTGATCGACCGGTTCCGGTCCCTGCCGATGTCCCGTGTGGCCGTCATCCTGGGCCGCACCTCCTCAGACCTGTTCACAAGCGTGCTGTCGGTACTGGTGACACTGATCTGCGGCCTCGCGATCGGCTGGCGGATCACCACCGGACCGGCCCCGGCCCTGGCCGCGCTGGCTCTGCTACTGCTGTTTGCCTTCGCCGTCTCCTGGATCGGGGCCGTGATTGCCCTGACCGCCCGGAGCGTTGAAGTGGCGCAGAGCCTGGGCCTGGTCTGGCTTTTCCCGGTCACGTTCGTTTCCGGCGCCTTTGTGTCCGTGAACTCGCTCCCCGGCCTGCTGCGCACCATCGCCGAATGGAACCCCGTCACCGCGGTGGCAACCGCCGCCCGCGAACTCTTTGGCAATCCGGCCCCGGCCGGCTTCGGTGTGCCGAGCGGCTGGCCCGCCGAAAATGCCGTGCTGTACTCAGTGCTGTGCAGTGTGGGCATCATTGCCGTCTTCGCCCCGCTGGCTATCGCCCAATACCGGCGCATCAGCAAACGGTGACGGCCGACGACGGCGGCACAGTCCCCGGTGTCGGCGCACGGTCCGGCGCTGGCAGCGGCGCCCGGTCCGGCGTCGTGTACCTCTGCGTCCGCTCAGGCGACCTTGAGGCGGACTGCCCTGCCGAGGGCGGGCTGTCCGCCTATCTCTCCGCCGCCGAAGTCAGTGCCGCCGGCCGCTTCACCCGGGCCGGTGACCGCCTTGACTACGCGGCTTCCCATGCTCTTTTCAGGCTGCTGGCCGCATACCGGCTGGGCCTGCCACCGGTCGCCGCCGCCGGCTTGGCCGTTACCCGGCTCTGCTCCGGCTGCGGCAGCCCGGAGCACAGAAAACCCGGGGTGGACGGCGTCAGCCTCAGCCTGTCCCGCAGCCACGGCGTGGTGATGGCGGCAGCCGCTCCCGCCGGGACGCCGGTGGGCGCCGATGTTGAGCTGGTTCCGGACAGCCTGTTTAAGGCGTTCGACGACTACGTTGCATCACCACTCGAGCGTGGCGGGCTCCAGCACCGTGACGTGGACCCCCGGCTGCAACTCTGGACGGCCAAGGAGGCGGTGCCTAAGGCCGCCGGGCTGGGCCTGGCCGTGACTCCTGCCGCGGTGCACCTCGCGCCGGCCGGCGACAGCCTGCTCCAGGCTGCCTGCCCGGACATTCCCCAGGTCCATGGGCTGTTGGCCGCCGCGGTTCCGGCGCCGAAGGGGTACAAGGCGGCGATATCCGCCGGCTACGGACTCCCGCCGGTCCCCCTGGCCCTCGCCGACATACTTGGTTCCGGCCCGCTGTCCTAAATGACCTTCCCCCGGAGGACCTTGCGGGACTTCGTCCGCTCCTGGCGGTACTCGGCTTCGGCATCGGCCGCGAGCTGCACCTGCCGGGTATGGAGCGTGACGTAGGCCGATGCGACGGCCTCGGGCAGGTCCGGCGCCGCCGCCAACTTGGCCAGCAGGTCCCGGGCCACCACGCTGTCGTGGAAATTGCCGAGGACCTGCTGCTGGCGGTGCGCGGCCTTGGCGATCTTCGCAGCGCGCTTGCCGTGCACTGGCCCCGCGGACTCCGCCACGTGCCGCAGCCGTTTGGCGTCCTTGCGCACCTCGTGGAGGGCTGTCTCGTGCTCCGCTCCCCGCCGTGAGCGTTTGGCCGCCCGGGCTGCGCGCTGCAGGCGTTTGGCGGCCTTGGCCACCAGTTTGCCCGCCGCCTTGCGTGCCGGGGCGGCACCCTCGGGCCGGACCGGCGGGTGGTCACGGAAGGCTTCCAGGTCATCCAGGAGCCGGAAGTACCGTTCGGAAAGCAGCGCCTTCTGGAGTTTCCGGTATGCGGTGTTCAGTGTCATACCGAGTTCATCGTCCAGCCGGCCCTTCACCGCCGAGGCCAGCCCCGGGTGAAGTTCGGCCGCGTGCCCGAGCAGGCGAGCCAGCATCACTTCGGCGTCGCGCGGCGATCCCAGCACGCTGCAGAGCCACTTCAGTTCGTCCCTAAGACGCCGCCCGGCCACGGGACTGTAGAGCCGGCGGTACGCTGCGAGCGCGGAACGGGCCCGCCGGGCGGCCGACCGCAGATCGTGCACAGCCTCGGGTTCCTCCAGGCGGACGCCGGGATCATGTGCCAGGATTTCGCTGATCTGCGCAGCCAAGTACGCGGTCAGGAGGTCCGACACCGGTCCCTTCTTGCCGGGACTTTTTGGGCCGGCAGCGGCACCGGGCTCCCTGGCTGGCAGCGCCAGGACTTTAGCCAGCTTGGAGCCGTGCCTGGCCGGGCGCGCCCCGGCGGCGGCCAGGATTTCCGCCGCGGCCGGGAACAGGTCAGGACTCCCGTGCACCAGCTCCAGCTCCCATTCGCGCCACTGCTGCGTCCGGGCCTCCCCGTCGGGCGCAGCCGCACCGCCCGCAGCGCCGTCGCCCGCGCGGTCGGCAGTGACGTCTGCGGCGCCGCCCGCAGCGCCAAGCAGCTCTGCGCTCACGCGGTCATCGGCCAGGTCCGCGAGGTGCACACCGTCCTCGCCGTACAACGGATAGGTGGTGCGCCGGGTTTCCAGCCGAACCACCGGGGCGGCATCCTCGCCTCGGAGGTACACCAGCACATGCGCCAACAGGCTGTCAGGAACGACGCCGGGCTGACCCAGCGGGGCGTGCAGCTCGCGGCGCCGCTGGGGTTCCGAGCCGGTCACGGTGTCGGCGCCGGAGCCGCCGCCAGGGGCCCCAAGTCTGACCGTCTCGCCACCGGACCGGGGGCCCTCCGCGGTCAGCTTGAGGTGCCAGCCGGCGTCGACTCCACCGGTGCGGCGGCGAAGGGTGATATCGCGGGAGGCGAGCGTGTGACTTTCCGTGTCGAAGTACACCGCTTCCAGCGTGTCCACGTGGGGCTCCCCCACTCGGGCCACGCCGGGGATCTCCGCGAGCGATGGCACCTCCGCGTCCTGACCGACGTCGTACTTCTTTTCGACCTCAACTGCCTGCGAAACCATGACCGGCCGTCCTTCCACATTGATGGGCGCCAGATCCAGCTGGACGAGTTCTTACGAGCCCGGGGCTGAACTCTTGTGGCCCGAGTCTATGCCCGCAACATTAATAGCCGGGAGAGGTTCACCACAGAACCCTAGACATCAAACGTCTAACGTCTAACGTTAAGACATGACTGTTGCCCCTTCCGATGCCCCGACGCTGTCCGACGCGCCGCCCGAGCCGCGCTCCGCCATCGTATTCGGGGTCATTGCGCTGGTCCTGATCGGGCTGAACCTGCGTGCGGGGATCGCGGGCGCTTCTGCCCTCCTCCATGATTTTCAGCAAGTCCTTGGCTACGGGCCGCTGGTGGCGGCGATCATCCCGTCTATCCCCACGCTCTGTTTTGCGGTGGCGGGGGCCGCGACCTCGTGGCTGACCGGACGGCTGGGCGTTGAGAAGGCAATCCTGCTGGCGCTCGGATTCCTGGCCGGCGGGCTGCTGCTCCGAGGGATCCCGGCAACCGGCATGCTGGTGGCGGGCACCGTGGTGGGGATGTCCGGCCTGGCGGTCTGCAATGTGGCCATGCCGTCGTTCATCCGCGAGCATTTTGCCCACCGCACCTCAGCCATGACGGCGCTCTACACCGTCACCATGACCACCGGCGCCACCGTCACCGCAGTCGCCGTCGTCCCGCTGGCGTTGGCGCTCGGCTCACCGTCCGCCGCGGTCGGCACGATCGGATTCCTGGCCGTGGCCGCTTTCCTGGGCTTCCTGCCGGTCGTTTTGCATGCGCACCGTAACAGCGTCCGGAACACGGCTGTCCGCATCTCCCCGTGGCCACTGCTCCGCGCCCGGAAGGGCCAGCTGCTCACGGCCATCTTCGCTCTCCAGGCGCTGCTCGCCTACTCGCTCATCAGCTGGTTCCCGTCGATGTTGATCAGCATGGGCATCAGCTCGGCCGACAGCGGCCTGATGTACGGGCTGATGCAGCTGGTCTCCGTACCGGCCGGCATGGTGCTGCTCGCAATCGGCTCGCGGCCCCGGATGCTCCGGCCGGCGCTGTATCTGGTCAGCATCACTATGGTGGCCGGGCTGGCATCACTGATGTTCCTGCCGGTGGGACTGGCCGTCATTCCCACCGTCCTGCTCGGCTTCGGCCTGGGCATTTTCCCGCTGGTGATGGTGATGATCAGCCGGAGCGGGACGAGCACCGCCGAGACCACTGCCCTGTCCACCCTGGCGCAGTCCACCGGCTACCTGCTGGCCACAGCCGGGCCCTTCGGCGCCGGCCTGCTATTCAGCGGTACTGGCGGCTGGACGCTGCCGCTCGCACTGCTGCTGGGCCTCGCCCTGGTCCAAGTGGTGGTGGCCCACCTCATCTCACGCGCCCCCTTGTCCGGCCTGAAGAAGTAGGACGCCATGACCCTGAGCACCTCACACCGCCAGCCCCTCGCCGACGAAGTCACCGCCAAACTCCGGCAGATGATCCACTCCGGCGAATGGCCCCTGGACCAGCGCATCCCCTCTGAACCGGAACTGATGCAGGGCCTGGGCGTCTCGCGCGGCACGTTACGCGAAGCCATCAAGGCGCTGGCCCACAGCGGGATGCTGGAGGTCCGCCGCGGCGACGGCACCTACGTCCGCGCCACCAGCGAGATGTCCGGCGCCGCCCGGCGTATGTACCAGGACCACACGGACGAACACATCCTCGAGGTCAGGCTCGGCCTGGATACGCAGGCGGCGCGCCTCGCCGCCCGGAATGCAACGCCCGACGACGTCGCCGCCCTGCGTGCCGTGCTCGCGGCCCGGGCAGTCGCCTGGAACGCCGCAGACTTCGAGGGGTGGGCACGCTCCGACTGGGATTTCCACGCGCGCGTTGCCCAGGCCTCCGGGAACCCGCTGTTGCACGAGCTCTACGTCAGTTTCGGTGACGTGTTCCACCAGGACCTGCTCAAGCAGCAGCGCAAGGGCCGGCTGGACGGCCTCACATACGAGGGCCACGGCGCCCTGGTGGACGCGATCGAAGCGCACGACGCCGAGTCCGCGGTGGCCAGCGTCAACCAGAACCTGAACACCTGCGCGGAGTGGCTGCGCGCGTAGGTCCGTTCCTGCGTGGTGGCCCAACTAGGTAGCAGTAAGTGTCGTTATGAGCGCTCAAAACGACTGTGAGGATTGGGGTGGCTGGTCTGGGACTGGCTGGCAGAGTAGGTACTGGCCGTTCCGCCCCGTGGTCGTGACTCACAAAACGATTGGCCCCGTCGGGTNTTTTAGATCTGGTTCTTCAGGTCAGCCACGGAGTTCAGCACCTGGTTGGGCCGGAACGGGTAGGCGGCAATGTCCTCGCGCTGGGTGATGCCGCTGAGGACCAAGACCGTGTGCAGGCCTGCCTCCATTCCGGCGATGATGTCGGTGTCCATCCGGTCCCCGATCATGGCTGTGGTTTCGGAGTGCGCCTCGATCTGGTTCATGGCGGACCGGAACATCATGGGATTCGGCTTGCCCACGATGTACGGTTCCCGGCCGGTGGCCTTCGTGATGAGCGCGGCGATGGCGCCCGTCGCGGGCATGGGACCGTCCTTGGACGGGCCGGTGGCGTCCGGGTTGGTGGCAATGAAGCGGGCCCCGGCCAGGATCAGGCGGATGGCCATGGTGATGGCCTCAAAGGAGTACGTACGGGTTTCGCCGAGCACCACATAGTCCGGGTCCTGGTCGGTGAGGATGAAGCCTGCCTCGTGCAGCGCCGTCGTCAGCCCTGCCTCGCCGATGGTGTAGGCGCGGTTCCCGGAGCCGGAACCCCGCACCTGGTCCTTCAGGAAGTGGGCGGTGGCCAGCGCGGACGTCCAGATGTTTTCCTCGGGGATCTCAAGCCCCGAGGCACGCAGCCGGGCGGCCAGGTCGCGGGGCGTGAAGATCGAGTTGTTCGTCAGCACCAGGAACCGCTTGGACGTGTCCACCCAGCGCTGGATCAGTTCGGCGGCCCCTGGGACGGCATGGTTTTCGTGTACGAGTACGCCGTCCATGTCCGTCAGCCAGCATTCGATCTCCTGGCCGCTGCGGTAAACCGCCGGTGAACCCTGTACCTGGTCTGCTTCTGCCACTTTTACCTCCGCCGGTGATGAATGCTCCAGTGGTCCAGTCTAGTGTTGAGGGGTGAAACAAACGCCCGGGAACCCAGCCGAACCTCATCCAGTGCCCGCGGAGGAGCCTGCGCCGGAGGAGACGTTGGAGCCAAAGGCGGAGGTCGGCGTCGGGCCCTGGGCCGGCGAGCTGCCCGCGGGGGACCACTGGGATCCGGAATTGCTCGCCGACGGCGACCGCCGCAACGTGGTGGACCAGTACCGCTACTGGAAGCATGACGCGATCGTGGCGGACCTCGATTCCAAGCGGCACAACTTCCACATCGCCATCGAAAACTGGCAGCACGACCTCAACATCGGTACCGTGGTGCGCACCGCCAACGCGTTCCTTGCCAAGGAAGTCCACATCATCGGACGACGCCGGTGGAACAGGCGCGGGGCGATGGTCACCGACCGCTACCAGCACGTCCGCCACCACCCCACCGTGGAGGACTTTGTGGTGTGGGCGCAGGGGGAGGGGCTCGCGATCATCGGGATCGACATCTTCCCGGACTCCGTGCCCCTGGAGACATATGAGCTGCCGCGCGATTGTGTCCTGGTCTTCGGCCAGGAAGGGCCCGGGCTGACGCCGGAGGTCCACGAGGCCGCCTTGGCAACCCTGTCGATCGAGCAGTTCGGTTCCACCCGCTCCATCAACGCCGCCTCCGCGGCCGCGATCGCCATGCACGCCTGGATCCGCCGGCACGTCTTTAGCCAGCCCGTCTGAACCCCGCCACTTCTGACCCCGCGCCTCTTCTAACCCCGCCGAGATGGCAGTTCACGGCAGTTCCGGACTCCGGCACTGCCGTGAACTGCCATCTCGTTGCCTGGCGGGACGCCCGCCTGTGGATAAACCTCCACGACACGTCCGGATCGGGAAGAATTCGGGGATGCATAGGGCTCCGCTTCCCGAACACCTGACCGCCGGTTCATTCTCGCTTCGTATGTCCGACAAAGCCGGCATCAGCAGGACGCGCACGGCGGCCAAAGACCTGGCCACAGTTTCCCGGGGCATCCGTGTCCACCCGGGATCAGCGTCCAAGGGTGCTGCGGCGTTGCGGGCCTAAACGGAACTGGATGACACTCTGCCCTGACCCACGTGTCGGCCGCCCGTGTCTAGCGCGCCGCCCTTGGGTGAAGGCTTGAGGATGACTGGCGGGTCCACTTGTCCCGTCGGCCCGGGTTCAGCATGCCGCGCCGGGTCAATGTGGTGGGGCACCTGTTGACCTTCCTTCCCGGAGAGCTCGTGGAGTACGACGGCGTCCGGCTCACCTCGCCTGCCAGGACATGGCTGGACCTGGGATCCATCGCCGGTGTGGATGAACTTGTCATCGCGGGAGACTCTTTGGTGTGCTCCCACGGCCCTGAGTTCCCCGCGCCACGTGAACCGCTGTGCACGGTGGAGGAGTTGCGCGCCATGGTTGCGAAGCATCCCGGAATCAGGGGAGCCAGGCTGGCCAGGGCAGCGTTGGAGCTGATCCGCGTCGGTGCCGACTCACGGCCCGAAACCGAGATGCGTCTGGCCTTGGTCCGGGCCGGCCTGCCCGAGCCGGAACTGAACCACGTGCTGTGGGGAGTGGACGGCGCCCCGGTGCTGTGGCCGGATGCGGCCTACCTGGAGTGGCGGATCTCGATCCAGTACGACGGGGCCGGCCATGGCGGCACCGAGCAGTACCGGCGGGACATCCGGCGGGAATCCGTGACACGTGAGTACGGCTGGCTTGAGGTGCGTGTGTCCAAAGACGACCTCGCAGGGGAGCGTCCCGCCGTCGTGCGCAAAGTCCGGGCCGCACTGGAAAGCCGAGGCTGGCGCCCGAGATGACAGATCGCGGCAGTCCCGGGCGCCGGCATTGCTGCGAAGTGCCACCTCGGTGCGGCGTGTGAGCGTAACTGTTACCGGCCTGCGTGACCCGAAACACTGCCCCTGCACAGAAATGGCTAGGATGGTGGCTAGCCGTAAGAGGTCTACTCTCCAGGGTCACAACCCACAGACGAAAACTCAGCATAGGAGTCACCATGCCCATTGCAACCCCAGAGATCTACTCCGAGATGATCGACCGCGCCAAGGCCGGAGGCTTTGCATTCCCGGCGGTCAACGTGACGTCGTCACAGACTCTGAACGCAGCCATCCGCGGTTTCGCCGAGGCTGAGTCCGATGGCATCATCCAGGTTTCCACCGGTGGCGCAGCGTACTGGTCCGGCGCGTCCGTCAAGGACATGGTGGCCGGTTCGCTCGGCTTCGCCGCCTTTGCCCGCGAAGTGGCCAAGAACTACAACGTCAACATCGCGCTCCACACCGACCACTGCCCCAAGGACAAGCTGGACAGCTTCGTCCTGCCGCTGCTGGCCGCTTCCGAGGCAGAGGTCAAAGCAGGCCGAAACCCCATCTTCAACTCGCACATGTGGGACGGCTCGCACGAGACCCTTGAAGACAACCTGCGCATCGCCCGGGAACTGCTGGAGCGTTCCGCCGCAGCCAAGATGATCCTCGAAGTTGAAATCGGCACCGTCGGCGGCGAGGAAGACGGCGTTGAGAACGAAATCAACGAGAAGCTCTACACCACCACCGAAGACGCCCTGGCCACCATCGAGGCCCTAGGCACCGGCGAAAACGGCCGCTACCTGACGGCATTGACCTTCGGCAACGTCCACGGCGTGTA
This sequence comes from Pseudarthrobacter sp. RHLT3-21, assembly GCF_059383495.1. Taxonomy (NCBI): domain Bacteria; kingdom Bacillati; phylum Actinomycetota; class Actinomycetes; order Micrococcales; family Micrococcaceae; genus Pseudarthrobacter; species Pseudarthrobacter sp. RHLT3-21. The sequence goes on from NZ_JBWZCI010000004.1 coordinate 288,914, forward strand.
CAAGCCCGGCGGCGTCAAGCTGCGCCCGGAGCTGCTCAAGCAGATCCAGGCCGAGGTAGGCGCCAAGATCGGCAAGGAGAACCCGTTCGACCTCGTGTTCCACGGCGGTTCGGGCTCCTCGGACCAGGAAATCGCTGACGCCGTCTCCTACGGCGTGATCAAGATGAACGTCGACACCGACACGCAGTACGCCTTCACCCGTCCGGTGGCCGGGCACATGCTCGCCAACTACGACGGCGTCCTGAAGATCGACGGCGAAGTGGGCAACAAGAAGACGTACGATCCCCGCGTCTGGGGTGCCTCCGCCGAGGCCGGCATGGCTGCCCGCATCGTCGAGGCCGCCCGCCAGCTCGGCTCCCTCGGCAAGACGTTCTAGCCATGTCGGACGAGTTCCGCAAGAACCTCATGGGTCCGGAGCCGACGCTCCTGCCTGCCGAGACCGACGTTTACCAGCAGCTGGACGCCGGCGCCGAAGCCCTGGACCTGGTGGAAAAGCACCCCACATCATCGCTGTTGTGGGCTGTCCTGGCGGAGGAGGCGTGGTCCGAGGGCCGCACCATCGATTCCTACGCCTACTCGCGCGTGGGCTACCACCGCGGGCTCGACTCGCTGCGCCGCAACGGTTGGCGCGGCGTGGGTCCCATCCCGTGGGAGCACGAACCCAACCGCGGCTTCCTGCGTGCGCTCTACTCGCTGGGCCGCGCGTCAGCTGCCATCGGTGAAGCCGAGGAACCGGAACGGATCGAGAAGTTCCTCAACGACTCGGACCCGGCAGCCAAGGCAGCCATCGAGGCTAAGTAGTAGAAGAACGACGGCGGGCGGTCACCTTTCAGAAGAAAAGTTGACCGCCCGCCGTCGTACTTCAGCCGGTGGTTGAGCTTGTCGAAACCCGGCGGTTAGACCTTCGCGAGCCCCGTGCGGGCCATGGCGTCGGTGTAGACGACGCGCATTTCCTCGAGGTACTGTTCCTGCCGCGCGGGCGTCCCGGCGAAGGCGCGGCCGCTGAGGGACCGGACCTTGTAGGTCTTCAGCCCGCGGCGCCAGAGCAGCGGAACTTCGGTCTTCAGCAGCAGGTTGGCCAGGCGGTTGGCTTCGGTGCCGTGGGCCACGATCACCGAGGCACGGGGAACCACGGCGAGGAACTTGAGCAGCGGCTTGAGGCCGGCGGAAATCTGGTCCGGCGTGAACTTGCCGTTGACCTCACCGGGCGTGTGCCACGGGTGCACGTTCCAGGGCATCACGAACTCGGGGCGCAGGCCCAGCTTCCACTGGATGCCGAGCATGCGGGTGGCGGCGTCTTCGTCGCCAGCGGTGATGAAGCCGGACGGGTCGGCTTCGCCGATGTTGGAGTAGAGGCTGATGATGCGGCACTCGTCCACGTCGTGCATGGGGTCAACGTAGGGGACTTCGGTGTGGGGCTTGACGCTCTGCAGGGAATCGCACAGCTCGTTGACAGCTGCAACGTTGGGCTCGTAGCGGCGGCTCAGGAGCTGTTCACGGAGGGATTCGGGGGCCAGGGCTGTCATATAGTGCAATGTCTCCTGCGGGGCTCGGCGATGCTGCCAATCCGGAAAATGGGCGCGTGATGGGCGCGCCCGTCCGGCGTGGTTTGAAATGTGGTGTGGACCGATTCCTGGTCGATCTCTATCAGTTTAGCAAGCCCTGCGAAATGCGGACCCCGTCCGGTGACATTCCGTGATGAAAGGCATACAGCGGGCGGCGTAGCTGGAGGGGAAAACCCGCGGGCGATCCTTGATGGCGCGGCAGGCTCCGCAGGCCGAACGGGTGGAGGAAACCCCCGCATCGGCTAAACTTGGGTGGTAAGAGCCCCGGACTCTTGCGTGGTTGGCCGCCGTAGCGGTCCGGCCAGGCTATGGCCTTCGGGGCATTCTCATGAACGGCGCTACGCAGGCCTGCCATCTCGGTGGACGGACCTGTGCGGCCCGAACGAATGGGGGAGGATCCCATGCCAGCAATCGTGATCGTAGGAGCCCAGTGGGGCGACGAAGGAAAAGGCAAGGCCACCGATCTTCTGGGCGGCCGCGTTGACTACGTCGTAAAGCCCAACGGCGGCAACAATGCCGGGCACACCGTCGTCGTAGGCGGTGAGAAGTATGAGCTCAAGCTCCTTCCGGCCGGCATTTTGAGCCCCAACGCGATTCCGATCATCGGCAATGGCTGTGTGGTGAACCTTGAGGCCCTGTTCCAGGAGATCGAAGGACTGCAGGCCCGTGGCGCGGACACGTCCAAGCTGCGCATCTCCGCCAACGCGCATCTCGTGGCGCCCTACCACCAGGTCCTGGACAAGGTCACGGAGCGTTTCCTCGGCAGCCGCGCCATCGGCACCACAGGCCGCGGCATCGGCCCCGCTTACATGGACAAGGTGGCCCGCCTGGGCATCCGCGTCCAGGACGTCTTTGACGAGTCCATCCTCCGCCAGAAGGTGGAAGGCTCCCTGCGCCAGAAGAACGAACTCCTGGTCAAGGTCTACAACCGCCGCGACATCGTGGTGGACGAGATCGTGGACTACTTCCTGGCCTTCGCCGAGCGCCTGCGCCCGCTGGTCATCGACAGCACGCTGGTCCTCAACAACGCCCTGGATGAGGGCAAGGTTGTGCTGATGGAAGGCGGTCAGGCCACGTTCCTGGACGTGGACCACGGCACCTACCCGTTCGTGACCTCCTCCAACCCCACGGCTGGCGGCGCGTCCGTTGGGTCAGGTATCGGACCCACCCGGATCTCCCGCTCCATCGGCATCATCAAGGCCTACACCACCCGTGTTGGCGCCGGACCGTTCCCCACCGAACTGTTCGACGAAATGGGCATGTACCTGCAGAAGACCGGTGGCGAGTTCGGCGTAAACACCGGCCGTCCGCGCCGTTGCGGCTGGTACGACGCCGTCCTGGCCCGCCACGCTTCCCGCGTGAACGGTTTCACGGACTACTTCGTCACCAAACTGGACGTCCTCACCGGCATCGAGCAGATCCCGGTCTGCGTTGCCTACGACGTTGACGGTGTCCGGCACGACGAAATGCCCATGACGCAGACCGAGTTCCACCACGCGGTGCCCATCTTTGAGTACTTCGAAGGCTGGACCGAGGACATCACCGGTGCCCGCACGCTGGAGGATCTCCCCGAGAACGCCCGCAACTACGTGCTTGCCCTCGAGAAGCTCTCCGGCACGCGGTTCTCCGCGATCGGCGTCGGCCCGGACCGCGACCAGACCATCGTGGTCCACGATCTGATCAACGACTAACAGCCTCTAAAGCGCGACGGCGGCGGGTCACCTGGCAAAGGTGGCCCGCCGTCGTCGTCCGCTGGCCCAAGTGGGTAGCAGTAAGTGTCGTTTTGAGCGGTCAAAACGACTGTGAGGATTGGGGTGGCTGGTCTGGGACTGGCTGGCAGAGTAGGTACTGGCCGTTCCGCCCCGTGGTCGTGACTCACAAAACGATTGGCCCCGTCGGGTGTCCTTCAAATGACTTGTCCGTCCGTGGGGTGGACGGCCGGTACCTACCCGGCCCACCTCGGTAACTTGATTAGAAGGTTGCCCGCCCCCCAAATGACTGGGGCGTGGCTCGTCACAGTGTTGTTCCGAAGTGACCTCTACCCGGACTGGTACCGGCCGTGCTCGCGGCCTGACCGTATCCGCGAAAGAGGAAGGTGCCAGAACCGCTATGTCTATCGTTGCTCATTCCCACCCATTTGTCGTGGGCGTCGACACTCACGCCAAAAACCATGTCTACGCCATCATCGCCACCGCAACCGGCGCACTGCTCGAGACCCGGGATTTCCCCACCACCGGCACCGGCATCAACCGGGCCATCGCCTGGGTAGCGCGCCGCACCGGCGCCGACCTGGCTACCCTGTGGGTGATCGAGGGCGCTGCCTCCTACGGGGCGCTGCTGGCCGGTGCCGTCGGCGCCGCCGGTTACCAGGTCGCCGAAGCCGCGCGCATGGATGCCCGGGCCCATCACGGGGTTGGCAAGTCCGATACCTTGGACGCGCACCGGATCGCCGCCGCCGTCCTGCCCCTGGAGGAGCAGCAGCTGCGCCGGCCACGGCTCAACGAAGGGGTCCGCGCAGCCCTGCGGATCCTGGTCTGCGCGCGTGAGTCCATGACCACCGACCGCACCCGGGCCGTGAACGCGTTGACCGCGCTGCTGCGAGTGAACGACCTTGGACTGGACGCCCGTAAATCCTTGACCGGAACCCAGATCGCCGAAGTCTCCCGCTGGCGTTCCCGCGAAGAACCGCTGGCCCTCTCCGTTGCCCGCGCCGAAGCAGTCCGGCTGGCCAAACACACCAGCGAGCTCGACACGGACATCAAAACCAACAACGCCCAGATCACCGAACTGGTCGAAATCAGCGAAGCCGCACCACTGCTGCAGGAAACCGGCTTCGGTCCCGTCACAGCCGCCATCTGCCTTACCGCATGGTCCCACCACGGACGGGTACGCTCCGAGGCCGCCTTCGCCTCCCTCGCCGGGGTAAACCCGATCCCCGCCTCCTCCGGCAACACCGTCCGACACAGACTCAACCGCGGCGGCGACAGAACCCTGAACAAAGCCCTGCACCTGATCGCCAACAGCAGGATGACATTCGACTCCCCGACCATCGAATACGTCGAGAAACGACAAGCCGAAGGACGAACCAAAAGGGAAATCCGCCGATGCGTGAAACGCTATCTCGCCCGACGGATCTACCGAACCCTCAACGCGCCAAACCCGAACCCCAGCTGTGTTTGACAACTATAGAAGGGTCACTTA